>JBIKMB010000352.1:0-4574 GCA_044359485.1 Pirellulaceae bacterium | reverse complement strand
CGTTCCCTGTTATGGACGAATTCAGTCGCGAGTTCCGCGTGCTCTTTGTGAATCGGTGCGTTCATGGCCACTGCATTCTTTGGTAAACGGTGTAAAACTCTAAGTCGACTTTACGGGCACGGGGGAATGAGGTCGGGTGGGCTTACGTCCTGCCAATATTTCGGCAATATGCATCACGGCGATCGGCATTTTTTGTCGGCGGACCAAGCCTTCCAAATGCATCAGACAACTCATATCGGTAGCCGTCAATACATCGGTGCCAGCTTGACGATGATCCGCCAATCGATCCTCGCCCATCATCACCGAAATCGCCTCTTGGGCGACCGCAAATGTTCCGCCGAAACCACAGCATTCATCGGGACGGCTTAATTCCGTGAGCTGAATGCCCCGCAAGGACTGTAATAATCCTCGCACTTTGCCGGGCCTTTTGAGCATCTCTTCGGAGCTTTTTTCCAGTCGTAATTCTCGCAAGCCGTGGCAACTCTGGTGGATCCCGACTCGATAGGGGAATTCTCCGTCCCACTGGGTTAAACCGAGAACGTCGTGCAAGAATTCACAAAGCTCGAAACTCTTTTTCTGAACCTTGCCGTACGCAGCATTATGAGGAATGAGGTCGTGGAAGTGATGCCTTACCATCGAAGTGCAGCTTCCAGAAGGAGATACGATGTAGTCGTAGTCTGCGAATATTTCAACGAATCGCTCGGCTAAGGGACGGGCCGAATCCACGCAGCCGGTGTTCAGCATCGGTTGCCCGCAACAGGTTTGGGCTGAGGGAAATTCAACCGTAACACCCTGCTTTTCCAATACTTCAACCGAGGCTAAACCGACATCAGGATAAAATTGATCAATGTAACAAGGAATAAAGAGGCCGACCCGCATATATTTTACCGACGACTTGGGGCTTATAGGAAAAACGGTGCATTCAACCGACGCCCCGCTTCCAGTTAAGTCTACTCGAATCAGTCGAGGCTGTCTTGGGAGGAATCAGGATCCTCATGGCTGTATGGGGCCCCCACTTCGGTGGTGTGAAGGCCGTATTTTTCCAATAGGCGGTATAAAGATCGTCTTCCTATGCCGAGCGCTCGAGCAGTTCTAGCCTTATTGCCTTGATATTGTTTGAGAACCTCGATGACATGGAGCCGATTGAGGGTTTCCAAATCGACCTGTGTGCCTGCCTTGGCGAGCACCGGTGCTGAATCGCTGCTCAAAATTTCTGGGGGTAAATTTGCAGCTCGAATGTGATCGTCGTCCGCTAAGATCTTGGCCCGCTCTAGCGCGTTTAACAATTGTCGAACATTGCCTGGCCAACTGTAGTTTTCCAGGATATCCATGACCCCATCTTCCAATTTCCAAGTTGTCCCTAGGAATGACCGGGTGATCAATGCAACATCGCCATGGCGTTCTCGCAAGGGAGGAAGATGGATCGTCAAAATATTGACGCGATAGTAGAGATCTTCTCGGAACCTGCCGGCACGCACTTCATCCAAAAGATTCCGATTGGTGGCAGCAAGTATGCGAGCGCGAACCCTACGTTCCTTGACCGAACCGATTCGGCGAATCACTCCATCTTCCAAAACGCGTAACAATTTTGCCTGCAATGGACCTGCGAGCTCTCCAAACTCATCGATGAAAAGGGTCCCGCCATCAGCGATTTCAAATAATCCAGGTTTCGCAGCAATCGCGCCGGTAAAGGCTCCTTTTTCATGGCCAAACAGTTCGCTTTCGAGCAACGTTTCTGGCAACGCGGCACAGTTAATGACCACTAGCGGCTTGTCCGACAACGGACTTGCTTGATGAATCGCGCGGGCCACTAACTCCTTGCCGGTGCCGCTTTCCCCTTCGATAAGAATAGGTTTTTCTGAAGTCGCTGTACGCTCGATCAACCGAAAAACCTGCTCCATCGCTGGCGATTTGCCAATCAATCGTGAAGCTTGCACGGTTCGCCGCAAAGCCTGTCGCAATTGAATATTCTCACGTTGTACCTGTCCTGATTGATACGCTTTCTGAATCAAGACATCCAGTTCGGCCAAACGAATAGGTTTGGTTAAGTAATCTGCTGCACCACGCTTCATAGCTTCGACAGCCGATTCCACCGACGCGCCACCGGTCAACATCACAATTTGAAGCTGTGGATCTTCTTCTCGCATCCGTTCCAGCAAATCCAAGCCATTCATACCCGGCATGTGCAGATCGATTACCGCGACATCCAAAGTTGAATTACGCAGGATCTGTAATGCATCTTCGGCGCTGGCTGCCGATTGGACCTGATACGATTGACGCTTGAAGTAGCTGACGGCCGTCTCACGGAAATCCGTTTCATCATCGACAACTAAAAGTTGAAGTTCACGAGCAGGTAAATTCATTAGAAATAGGTTTTCTTCTCGAGGATATATCGGTGATCAATTCGATTGCAAAAGGTGTATTATTTATAATCGAATAAGTGACTTTTGTAAGTTTGTTAATATGTTGAGAAACTCATTCTAACATCAATTGATGGTGAATGTTCTTTCTCAGGCTGCTGCTTGCAAGTCAACACTGGACAGGTTGCCCGTCGCAGAACCCGCTCGGCAACGGACCCTAAAATCCAACGTGAGAGCCCCGTTTTTCCCTGCGTTCCAATAACGATTAAGTCGATTTGGTGCTCTGCCGTTAGTTGGACAATTTCATCCGCTGGATCCCCCAGTAACAGATGATGGCGACATAGGACCTCTGTATATCTGGGCTTGATGCGTTCCAAAGCGCGTCCCACTTCTGCCTCTTCGCCCGCATAAGCCGACGGAGGGCCAAACAGATCAAATCTTCCCCCCACCGGTTGCCATACATGCACCACTTCAACGCTCGCACGAAATCGAAAAGCGAGCTCAAAGGCATATTCGGCTGCACGTAAACTGCAGGCCGAAAAATCGACTGGACATAATATGCGTCGCAGTTGCATCAGACAAAGACTCCAAACCACCAGTTTTTCTTTCCGAGTTCCGTTGTTCGGCGGAATCTGATTATGCAGACATTTCGTGTTGGAAGTCGTCCTTGGGGTGGAAAACGCTCCTGGATGTGCAGCATCCTTTTGGATGTCTAGCAGCAAATCACATGCCATGAATTCAATTCTCTGGTCATTTCCGAGTAGAGGTTGACGAATTGTTGGGAACGTCCGCCATATCATTGGCCGCCCGAGATTCGTTTCGACATTTCCTGCCCCGGCGGCCGCGCATCCCATAAGTGCCACTCACTGTGCCATCCGGGCGCCAGATGCCATCCGGGCGCCAGATGCCATCCGGGTGCCAGGCACTGTGTTGCCAGGCACGGTGCCATCCGGGTGCCAGGTGCCATCCGGGTGCCAGGCAATGTGTTGAGGAAGGTGCCATCCGGGTGCCAGGCACTGTGTTGAGGCACTGTGTTGAGGCACTGTGTTGGCACGTTCCGCGGAGGTTCAAGCCCAAAGGCAAAACCGTGGCTAAAGCCATCGGCTAATGGGAACATGGAAGCGAAGCCATCCCTTTGGGGATTCTGCAGAACGAGGGTGTATTCCAAGTGAGCACACTGATGTGCTCAACAGCACTCCTCGTGCCCACCCGGTTGTTAAACAACCCTCCCGACTCAATTCCATACAGTTCTCTACCGAACAGCCCTTAGCTCACATTTTCCATTCCCTCGACGGTCTTTTCACTACCGCGCCAGATCATTGCAAACGACTACTTTTATTTGTCGCTCGCCTTCACTCCACAGCAATCTCAACTAATGAGTGTGCTCAAAGATCTATGGGCCAATGCAATACAAGAATTTGTCTGAACGGATCAATAATCGCTTGCCGGCGACAGCAGGAGATGCGTTAAACACCGAACCGTCGCTGAGATCGTTAACGGCGATTTCCTCGTACTCAGGCTTCGCTGCCAACACAAACGTCTTGCCTTCTCGGCTTACGTAATAAAGTTTGCCATCGGCCAGAAGTGCCGATGAGTAGAACTGCCCGGCGCGATTTAAGCGTTTTTCATAAATGACATTTCCGCTCGCTGCATCTAAACAATACGCGATTCCGCGCGACTCATGTGCCCAATATAAGCGACCATTTAAGTACACAGGGGACGATACATTCGAACCTTTTTCACTGGTCCATAAACGGTGGGTTTGCGTTACGTCACCACTTCCGCCTCCGCGAACGGCAAGGGATGCCGTTCCAGATCGTCCGCCGAGGCAGTACACCGTGCCAGCGTGTGCAACAATACATGGGACCATGTACCAACCGATGTCGGTGTTACAGTTCCATAATGCCTGGCCGCTATCCGGAGCGAATGCCAATATCTTGCCTTGGGTTGAAATTACCAATTCCTCGCGACCAGACTCGGAACGGATGACTAAGGGCGTATTCCACGCTTCTCGAATTCCCGCGGCTTTCCAGACTTGCTTTCCCGTTTTGCGGTTCAGCGCAATCAGCGATTCGCTTTCGACACTTGCGTTGATGAAAACAAGATCCTTATATAAAACGGGCGAGGCCGACGTCCCCCATCCATTGGTCTTGCTTCCAACGTCCGCATGCCATATCTGGTCACCTTGGTGATCAAAGGCGAACACACCGGACT
>JBIKMB010000019.1:0-50034 GCA_044359485.1 Pirellulaceae bacterium | reverse complement strand
CTAGCATCGAGCGATATTTGCCGAAAAACCCTCAGGCAGGTACGGTGTCGCGAATGAGCGCTTTATGGGGAATGGGAAAATATTTAGAAGGGAAGCCGGAAGCGAAATTTTCAGAATTGTATGTCACCATCATTTACGATAAGTTCGGCTTTGGTGCCGAGATAGGAATTATGCGTTACTGCGCTATGATCGGTTTGGGAATCATCGCAGACCCCGCCACCAAAGAGAAAATCATTGCTCTGGAGGAAGGTGAAGATACGCCGATCGCTATGGCAAAGCAATGGACGCTGGAACAATTCCAAAAGCGCGAGCCAGAGTCGAAGAGCGAATCGAAGTGATTGAATACGGGGGCTGGGGCGAGATTCGGATTTTTGTTGACGAGTCGCTACGACCAATCTGCCGGGATAGTTCAAAAAAAGAAGCTATCGTTCTCCGATTTTCCGCAGTATTCGCGGGAGATTTTCAGGTGATTCAGCGATTTTGGCACGCAAAGTGGCCAGAGCTCCGAGTTCGCTGGAAAATGCCACCTTTTGGTTTCAAGGGGTGCGTTTACAATTGGACGTGCGGATACGACAATAGGGTAGTCAAAAACTAAATCGGGCGAGAAACGCGGGTTCAATTTCTTTCTCTAAGGGTATGGGCGAGCAATGATTGCAGAGCAAGATCTTCAGTTTCCTCCGCAGCGAGTCTTGATGGGGCCTGGGCCGAGCGACGTTGCACCTCGCGTGCTGCGGGCTTTGGCAGCGCCGACATTGGGTCACCTGGATCCCTGCTATCTTCGAATTATGGATCAGACTCGTGACTTGTTGCGAAAGGTTTTTCAAACCAATAATGAGATGACTCTGGCGATTTCCGGCACGGGCAGCGCTGGGATGGAAGCCTGTGTATGCAATTTGATTGAGCCGGGCGACGAAATGATAGTGTGTGTCGCAGGTGTGTTTGGGGGCCGCATGAAGGATGTGGCCCAACGCTATGGCGCGGTCGTGCACACCATTGAGGTCCCCTGGGGAACGAGCGTCGATCCAGATCAGATTGCCGAAATGCTTCGGGTCCATCCCAATACAAAGGTCGTCGGCTTGGTACATGCTGAGACATCTACCGGTATGCATCAACCGATGGAGGAGATCAGCCAGATCGTGCAGAACCATGGTGCTCTGTTGCTGGTGGATGCAGTCACTTCATTGGGAGGAGTTTCCTTACCGGTAGATCGATGGAAAATTGATGCATGTTATTCGGGTACACAAAAGTGTTTGTCGTGCCCTCCTGGTTTGGCGCCTGTGACCTTTTCGGCTCGGGCCTTGGAAGTGATGGACAAACGAAAAGGCAAGGTGACCAGCTGGTATTTGGATATGTCGATGCTGCGAAATTATTGGGGAAGCGATCGAGCTTATCATCACACGGCGCCGATCAACATGACCTATGCATTGCGTGAAGCGTTACAAATTGTGGTCGAAGAAGGCTTGGCCAATCGGATTGCTCGTCACACCAAGCACCATCGCATGTTGAGAGCTGGTCTCGAAGCGATGGGAATTCGCTATATTCCAAAGCATTCATTGACAACATTGAATGCGATCCACGTTCCGGAAGGAGTGGACGATGCACGTGTGCGTCGCCGACTTTTAGAGGAGTATAGTATTGAGATTGGTGCGGGTTTAGGTCCATTCAAAGGAAAAGCATGGCGTATTGGACTGATGGGTGAGAGCTCTAGTCGCCGCCATGTCACTCTAGTTTTAGCGGCTTTGGAGTCGATACTCCAAACGGAAGGCTATAACCTTGAACCGGGAGCCGCTCTGGCTGCTGCGGCTGCAGCAGAGAAAGAAGCGGCATTGGTTCACGTTGGTTAAGTCGCGTGATTCGCGTACAGTGCCCGCTCTGGTCTCCTCCAACCTATAAAGCGTCATGACCCTCCAAGCCACCAGCAATACCGATGTCGTAGACAGTTACTCTTTGATGCGCGAGTTATCAAAGATTTTTCCCGCTGAACGACTCTTGGCGGATAAGGCTACGTTAGCGGCATTTGAATCGGACGGGCTGACGGCTTTCCAAGTGTTGCCGCGAGCGGTCGTTGTTCCAGAGAACGAATCTGAGATTGTTGAAACGATCAAACTATGCCAAAAATTTGGAGTTCCCTTTGTCGCGAGGGGAAGCGGTACAAGTCTTTCGGGCGGTTCACTTCCGCATCGTGAAGGGATTGTGATCGCTTTGAACCAAATGAATCGAATCTTATCGATCGATCCGGAGAGGCGGATAGCTGTCGTTCAACCTGGTGTTTTCAATTTGTCGATCTCGAAGGCTGCCGAAAAATATGGCTTGCATTACGCTCCTGATCCTTCGAGCCAACAGGTGTGCACAATAGGCGGTAATTTAGCGTTTAATGCGGGTGGTGCGCATTGTTTAAAGTACGGCATGACAAGCAATCATGTTTTGGCCGTCCGTGTCGTGTTGGCAGACGGCGAAGTGGTTGAATTGGGTTCGGCAAGTTTAGAGGGTGCAGGTCCTGATTTGCTCGGTCTATTTGTGGGGAGTGAAGGTCTATTGGGTGTTGCCACTGAGGTAACCGTCCGATTGATTCCAAAGCCCGAAGCCTATTTCACCGTATTGGCAGGTTACGATACTTTGGAACGAGCCGGAGAGGCAGTAGCGCATATCATCGCTTCAGGGCTCTTGCCGGGAGCTATGGAGATCATGGACCGCTTGAGCATGAAGGCGGCTCATGAAGCGGTGGGGGCCAAGTATCCGGAGAATGTCGAGGCGGTGCTGATCGTTGAGCTGGATGGGTCTCGAGACTCGGTGGCCGCGGATCGCTTGCGATTGGAACCACTGCTGCAGCAATCGGGTGCTTCGGCCATTTTGGTTGCGGCTTCCACTGAAGAGAGATTGAAAATTTGGAAGGGGCGCAAGAGTGTTTTTTCCGCTGTGGGACGCTTGAGTCCTGACTTTATCGTGCAAGATGGGGTGGTTCCCCGCGGAAAACTCGGATTCGCGTTGCGACAGATAGAACAACTGAGTCGCGAAGCGGGGATAGCAGTCGCAAATGTTTTTCATGCTGGAGATGGCAACTTGCATCCATTGATCATGTACGATGGACGCGAAAAGGGAGCGTTGGAACGGGCTGAAGATCTGGCCGCGAAGATTGTGCAACTCTGTATTGATCTCGGTGGATCGATTACTGGAGAACATGGAGTTGGGATGGAGAAGCGTCAGTTTCTGTCGGGAATGTATGACGAAGCCTCCTTGGATTGCATGCGACGAATTCGCTTGGGATGTGATCCTAACGAAGTCGCGAATCGCGGCAAAATGTTTCCAAGCGGAGAAGCTCCTGCGCTGTCGCTGTATGGTTTGCATCCGTTGGAAGAAGCGGGAGTTATTGCACGTGAATAGAGTTGGACGCTGCAGGGAGAATTTGCGATGATTCAAGCGATCCAAATCGACAGTGAACTCCGCGGAATTGTGGAGCGGGTAAAGCACTGCGCGGAGCATGGCCAGAAATTTCTGCCCATTGGAAATAAAACCAAGCCTCACTTGGCGACTGTCAATCGGGATGATGTACAGCGTTACTCGATGGCTGCGTGGAGCGGAGTGATTGAATATCAGCCGTTTGAATTCACGATCACCGCCAAAAGTGGTACGAGAATTAGTGAGCTCAAGAGCCTATTGGAAGCCGAGGGGCAGTTCCTTCCCTTTGATCCCTTGTTTGTGCGAGGAGGGGCAACGCTCGGTGGAACGATCGCTACGGGTGTGAGTGGCCCTGGAAGGTTATTATTTGGTGGTTTGCGTGATTTCGTTTTGGGTGTGCAGTTCATCGATGGGCTTGGTCACTTAGTCCGAGGCGGTGGAAAGGTCGTCAAGAACGCCGCTGGCTTTGATCTACCGAAGTTGATGGTCGGAAGCCTTGGACGACTGGGGGTGCTGACTGAAATCACGTTGAAAGTGTTTCCTGCTCCTACCGGGTACAGGACATTGAAGTTGACCTGTTCCTCACTGCCAGCGGCATTGAATCATATCAGCGCTTTGATGTTATTGCCCATCGATATCGTAGCTATCGAACTGGATGGCGAGGCAAATCTTTATATCCGTATCGCCGGCAACGAGGAAACCACCTCGACCTTAGCCAAAAGGATTCGCGATCACTTGGGGTTATCGGGTGGAGAGGAGTGGTTAGGTGAAAAGGAAACGCAGTGGTGGAGCGAGGCAGCCGAACTGGCTTGGAGCGACGAAATGCGTTACCTAGTAAGAGTACCATTAACACTCCAGGATGTTGAGAACTTGGATCGACGATTGAAACGGATCGGGGCGGTTCGGCGTTACTCGGCCGCTGCGAATGCGGTTTGGATCGCGCTCGATAGTTCTCTTGCTTGGGGCGAATTACCGTATCTCTTGCAGGAAGCGAAACTGCGGGGTGTGGTCGTCCGCGGCGAAGGAAACATCATCATCGGCAGTTACGATGCGTTATCTTTTGCGCAGCGTATCCAAAGAGCGATCGACCCACAAAACGTATTCGTTCCCTATCAATAGCCATTCAAGGTCTAATGGGCTGATGTCAGCGTGGTCTCGTGGCTTAGGCGACGAGTCCCTTAGTGACCAGCATAAAGACATCTTCCAAGGTTGGGTCCTTGTCGTTGAAGCTTTTGATACGAACTCCTTGTCGGATCAATTCGTCTAGTAGTTCCGCTAAGCCTTCATCGTCGGTTTCAAGTTCGGCGGTGAGTTTCATGCCTTCCATATCGAGTCCACGCAGGTGTGGAGAGCTGCGAATGATGGAAACGCCGGCATCCATACCTTCGATGAAACGGACTTCGACAATACGATTGCGTCGAATCTGCCGATAGACGGAATCTATTGGGCCGTGCATCAAGAGTTGTCCCCGTTCCACAATACCGATCGAAGTGCAGCAATCCGCTAGTTCGGAAAGAATATGGCTGGAAATCAGAATCGTTTTTCCCATTTTTCGCAGTTCTTTTAATAGTGCTTTGACTTCGATTCGTGCGCGTGGATCGAGACCGCTGGTTGGTTCATCGAGAATAAGAACTGGGGGATCGTGCACCAAGGTTTTCGCGAGGCACAGGCGTTGTTTCATGCCGCGTGACAAGCCGTTTACATAATCATTTCGTTTGTGGGTCAAGTCGAGCAACTCGAGCACGTCGACGATCACTTTGTGGCGTTGTGTCCTTCCAATTTTGTAGGCCACAGCGAAAAAATCGAGGAACTCCCATACTTTCATGCCATCGTAAACACCGAAGTCGTCAGGCATATAACCGATGCTGCGACGGACATCCATTGGGGATTGGTTTACCGAGAAACCGTTGACGGAGCCGTCGCCGCGCGACGCTCTCAGCAAGGTTGCCAGGAAACGGATTGTGGTACTTTTACCGGCGCCGTTGGGACCTATAAATCCGAAAAGCTCTCCCTTCTCGATACGTAAATGCAGATCCTTGACGGCTGTGAAGTCGCCATAATCTTTACCAAAGCCAGTCAGTTCTATCATGATGGGTCACGCATCTTTCAGATTAGAGATGTGTTCACGGATGAGCCAAGTCGATCATGGAATTTGAGTATCGCTTTCAATTTCCGAGTTCACTTCGGCGTCTATAGTCGAATCGTCGCTACCCTCGAGCTCACGTTTTTGCGCTTCGCTGCTCATTTGTCGCGAAGGTAAACTGCGATCGGGTTCTGGAGTTGGGTATTCGCCGCAACGAACGTGCAGCAGCAGAACCGTATTTTCTAGTATCGATCCAGCAGCGGGTTGTACGTCAAAGCCTTCGATCGAATTCGGGGCAAAGGCTAGTACGCGGATTTCACCAGCTCTCATAAACGATAGTCCGCTGATCGCTCGCACCATGACGGAAAATTTCGAAACGTCGTTTGTTGCGAAATCAGTCTCATCCTGATTGGAACCTCGGCGCCAATTCCAAAAGTTCGCAAGCTTTGTTAGATCCGCGGTGTTGAATTCGGTGGTGCTGCTTGAGTTCGCTGGGAGTTGGTTGATCCATGCGGCTTCCAGGAGTCCATCGGAGTTGCGTCGAACTGCGGCAACGACATCCCATGAATACTGGGTTTGATTGGTGAGAGAGAATTTTGTTTTTGATTCATCCTCAAATTTAAATTGAAATGTACCGCCAAGATCGACCATTTGTTCGGTGTGTAGAAATGTGGTGGAGTTTGAAAGAATGTTTAGCGGGTAGAGAAAGTTTCCATCCGCCGAACCGTAATCAAATCGTACGGTTTCGACCAACGATGAGGCGAATTCTCGCTCGCGCGAGATCATCGGAACCGTTACGCCGCTATCGGAATTAAGCGTTAATCGGTACGGTGTTGAAAGCGAGGAGTAGATTGCCGAATAACGTGTTACATGGGCCCGCGGATGGTCTGCAAAGGCTTCGACCACAGCGACTTCGGTGTAGGAGCGAGCGAAGCCGATATCGAGTTGAGCGATGTAGGCAACGGTAATAACGCCGCCGATCGAGATGACAGGTACTGCGGCCCAGGCCCACTCGACTTTGCCCAGGATGTAAAAGATAAACCAGTTCAGCGGGACGAGGCATGCCAAATAAGCAAGGAGCAGCAGAACAATGGTTCCAACTTTGGGAACGTTGATTCCGGCGGCATTTCGCAGTAAATCTTTGGCCGCATTGGATGTGGAAGATGAGGAATTCCAAGCGCCAATTCCATTGATCGGATCGCCATCCCAACCGCTGATGACACTCCCGGTTTTCTCGATATCTTTCCAAGATAGATCCTGTTGAGCTTTCTCAGCGGCGGGCTCGAAGAGGATTTGTTCATCGATATTGCTTGCCAATCCATCTCTGGAGAAAATACGAAATCGTGTAGCTACTCGTGAGTCTGTTTCTTGATTGGGGCGATACATCCAGGTTTGTCGAGAATTGAAATTATTCTCTTGCCAACCTCGCGGCGGTCGGCCAAGCATTGTGGCATTGATGAAACTTGGAAAACTTCGCCAACGAGCGAATAGAGGTTCGGAAAGTGAGAGCGTGGAGAGGACCACACGGCCTCTTCCAACAGTTTTTTGGGCGACCAGGTTGCCGGTATTCTCAAGCCACTTGCTCGCGGGCATCAATTCCCCCTGCAATTTCGGAATCACTCGCTCGGGTAAAGGACCAAGGTTATCCACTTGATCTTTGGAGGTAGGGATGAGTGGCTCTAATTTGGATTGGTCCAATTCATTGGCTGTTGGTTGTGGTATCACCACGCCAGGGGTGTTGTTGGTCGAAGTGGTTTCCGTCGATTCCGGCAAAAGTGTAGCTCGCGGAGTTAATCGACTGGCCTTAGGCTCACGCAGTGCCCAGTTTGAGTTAAGAAAATCGAGATTGCTTTGATCAAATGCGACCGTGGCACAGTTTTGTAAGGGGAGGTACGGTTCTAGGAATGAACCTGACAATCGTGAGATACTGGATGGTCCGCTGACGATGAGTTGTCCACCCCAATGAAGCCAATCGATCAGGGCTTGTTTTTGGGAAGACGATAATGTCTCGGGATCAACATCATCCCAAATCAGAAAAGCGGTCGTTGTCCAGCCGAAGAATGTAGAAGGGAGCATCCAACGGTCATTTGCACGATTGCATAGCACAAATTGATAGGCGGCTTGTACCTCGCCATCCCAAACTTCGAGCGCTTGCCACGAAACGAGGTCGGACTTGGAAAGATATTCGTAGTCATCACGGTGCTCTGACAAAACCACGAAGAAATATTGATGGCCCGGTATGGGAGTCGTTGGTGTGGGGCGAGGAGAAACAACGGGGGTACCAGTGTTGCGATCGATCAAAACCGTCCTTAAGTCTGGGTTGACCGGAAAGGTCGAACTTTCATCCCTTTCGTAGCTAGGGCTAATGAAAAAACGTAGATCGAAGCGTTTGGTTTGACGATTCGGCAAGGCAGCATCGCGGGCGAAATTGAGACTCCAGCGACTACCGGGCACGGGTAAGGGAGCCCCCGATTTTGAGAAGGTCTGGCCTTCGATTCGTCCGTTAATATCGATTGGGCCCGTTTTGAATTCTTGTTGTGCTTCGGCGACATGTCCGGGTTTTACCAACATGCGGTTCACTTCGTTGCCGAAAGGAAGTGGTTGTGGTTCGGAGATGATTACGACTGCATCCGACTTTTCGGATGGTGAATTATCGGAACTTGTGTCCGTATTTCGACAGCCGCCGCAACCAGGTATGGACAGTAATATGCAGGCAGCACCGAGAAGAAACCATCTCAGGCTACTTTGAGACATACAGTCACATCCTAGATTGAAAAACTTCCGACCTGAAATACCTACGGATACCGAGACTTGCGGATCGCGAAGCCTGACGCTCACTTGTTCGATGTCAGTGTGATTGCCTCGGCGATAGTGAGGAGTCGCACGACCGCGCTGCTACCGGAGGCTGCTTGGACTTGAACCTTAAGCGATTCAATGCCTTTGTCCTTAGGGATACCCATGACGATCCAGTGGATGCCAGTTGTTAAATCCAAATCGAGCTCAGAGGCGTACGGCTTTGGCTGCCCATCCAAATAGAAAGGCAACTGGGTTTGGCAACTGTTGCTGAATCGGACTTTACCAGCCGTTTGAAGTTCGACTGCAAATCGTACGTAGGCGGTGGCTGGAGTATCCCGATGTGGCTGGAAAGTCGGGAGTCCTGTCGTGGGAAGCGTTCCATTTACTAAGCTAGTCAAATCTGTCCAATTCAGTCGAGGATCTTTGCTGGCTACTGAATCTACGGAGGTTCGATTGATCAGCACATGGGCTTCTTGTGAGTGTTGTAAGGACTGCCAGGAGCGAACAATCGGCTCTGTTCCAACAGAGTACGCAGGATTGCGGCCCAGTTCGGTGAGAAAACGAACCAAGTGGACCAATTGTTTTTTGTCCAATCGATCTACCAGCCCGGCGGGCATAATCGACTTACCTTCGCGGATAGCTTCAATGGACGATGTTGCAATTTTAACAATACGACCATCGGCCAGAAGCAATTCGATTTGTTCTTCGGTTCGGCTGCGTTGTAAGCCAGTGAGTACTTCACCATCATCCGTTTGTATCACGAGCGATTGAAAGCCTTCTTTCATTTTGGCATCGGGAGCCAGGAGTGATTCGATGATGTAATCGGGCGCAGAGCTTCCTCCGAGACTAACGAGATTCGGGCCGATTTGTCCGCCGGCGGGGCCGATGGCATGGCAGCGAACGCACTGCAATTCAGCGATGCGATAGATTACTTCCCCTTGCAATGGATCACCTTCGCTGCGAGCCAGTTCGGTCAATTCCTTGACCAACTCGGGGGTGTACTTCCAAGAAGTATCGGAGAGTTTACCAATAGCTTGTATTCTGGCGATCAGTTCTTCATTCACGATATTCTTGGCTTGAATGCGTCGAATGACTTCCCTGGCGGAATCGGGGCTCCAGGAAACATCTTGAGCCAGTGCTGCTTGAATGGCGGCCGGTCCGCCTTGGCGGCCGAGAAGTCCATCCAGCGGTGCAATATCGGCCGTCCCTTCTTTCGTTTCGGAAATCATTGCGACAAGAAGTTGAGCTGAGCGCTGCACGTTTTTGGTTGCGAGCGATAGAGCGGCTGCGCCGCGGAGTCCAGAGAAAAGTTTTTGATCTGTTGCCATTGAGTTTAAATATTCTGCTAGTTCTGGTTGATCGAGCGATCCGAGCGCGTAGATCGCAGCGATCGCGGATTGCAGTTTATCTGCGTTGTCTTTATCGGCGATGGATAAATCGATCGTGCTTTTCAAAACCGCTGATAACTGAGTGAGTTTCCAGGTGCCTATCATTGCGGCCGCTTCGCGTTGTAATTCCACATTAGGTGCAGATGTTTGAAGCTTGTTGAGAAGTTTCTCAAGGCTTTGGTCTGCTTTGTTGG
Source organism: Pirellulaceae bacterium (assembly GCA_044359485.1). Taxonomy (GTDB): domain Bacteria; phylum Planctomycetota; class Planctomycetia; order Pirellulales; family Pirellulaceae; genus JAFLCP01. Next base: position 40,177 of record JBIKMB010000019.1, on the reverse strand, counting down.
GAACAAAGTTTCGATCGATTGTTTTTTGTTTCAGCAGCCGCAATTGTGTTAGCATCCATTGGGGTTCGGCGGAAGAATCGATGAGCCAACGAAGCAGTTCACCCACGGTTGCTGGATCAGCGCGTTCGCATAAGATGCGAATCGCTTGATCTTGATAATCGGCAGGAAGTTTGCCACCGACGAGTTCCTGGGCGAGCAGATTGAGAGCGGAGCCGCTCTTGGCGGCCGAGGCGGTAAAGAGGAATCGTTTCGGTTGTCGGAAGGGGCTCTCCGGTGTTGCGATCAACGGGAGCCATTTGTCTTCGTGTCGGTTCAGGGTTGACCAGAGAGCGAAATCGATAAATTTGTTGAGGGGGCGATCCGCCGCTTGGATTGCCGTTGCAATCGCATCCGATGTTCCGATTCGATCCAAAGCGGCAACCGCCTCTAGGCGAACTTGCCAATCACCGTCTTGAACGGCTTCAGTCAACCATGGGAGTGAGTTGGCAAAGTCTTGGTGATTCCAGCCTATCGCTCGGACTGCGGCAGAGCGTTGTCGAGCGTCGGTGCTTTTTCTCAGCAGTTCCATCCATTCGGTTTGGGGACGACGGACGGCAACTGCCAACCAAATAGCTTCTCGGAGTCGAGCATCTTTTTGTTCGGGGCTAGCGGAAGAATCGATCCAGTTTTGAGCTAGTGCAATAATCCGATCGGCGGGACGTGTTTTAAGTTCTTGTCTGGACCATTGCCGAACCCATTCCTCGCTCGCCTCAAGCCAAGCGATAAGTTGTTCGGAAGAAGCTTCCGCGTAATTTCGTTTAGCAACCGCAGGGCGGCCTTTGTAAGAAATGCGCCAGATACGACCATGTTTTCGATCGCGGCGCGGGTCGCGGAAATCGACTTCACCGTGTTGAATAATCGGGTTGTACCAATCGGCTACATAGATCGCGCCGTCCGGCCCCATCTTCACATCGATGGGCCGAAAAGCAGTATGTTGCGAACGGATGATTTCAGGATGTTGCGTGCTGACATAGCCTTCTTCGGTTCGATTGATTTCGAACATGCAAACTCGATGAGAGCGGAAATCGTTGGTCACGAATCGATCTTGATACTCATTGGGGAAGTGGCCGCCCGAAATAATTTCAAGGCCACAGTGCTTGGGACTTCCGGGGTTTAGACCGGAAAGCCAGCGTGTGGCGCCCGGCGAAGTCATGAAGACAGATTCTGGGAAAACATAATTGATTCCTTCATAGCCAGCGCCATCGGTTGCGAACGATTGTCCCCATCGATCGAAAATATGTCCCCAGGGATTGACCAGACCGCGACAGAGAACTTCCAGTTCATCGGTGCGGGGTTCATAGCGCCAGATACCGCCCCCATCCAGTCGTTTGACGCCGTAGGGTGTTTCGATATGGCTGTGAATATAAATCGATTGATTGAGATACATCCGGCCATCCGGACCCCAACGCAACGTATGCAGCAGGTGATGGGTGTCTTCCGTACCAAACCCGCTGAGAACGACTTTCCGTTTATCCGCTTTGCCATCGCCGTCGGAATCGGAGAGATGAATTAAATCGGTGCTATTGGCAATGTAAACTCCTCCATCTCCTGGGAGAATTCCTGTAGGGATGAGGAGGTTATCGGCGAAAACGGTCGAAGATTCCGCAATTCCATCGCCATCTTTATCTTCTAGAACAACCACCTTATCGTTGGCCGTTTCACCTGGCAGAATTTGCGGGTAGACCTCGCTGGTAGCGACCCACAATCTTCCTTTTTCGTCAAAGTTCATATGAATGGGTTTGGTGATCGCCGGATCGCTGGCGTAGAGATTCACTTCCAAATTCGGATCGACCAGCATGGCGGCAAGTTCCGCTTTGGGATCGGGAGTGGGAATATCTTTCAGATCGCGCTGCGCGAGGGCTGCATCGGCCCACAGGCAAACGATCATGACAAAGATGAGCTGACAGATGATTGTGCAGATTCCGCACCGGGCAATATTTGACAACCCGAAGAAGGTGGGCCTAATCGATCGAATCGGTGAAAAGTGTCCTTGGGTCACTCGGTGGGTCCTTTTATTTTTTTCCAGCACTGGATTTAGAAAGGCAGGTCCAAATGGGTATGCTCCCGTCGTGTGATTAGTGTATCGATTTAGCCCAGTAAAGTCCAAGAGATCTGCGGAATTTTGCCATCGAAGCAAGGCTTTGCAAAACGATAAAAACGAGGGGGAAAATCGCGTCCAAGGGGTTAAAGTCGTAGGGAAAAAAGTTCAGCCTGTGCTAAAATAGAAACAGGTCCGTCCTGACCCCTGTTCAACCTGTTTGCAGCTCGACCTGAATCCCCCCTAAAAACAGATTCTTAAAGATCAAAATCTTGGAGCTTTGGTTATGCGATTTCTTCCTAAGTTTCTCGGCGAGTTGCATAAAGCTGTTTTGTTGTTCTCCGCAATATTCGTAGGCTCGATCGCCTATGGTCCCAGCGCCGACGCGCAGGACAAGCCAGACGCCTCTAAGAAGAAGACTCCTGAGCCTGAAGAGATTCAGATCATAACCAAGAAGACTGGGCTGCAACTGAACGCCACGTATTTCGGCAGCAGCTTGGAGAAGGCAGCTGCACCGATTATCCTCCTTCATCCCTGGGAGGAGCAGGGAGCTCTTTATTACAAGTTCGCTAAGGAACTTCAGGATATGGGCTATGCGGTTTTGGTTCCCGACTTGCGCGGACATGGAAAAAGTGTCCAGTCCGCGACGGCACGCGATGGCAAAATCGATTTGGCCAAAATGGGGAAAGTCGATTACGGTTTTATCGTCGCTGAAGACATGGAAGCGCTGAAGGGATTTCTCATTCGGGAACATAACGAAGGTAAATTGAACATTGAATTATTATCCGTGATAGGTATTGGCGAAGGTGCTATGTTTGGCACGCTGTGGACCATCAACGATTGGAGTTTTCCAGCTTTGCCGGGAATGAAGCAGGGACAGGATGTGAAATCACTTGTACTGATCTCACCCGTTATGTCGATGAAGGGGATGAATGCTGAAAATGCTTTGAAAAATCCCATCTTTCGACAGCTTAGCTTCTTTTTGATCGCGGGCTCCAAATCGAGTTCAGGTAGAAATTTGGATCGCACATTGAAGAATCTCGAAAAGACCCATACGTACAATGAAAAGGATCTCGAAGCGAGTAACTTGTGGCTTGCAGAACCAGATACGAGTCTGGAAATGGCTCAATTCGTCAACAAGCAGCCAGGTTTGTCGAAAGCGGTTGGGAATTTTCTCGATAAACGCGTGAAGGTTTACTCGAAACAGCTCCCATGGGCAGAACGAAAACAGAAGTTGCAGTAAAAGCCTATCTAAAGAGCATTAGCGGCCTTGGCGTTTGCCGCGGCTTTGAAGTTTTTGACTGCTCTGTTAGTGTTTACTTTTGCTTATCGGGTAATAAAATCACGGGAAAGAGTCACGCTGCGCAACTTGTCTCTCGACCATTTCAATGTTCGTGAATCGACATTAATCCTGCAATGCAGCGCAAACTTTTCTGGCAGCGTCGATCGTATACTCGATGTGATCTGGAGTGTGCGTCGCGGAGAAAAATAAAGCTTCGAATTGGCTGCAAGGCATGTAGACGCCGTGCCGTACCATACCCCAAAAATATTTGGCAAATTTTTTGCGATCCGCTCGGGCGGCCGAGGGCCAATCGATCACATCGGTGTCGGTGAAAAATAAAGTCATCATACTACCCATTCGCTGCACTCGATGTGGGACGCCTGCGGCTTGAGCCGCTTGGCTCAGACCGGTGGCAAGCCGTTCTGCCTGCTGTTCCAAATATTCGTAAGGCGATTGATCACGCAAAATCTTGAGTGTTGCGATACCCGCAGCGGTAGCCAGCGGATTGCCGCTGAGCGTTCCCGCTTGAAAAACTTTGCCAGCGGGAAGAACATGGTCCATTAGATCGCGTCGACCACCATAAGCGCCTAATGGTAGACCTCCACCTACGATCTTTCCGAGCGTGGTGAGATCCGGCTTGATACCTAAACGTGCCTGCGCACCTTGGTAGGCAACACGAAAGCCGGTCATGACTTCATCAAAAATCAAGACGCTACCATGCTGCTCCGTGCAATCTCGAAGTGTCTTGAGAAAATGCGGGTCGGGTAACACAAGTCCCATGTTTCCTACCACGGGCTCGAGAATGACTGCAGCGATCTGATCTCCCATTTCATCGAAGAGTCGTTGAATCGAGGCAGCATCGTTATATTCGAGAACGATCGTATCGCGACTGGTGCCGAGTGTGACGCCGGGTGAGTCGGGTACACCGAGATTCGCGGCGGAACTCCCGGCCGCGACCAATAAACTATCAGCGTGTCCATGATAGTTGCCGGCGAACTTGATAATCTTCTCGCGTCCTGTGGCACCGCGCGCGAGTCGAATAGCGCTCATGGTTGCTTCAGTTCCGCTGCTAACCAAGCGAACTTTTTCGATCGATGGAACAGCTTCTATGATCAATTCAGAAAGTTCGGATTCGCGGCCTGTAGGTGCGCCAAAGCTTGTCCCCTGCTCTGCTGCCCTTTGGATCGCTTCGATGACGACTGGATGTGCATGGCCCAAAATCATCGGCCCCCAACTACCGATGTAATCGAGGTAATGGTTGCCATCGATATCCACTAGGAACGGGCCCGTACCGCGTTGAATGAAAAGCGGATGGCCCCCCACGGCACCAAAAGCGCGGGCTGGGCTATTCACCCCTCCGGGCATAAGGCTCGAAGCGCGCTCAAATGCCTGGCGACTCTTTTCAAATCCAAATTGTGCGGGGGCGGGTGTTAGCATAGGAAATCCGTCAAGGCGATCTTTGGAGAGATGCGTTGGAATAAACCAACAGGGAAGCTATCGGGGCAACGCTTCGCTGACGGATTCCTCATCGGCTTGACCGATGTCGACATCCAACCACTGTGCAATTTGCGAACCGAGTAATCCCGTTTGATAGTAGAGATAGAACAAGCCTAAAGGTAAAGCGATCCCTGAAAGAACCGCAATAACTGTGTTGGTTAAACCGACGCTGAGTGTCAAAAATGTGATAAATGCGACGATACCCGTTTTAAAATAATGCGATCCCCATTCTTCTCTGCCGGAACTAAATGATGAAAAAACTTTCGCCGAAAAGGGAGTGGAGATCGTTTCTGAATTCAACATGGAAAGCAGTGTGATAGGGAAGAGTATCCAGAATGACAAAATCATCGGGATGATCGCTACGATGGTCGAAACACCCAGCAACGTCGCGACGCTCCCAAGCACGGCGCCCGGAGCGGCGCTTACTACGCTCGCTGCCAGAACCGGCAGTCCATCTCCGAAGAGCATTGGCAGGTTTCCGAGGGGCCAAAAGCGAGTTTGTGGGCGTCGATGAGCACCAGCGTCAACCAATGAGTAACCGCAGAGGAAATGAACGCCCAAGATCAACCCACCGATGAGCAAGCCGATCAGGTCAAAAACAACCGCAGGCACTTTTTCGGAAAACATTTGAGCTAGTGCCAGCAAAAGTGCCATCGCGATACCAGTAAGGATGCCCAGAGGAATCATATGAGCCCAGACCAGTAAATCGCTGAAAATTTGAAAGTTGCGGCGAACGAATTCCCGAGAATCAAAGTCGCTCGCGGAGTACACATTATCCAGATGTTCGTCGATGCTCGCTTGCTCAGCTTTATTGAGATATTCCTGAGCGGACTTTCGCGTTGGTTCCGGGGTTACAACTTCAGGTCCACTGATGGGAGCCAATTGCACCTCGTGATCAACACGTTTCGATGAAGCTTTGGAGGTTACCGCTTTCGGGTTCCAATTCGGCGGTGGTGGAGGAATAACGAACTCGCTGTGACAATCGGGGCAGCGAATCGATTTGCCTTGTTTGCGGAGTGGCACGTATTGTGGCGTCCCACAAGTTCGACAAATGATGCGATACTCGGAGTCATGTGCCTCCGTTTGTGCATCCATGACATTCTTTGATTTCGATTTCGTTCCTGAAGTTGTCGACTCAACGGGTGTGGAAGCTGCTTCCTCGAGCCGAATCGACGCAAAAAGGTCAGAGGCGAAAACGTTTGCAGCGGATACGGGCGACTCTGGCGCGAGCATGGGGAGCTCATCGTCGGCCGGTGACGCATCCGGTTCGTTTGTTGAGGCACTCGAATCGGAAAAAGGATTGGCGGAACTGGAAGTTGGCTCTGATCTTGTAACAGGGGGAGTCGCCGAGAGAGAAGTCTTTTTGAGCGGAACGCTGGAAGGTTTTTTGGAAACCTCTTTGTTTTCCGACCGAGGCTTTGGCTGCTGTGTTTCAGCACTTAAGATATCTGCACCAAGAATATCGTTGTCATCAGATTTGGTTGGGGATGTGTCCGATCGCGATGAGGCTGCTTGGCTTGGCGTTTCAAGGTCTAGCCATTGAGCATCATCATTCTGAGAATTTTGGATTCCTGGTATTTTGACGTTTTGCTGGCATTTAGGACAAACGAGCCGCTGACCAGCAAGGCGGCTAGCGGCTCGCAAGCGTTGATTGCATTTAGGGCAGAAAAATTCCAGAGTTTGGTTTGAGTTCTGAGACACGTCTATTCTGCACCCATGGAAGCGGTAGGGACTACGACTGTTCCATCACATCATTTTCTCTTGCTTTGGCGAGTTCCGTAGCCTCAGCTTCATACTTTTTAGTTAACTCTTGAATCTCTTCTTTCAGCTTGTCTCGATCATCTTCACTGCAAAGTTTTTCTTTCTCAGCAGTGTCGGCTGCTTTGTTGGCATCCCGTCGAATACTGCGCACAGAAACTTTGCATTCTTCGCAGAGCTCTTTGATACGAGCGACCATTTTTTTGCGCACTTCGGTGCTTAACGGCGGCACGTTCAAGCGAATCAATCTCCCATCGCTTTGCGGATTCAGTCCGAGATCGCTGGCGACGATCGCTTTCTCAATCTCTTTTATGATACTTGGATCGAAAGGGCGAATCACGATCTGTTGTGGTTCGGGAGCACCAACGCTGGCCAATTGTTTAAGCGGGGTCTGCGATCCATAGACTTCGACACGTACGGAATCCACCAATCCAGGGTTGGCTCGGCCGGTGCGAATGCCCGCCAGATTGTGTTTCAGAATAGAAATCGCCTTGTCCATTCGGTCTTCCGCATCGAGAAGGATCTCTTCCGTTGTCATCGCTTGGTTTCCTTCGTGGTTTAAGAGGATACAAACTGCTCGATTACTTTTTACAGCAGATACTTTTTACAGCAGATACTTTTTACAGTTAGAACTTACAGCCTATACGAAAACTGCGGCTAACGCCGTCGGCCAGTGGTTTCCGGATAGGCTCATGTCTGGCAGGTACTTGGTCCGGCAGACCCTATCCAAGCCAGTGGTGCTTGGGTGGTCGATTCCCAAAGCTCTTCTCTGCAACGTATTTTACTTCAATTAGGCGAGTGTAAGCAAAGGTTCGCCTGGTTTTAGCCTTGGTCCGATGCGGGTGCCAACTTTTTGACCGCTTACCGCGCGAACGATATTGCCATCCTTTTTGAAGTTGAAAACTAGAACGGGCATTTTATGCTCGCGGCAGAGAGCGATCGCGGTACCATCCATCACTCGCAGACCTTTTTCAATAACCACATCATAATCGAGTTCCCGGTACAGGATGGCATGCGGATTTTTTTCGGGATCATCGCTGTACACGCCATCGACTCGGGTCGCTTTCAAAACGATATCGGCTTCCAATTCCAAAGCTCGTTGCGCGGCGGCAGTGTCGGTGGTAACGAATGGGTTACCAGTACCTCCCGCCAAGATCACAATGCGACCTTTCTCCAAATGACGGATGGCTCGACGTCGAATGAACGGTTCGCAGACGCCATCCATTTTGACCGCCGACATCACTCTGGATTGGCAACCGATCATCTCGAGTGGATCTTGCAGAGAGAGAGCATTGATGACGGTGGCAAGCATGCCCATGTAGTGCGCGGTCGCTTCGTGAATCAGCGAGCCGCCATTGCCTTTGAACTGAGCCCCTCGGAGGATGTTGCCGCCCCCTACAACAACGGCAACTTGGCATCCCAAGTCATGCGCGTTTTTGATTTGCATCGCAATCGTTTGGACTTCATCCATGCTGATGCCGCGCTCTCCGGCATGGGCTAGACTTTCGCCGCTAAGTTTTAAAATAACTCTTCGATAGTGCGGTGCTGCTGTGTCGCTGGTTGTCATGGAAACTCTCGAGTTTCGAAGCAAGTAAAAATAAAGGCCCTCTAAACAAATCCCCGCGATCAAATCCGAGAGGATTCAATCGCGGGGGTAGAGCAAAAGCACACTAAATCGCGGCGTTTTGGCGGCGAAGTAGCGTTATTGTCATTAGCCAACTTGGCCTAATACATTATGCACGAATGCTTTGACGGTCATGCCAACGCTCTTGGCATACTGGCCAACCGTTTGCTTATCGTCTTTTACAAACGGTTGTTCGAGTAGAACGCGTTCGGCATAGAAATTTTTGAGGCGACCTTCAACCATCTTGTCCACAATGGCTTCAGGTTTACCTTCTGCCAATGCGGCAGCTCGCAGCAATTCGCGCTCTTTGTTGACCAAGACGGGATCGAGGTCTTCTTTGCCGAGCGACAGTGGTTTCATTGCCGCGATGTGCATGGCAACGTTCTTAGCTGCTTCGTCATTGCCCCCTTCGATCGACAGTAGAACTCCAGCGACGGTTCCGCTGTTGTGGGAGTAGCCTCCGGTCGGACCGTCGAAACGGTACATTCTACCGATCTCAAATTTTTCCCGGATACGGTTAAACATATCCGACAATTGATCAGCTAGCGTGACCGATGGCTTGCTTGGTGATTTCTGGGCTAACAGTTCTTCGGGAGTCGTGACCTTCGAAGTCGACAACGCTTTGGCCAAGTCAGCGGCCAATTGAATGAATTCCTCGTTTTGCGTTACCGGGGCGCTCTCACATTTCAATTCCACCATCGCACCACTTGTGCCAGTGGCGGAGATGGCCAAGCCAAAACGACCGAACGCAGTTTCTCGGTCAGCTCGCTTTTCGCCCAATTTTTCGCCCCGTTTGCGAAGGATTTCGATTGCCTTCTCTTCGTTTCCTTCGGCTTCGTTAAGAGCTTGCTTGCAGTCCATTAAGGGCAAACCGGTTCTTTCGCGAAACGCTTTCACTTGGGCGGCGCTGATTTCTGCCATGGTATTTTTCGCTCCTGTTAAAATGTTTCTTGGTGTGTTGAATTTTTCGATCAAAGTTGGATTGTGATAATTGGATTGTGATCGTTGGATTGAAAGCATCATCGGGACGCCTCAGATCGCGAGGCTGTGCGTCAATTTTTTCGCATTGGACAGCCAAGGATCATCGAAATATCTGGGTGTCCCAAAACAATTGTCGCCCGGAACCAAACGGTACGCGGGCGAACATTGGACTTCCGTCTCTTCGGGATAAACGATTAGTTCTTTTCTGCTTCAGCAGCAGCGAGCGCCGCAGCTTTCGCGGTGGCTGCATCGCCACCAGACTGCTTCTGCAGTTCAGGATTGGTCGCACGACCTGCCAAAACAGCATCAGCCAACTGGGATACGATCAAGTCGATCGATCGGATACCGTCGTCGTTCCCTGGAATTGGCAAATCGATCAAGTCAGGGTTGCAATCGGTATCGATCAACGCGACGGTCGTGATGCCTAATCGTTTGGCTTCCTTGACGGCATTCTTTTCTTTGTTGGGATCGATAATGACCAAGCATTCAGGAGCGCGGTTCAATGTTCGCAAACCGTTCAAGTTGCGATAAATCTTGCGATACTCTCGATTCAATGCCGATTGCATTTTCTTGGAGTAAGTCTTCAACTCGTCGCTGTGAATCAACGCTTCCAGCTCTTCCAGACGACCCAAACGACTACGAATGGTACGGAAGTTGGTCAGTGCACCACCCAACCAGCGTTCACTGACGAAAGGCATGCCACAGCGAGTCGCTTCACGCTGAACAATATCCGAAGCTTGCTTCTTCGTCCCTACAAACAATACCAAGCTTCCGCCAGCCGCAACTTGGCTAAGGTACTTCTTGGCTCGCAACAATCCACGCAATGTTTCGCGGATATCGATGATGTGAATCAGATTCTTGCGCCCGTAGATGTAAGGTGCCATCTTCGGGTTCCAGCGGCTGACACGGTGTCCAAAGTGCGCACCGGACTCTACCAACTGCTTTACAATTTCATTCGACATTTCTTAACTACTCCTACGGAATCGCCTGTCAATGAATTCCTAATCCGAGTCGTTCACCAGAAGTATTTGAAACTTCCGTCGGTATGCCTCTGCCTCATCCTCGGTCTGCGGTTAGAACGGATACCTCAAAAGGCTCGTCAACCATGAACGCCTAGGAACGCGAAGGCATCTCTCCTCAGCGGAACACACAGGTCCTTTCATTTTCGAAGGACCTTCGACAATTTGGCTTATCCAAGCTGAACAAAAGATCATAGGGAAGTGTCTTCGTCGAAGACAAAAACTTTCCTACAATCCTGCAGGCAAATTTATAGCCCAACGCCTTACGGATCGTCAATCGCAGCTCGCCAATCTCAACTATTCTCCGCGAATACTCCCGGGATCGCCTAGCTGATCGCCAGTGCATCGACGAGTTAGCTGGCTGAATCGGCCCCAACATCCTGAACCGAAATCGCTCAACCAGGGGGGGCGATTGTGCGGAGAGGCTAATTCATGGGCATTCGCCAAGGAATTCTGTGGAGTTATGTTAAAGGCCGCTCTTAAGGGTGGGTTCGGAGTTATTGGAATTACGATTGCGATCGTTACGTTTGTTAGATCTAGCAAATTCGTTCAACTCGGCATAACCCGAATCCCGATAGGAAGGAGTGACAAGAAGTAACGAGTGGGAAACCGCGCCTGCTTTCGTGCAAACGCGAGTCGCAACAGCGACTGATTTGCATGCGGTTGAACGGGCTCCAGATTAGAGATGCATGAACGGCGGTTCGCTGTAGCTATTCCCGCACATTATTTTGGCGACATTCCATTCGATTTAGCGAAGAAGGAGTCCGGGCATGCGTTTGCCCCTACAAAAACAAACCGATGACCAACAGCGCCAAGCGTTTCGGCGTTTGATTTGGTCCTTGTGCCTTGTAGCGCCTAGTTCGCTGTTGGTCGCCGATGAGATCTCTGACAAGCAGGCTGAACCCAATCCAGCACCCTCTCTAACCCTTCCGTCTTTCCCCACTACTCTGCCACCTTCGCCGATCGCCCAGCCCACGAAATCTTTGGAAACTGCAGGCCAATCCACTGCAGGCCAATCCACTGCAGGCCAATCAGCCACATCACGGCCATTACTTGTTACGCCTGCAACGGCTAGTCCAACAACGGCAACAGTGCGTTCTAACGCAACGAACGGAACTTCGTCTGGTCCCGCTTTGCTACCTCCATTGCCAACCGCGCCACCTTCTCCAACACCGGCAGCAGCGTCTCCGGTGAGTCCAGTGCCAGCTAGCAAGCCGGGGTCGAATAGCGTTGGCAAGCCCAATCAAAACGATACAAAAATTAACGTTCGCGTCGGTGCCAATGGACAGGAGTCGGTATCGATCAAATTTGGGAGCCAACCGGTACCTGCTGCACCGGTAGGTCAACCTGCGGCTACATCATCTTCGGCAACTGCGGATAAGGCGAAGCGAAATCAAGAGCCTGCTTCGTTTCGATTGAGCGATAAGCCTGCGACTGTATCGCAGTCTGCAACAATTCCCCCAACTTCATCTCAGACGAGCGCATCTAAAGTATTGCCACCTGCAGCGCCTGCGGTATTGAAGGCAACGGATGCAAATGATGTGACGGCGAAGTTGCCCGCGGCACCCTCATTGAATTTGTCGCCACCCGCGACGCTGCCTGCCCCCAACGCATCTGGAGCAAACGCGTTGGCTGGGCCATTAAGCAGTCCAGTGCCGGCTGTACCGTCCAACATTGCCGCTGTACCCAATGCAAAAGCCGACCCTTCTGCAAAAGCAGTTGCCACTGCGAAACCAGGCGAGGTCAAATCCGATGCTACAAGTTCCGTGGCACCCAAGGCAGCGGAGAGTCCAGCGACGCAGATGGGGGCTCTGACGGTGGCACCCAGTGGCATGAAGCCCTCGAGTCCCGAAAAGAATGAATTGAAGCGCGATGCGATTTTGATTCGTCCCAAAGCGATTGTGTTGGGGCAGCAACCGAGCGCAATGGCTGGCAATACCGAGAGCGTCCAAGCCTCGACACCTCCTGCATCCAACGCGCCCGCGAAAACGACGCAGGTCGCTGTCGTTAAGCCAAGCACAACTCCACAGTTCGTTGCGGGGAAAACCGAGAACACAACGCCACATAAGATGAAGGATGTCGATTCGAAAGTTTCGGCGTTACCCCCTTCGCAGCAGTCTAAACAGATTCCGCAGCCTGCGGCTAGTGGCGGCGGACCGAATTTGCCCGCTCCACCGATGATCATCGCGGCGTTGCCTCTTGATGTAACAGCTACAAGCTCGGATGCACCGAAAGCTGCTGAGGTAGCCAAGCAGGATGCGGCGACAGCATCGGTCCCGGCTCTTGCAACAACGGCCCCATCGATCGCGAAGCCAATGACTCCTGAATCGCTTACTGGGAAGGATGGAGAGATTATCAACTTAGCGGATTCGCCCGATGCGATTCCACCGGTTGTAGTCGATGCTGAGAAGATCCCAGATGCCACTTTAGCTTCGGTAAAAAAATACTCCAAGCCTGCAGATCGAAAGATTCAGGTTGGAACAGTCGCCTTAACTACCATCCGTGTCGGTGAAAAAGACGTGGTGAAATGCGAAGTCGATGATACTTCCGTCTGTCGAGCGATTGTGACAGCGGATGGTGAAGTCGCTTTGTTGCCAGGTAAGGTCGGGGTGACTCGAGCGACATTGTGGATCGAAGAGGCCAACGGTGAGCCTAAGATGGAAACCGCGGATATTCAAGTGGGTGAAATACTGCCACTGGAGAGTACGGCTGCGGTCGAGATCACCAAACTAAATGAAAATCTTCAACGCTTATATCCCAATACAACGCTTCGAATTGTACCGAGTGATCGTTGTATTGAGATTTGTGGTGAGGCCGATACAGAACAGCAGGCTCGTGAAGTGTTGCAACTGATTCGCAAACTCTGCTTAGTTCCAGTTAAAGACAAGATTACTGTTCGTTAGAAGTTCCGGGGGCAAAAATGTCGAATAAGTTTTTCCTCAAGACCAGCAATGGCCAACAGGTAACTGCCAAGTGCTTGCTTGCGCTCGGAATCGGTTGGATGTTGACGACGCCTCAAGCGATGGGGCAAGAGCAACGGTTTACGGATATCAATAGTCCGCAAACCAATGCAACCTACCAGGCTCCTGGCTATCAAGTTCGTCAACAACTCGAAAGCGAATTGCAGCCGGGCGAGCAGTTGATTGCTCCCGGTCTTCCTAGGCCACCTGCTCCTCCGCAACCCCAGGTCCTCGCCGGCAATAGTATTCCTGGCGGGCTGTTTACCAATGGAAACCAAGTATTAGCCGATTCCAGCGTGATGCAAGGCCATCACGCCGCTCTCGCCTATGAAGCGGTTGGGCATCACGGTCAGCATCAACATCACGCAGGGCATGCGGGTGGCGTGAGCGGACCTTACGGCTGCAATCTTTGTGAAATCAATTGTCACGATGGCTATGTGGGCACTGCCGAAGCGCTTTGGATCATGCGAGAAGGTGAAGATAATTTTTCGTTATCTCGATCGTATGCGTTGGGTGGTTTCAACCATGAAGTGGGTACCCGTTTCACTTTGGGCAAAAAGTGGAACTGCACCGATGGTTGGGAAGTTGGTATCGTGGGACCGATCGATTGGTTGACTTCGGGTTCGAGCGCTGTCAATACGGCGGATCCCGATAGTGCACTTTTTGCTTCTGGTGCCTTCGTGGGTGCAGACCTTGAGGCTTTCAATACCGCCACGTTTCACTCGCAAGCCTATCGCACTGAATATCAAAGTTATGAGTTCAACAAGAAAAGTTGGGCTTGGGATATCTTCAGTGTTGTTTACGGTGTTCGCATCATCGATATCGAGGAAGACCTAACGTTTGTATCCCAGGGTGCAAGCGGAAATAGTGGGTTCTTTAATCAGCAAGCAGACAACACTTTGGTCGGCGTGCAAATCGGTGGTGATTGGATGTTTCCGATGAGCCAACGCTTGATGCTCGGACAGCGTGGACGCATCGGCTTAGCGGCAAATTTCTATGACTGCAACACGATCGTTCGCAACGGCGCCACCACTTTGGTCAATCGAGGAAATGACGACGAAGATTTAGCGGGATTCATTGAGTGGGGAATTGTTGGCAAGTATCGCCTCTACCGCAGCCTCTATCTCACAGCGGGCTATGAACTGTGGTATGTCGATGGAATTGCCTTAGCTGTCGATCAACCGATCACGAATGTCAATCCAGCTCAAGGCAACGTTTTCTTTGCTAACGACGAAATACTTTTCCATGGTGGATCGGTCGGATTGGAAATTTTGTTCTAAAGTCAGAGTTCGAACTGCCAGCAATGGCAACGATTCGCGGTCACGGATGGCTGCTGTAACGCAAAAGGGAGAATGCAAGGACGCATTCTCCCTTTTTTTTTCTCTTTTACTTTTGGAGGGATGGCCCCGCATTTTTCATGTTTTTCTCTGCAAATACCCAGCTTTTGCATTCTTGCAACTCCTTCTTAAGTAGGGTACGATGGAGGGCGCAGCAAATAAGCTAGTTTGAACTAGGCTTGCTGTGCATAAGCGTATGGCAGGCGGTCGATCGCGATCGCGAGTGCCTGACGAAATCTCGCCTTTCGAACCTACCTCGATTTGTTTGGGTTGGCAGCAACCAACGCGTAGAAAACTCCCGTGCCGAGGGGTAAAATCAAGGGTCAACGAGTCGAATCGGCGAGGGCTTCTCGGGCAAAGAGTTGGAGCGAGCAGTTCCGACTAGAAGTAGCTTCAGAGCAATCGTCTGCAGATCGTTTGGATCGCGAATGCCTTTAGACATCAACATGGCAAAATTATTTCAAGCATTGCTTCACTATTCTCTCAACTGAACGGGGTGGCCGGATGAGTCAGGAAAACGTCGTGGAAAATAACGCAGAGACCAAGGGAGCCGGTGCGACCGACTCAAGTCGTCGCGGGTTTCTTAAAAGTTCATCACTATTGGTTGCTGGCGGTGCCATGGCCGGTACTGCGGTGATGAACACACTTCCCATTGCCCGTGGTGCTCATGCGTTTGGTAGCGATGAAATCAAAGTTGGATTGATTGGTTGTGGTGGTCGTGGAACTGGGGCATGTATTCAAGCGTTGAACACTGAGAAGCAGGGAGCCGTCAAACTGGTGGCGATGGCAGATGCATTTGAAAGTCGTCTGCAACAAGCGATGCGGGCGATCAAGGGCAAGCACAGCGAACGAGTTGACGTGTCGGACGATCGTCGCTTTGTAGGTCTCGATGCCTATAAAGGTGTGCTTGCGACCGACTGCGACTTGGTCATTTTGGCAACACCTCCTGGATTCCGGCCTATTCAATTCGAAGCGGCTGTCGAAGCTGGTAAGCATGTGTTTATGGAAAAGCCGGTAGCCACAGACGCCCCTGGTGTGCGTCGAGTATTGGCGGCCAACGAAGTGGCCAAGAAGAAAGGTTTAGCAGTTGCCGTTGGCTTGCAGCGGCATCATGAGGAATCGTACAAGCAGACGATTGCCAAGCTGCATGAAGGCGCCATTGGCGACATTCTTTTGGCTCGAGCTTACTGGAACAACGATGGTGTTTGGGTGAAGGCTCGCGATCCGAAGTGGACCGAACTAGAGTATCAAATTCAAAATTGGTATTACTTCAACTGGATTTGCGGCGATCATATCGTCGAGCAGCACATTCACAATTTGGATGTGATCAACTGGGTGATGAAAGGTTATCCGAAAGAAGCTCAAGGCCAAGGTGGTCGCCAAGTTCGTGATGGAATTGACTTCGGTCAGATTTATGATCACCACTTTGTCGAATTCACGTATGAAGGTGGTTCTAAACTACTGAGCCAATGCCGCCACGTTCCAGAAACATGGAGCTCGGTTTCCGAGTTCGCTCACGGAACCAAGGGGTGGTGCGATATCAGTGGTGCGACCATCTACGACAATAAGAACAACGTCGTTTGGAAGCATGATGGCCGTCAAGATGGATGGCAGGAAGAGCACTATGACTTGTTCGCATCGCTACGCAAGGGCGAAGTTCCCAATGAAGGCGAGTATGGTGCTTACAGCACGTTGACATCGATTATGGGCCGCATGGCAACTTACAGCGGCAAGAAATTGAGCTGGGATGAGTGCCTCAATAGTCAGTTGTCGCTCGCTGATATCGATTCCATGAAGACCATCAACGATGAACCACCGTTGAAGCCCGATGCCAACATGCGGTACTTCATTCCTAAGCCAGGTTCAGAAAACTTGAAGAAGATCTTGTAGTTCTCAAGCAAGCTGCAATGTCCATTAAAAAAGGGTTGGTCATCGCGGTGACCAACCCTTTTATTATTATTGGATCAAGCGGAGTAGGCTTGATCCAATATTTGGATGGTATGCAACACGGGTAATGGGTGTCCGAGCTTTTCAAGCGATTTGTGGATTTGAACCATGCAACCGATATTGCCCGTAACAAGACAACTGGCTCCCGTCGCGATTACGGTTTCCGCTTTGCGTTTCCCTAATTCAGCGGCGATCGATGGCTGATCGATATTGTAAGTCCCCGCGGAGCCACAACAGATTTCGCTTTGTTCGAGCTCAGCGACTTGGACATTCTTGATCCGCCGGAGCAGTTTTCTTGGAGCCGATGTTACCCCTTGTGCGTGAGCGAGATGGCAAGCATCGTGATAGGCGATACGCATGGGCGTGGCAAGCGCTGGCGGGTCGATCAGGCCAACTTCGTCCAGAAATTCGCAGACGTCTCGAACTCGTTTGGCAAAGCTCTTCCCCTGTTCTTCGTCTGCTTCGCCTTTGAGAATTAGCCCATACTCTTTTAAGCCTGATCCACAGCCTGCAGCATTGGAGAGTATGGCATCACAAGAGATATCAAAAGCCTTGAGGTTTACGCGAGCATGAGTTTTTGCGAGTGGACCGTTTCCAACGTGCCACGCTAAAGCACCGCAACAACCTTGGGCGGTGGGAACAATCACGTCGAAACCTTGTCGCGAAAGCACGCGAATCGTCGCCGCATTGATGTCGGGTGAGAGCACTTGTTGAGCGCAACCGGCGAGCAAGGCTACTGTGCCGCGACGTTCGCCTTGAGCTGCAGTGAACTCTGGAAGTTTTACTCGTTTTGGTATTTCGGGAGGCACCATTGCAACCATGGGACGAAGCGGTGGAGGCACAAGCCACATGCGTTCACGGACGATTTGGCCCGCTTGCAATGCGAGTCGAAAGAGCCAAGGACGGGGAAGCACCAAACTCGCGATCCAACGGCGTATCGACCAAGGTTGCTTGCCAGTTTCTCGAACCCAATCGCGAAAGGGACTGATTAGATCGCCATAGTGGACCCCAGATGGACAAGAGGTTTGGCACGCCAAGCAGCCTAAACACTGGTCAAGATGTTTTTGAACATCTTGAACTTCAAGCTTTCCTTCCAAGACTTCTTTCATCAAAAAGATGCGTCCTCGCGGAGAATCTGTCTCCTGTCCGAGAACTTGGTAGGTCGGACATGTTGGGAGGCAAAAGCCGCAATGGACACAAGTCTGAACAGCTTTGGCCATCTCCTCGCCGCGCGGAGGAAGGTCATCCACCGGTATGGAATGTTGCATAATCGTCTTTCGCAGTAATTAATCCAAGTCGCTATCGAAGACTCGTACTTGCGACCAATTGCTTTTCTGCTCGGCAATAAACTCATTGTGCCGAGGAGCCACTTGATAGATGTCGTGCGATTCGCGCGAATCAAAGACTACATGCAAACTGACATGATACGCTCGATCGTTGACTGGGCGAGCTAAATCAGGGTTCACGACACCCACGGCAAAAGATTCAACACCAGGATGGTGATCGAGATACTTGTGGCAAGCAGCCTTTAAGTCTTGGATCTTGGTTGCAGAAGCGTCATGTAATGTGAAAAAAACGTGGTGAGCTAAGCGTTTCTTGGTAGCCGTCATAAGTGCCATCTACATCGGATGCGTAAGAATAAAGCCACAGTGAACTTGCCTGTAAGATCAAGATTCTTAGGCTTAACAGGCAGGCCTTAGTCTAATGGATCATCGCGCGGAGCGGGAGATGGCAGGCGTTATTGTCCAAGGGCCAAACGGACTGGGCCCCAAAGCCGAGTCGTTGGGTTCCACACCCGCTTCTAAGCTGCCAGCATGATTGAGATAAGGGGCAAGGCCCTCAGGCGAGATACCTTTCACGCTGATAAAGGCTACATGGCCATCTTCGAAGACGATGTTGAAACCCCGTCCTTCGTGGGATAGCCACGTCATTCGGCCGTCGCAGCGAGCATCGTCACAGTTAGGATCTAAGCTCCCCACGACAGTCCACCAGCGTACAGAAGAGCCGGCCGCTGGACTGAGTTCGCTATTGGGGAATGATTCATAAACTCTTGAAAAAACGGGAAGATTGTCGCTGCCTGTAATCACCGGGGCATCTCCGAGCCAAGCGAATTGAGTTCGACCCAGATAGCGAGGTGCCTTCAGTCTACGTCCATCCACCACACCTAAATTGTAGGCATAATTTCCACCTACCCAGCTCTGGAATAATGCCAACTCAGCATGGCTTGCTTGTCGCAATTGTTCATCCCTGGGCAAAGTCATTTCGCAGTCAGGGCTGAACGATGACATGCTTGGGCACCAAAGTTGCTTCGCATTTTCGAGCAAGTAAGCGTCATTGAGTTGCACGGCGTAGATTCCTGCAAAGCTGCGATAGCCGTCACGCGGAACTTCGGGAATGCGGCCATCGGTGGCGAGGCTAGCGTATTGTGTCAGCAAGGATGCGAGAGAGGAAAGGTTCTGCGAGCATTGAACTCTCCGCGCCAGCGATCTGCCATTGAGCAGTGCCGGAAATAGCAAGCTGCTTAACAATAGAATGCTTGCCGAAAGGGCCAGCGTATCCCAGAGGCGAAAACGACTGGAGGATTCTTCGAGGTCTGAGGCGTTACTTCGCAGGCGAACGGTAGGGCTTTCTGGCTTCGAACTCTCCTTCGATCGCACTTTGCCCGATTCAGGTAGAGGTTCGTTCGCAATGCGTGCCAGGGTTTTGTTAACGAGATCAGGAGGAGGGGCAGATTCTTCCTCAAGAATCTGATCCAACGGAATGAGCGCGGCTTTTATTTCGGCCAGACGCTCACGCAAGATTGGGTTGACTTGCAGCGCTTCCGCCACACGAGCATGCTCGGCGGGTTCCAAGGCACCCAATGCAAAACCAATTAGATCTTCGTCTGATACTGACATTCGCAAAAGAGATCCAAGTCTGAGAAACAACGATCATTCAAGCGTTTTGCGCTTGGCAACTCATCCTTACCAATCTACATCGAATAGTTGCTCCTTGCCTATTTAAGAAACGCAATTTTTAGCCTCAGAGTTCGCGCTTTTTGGTAAAACTGCGTCTAGGAAGCGCCCACTATTTCCTGTTTTTACGTTGCCAAACCTCTTGAAGCTTTCGAATCGCCATGTGAAGTCGACTGCGAACCGTTCCGATAGGAATATCCAGTGTCTCAGCCGCTTCGCTGTACTTCATGCCTTGAAAATAGACTAAATGAATAACTTGCTTGGAGATGTCATTCAATTCTTCCAAGGCATCTCGAACTTCTTGACGAGTTTCACTTCGAGCACTGTCCCCTTGAACATCGGCAGTTGTGTCTACCAATTGCTCGAGCATGGATGATTGACGCCCGTGGCTTTGTGACGAATTTCCCGAATTTGAGACGTCTGCGTCGAGACTGCGTAGACGAGATCGCTTTTTCGCACGTTGAGCATCGATCGCTTTGTTGGTTGCGATCGTATACAGCCATGGACGAAATGTGCGACCGGATTCAAATTGTTCGGCCTTGCGGAAGACGGCTATAAAAGTGGCTTGGAATGCGTCTTCGGCGAGTTGCTGGTCACCCAAATATCGTTTGAGGTATCCGAAGACCTCGCGTTCGTAGCGTTTTACCAACACACCAAACAGATCGCGGTCGCCCGTATCGCGAAAACGAATGAAGAGCGCTTCATCGCTTAGGGTGCTCTCGGTGAGTTTATCCGAGGAATTGATGGATGAGCCGTTATTGTGAATTTCGGTTAGCATGGCATGTCCCTGTCCAAAAGCTCGCTGCTGCAATGTTGCGGCGCGAGTGTCTCAAAATGCAATAACCTGTACGTTTTCGCGAATTCACTTCCGCTGTGCTCTTTCCTCGGGGATCACCCTATTGTAGGGCGACTGGCTAGCCGAGGTCAAAACATTTTTTTGACAAAGGAGCCTTCCATTCGCTCACTCCTTTGACATCTGCCTCTTCTACCCGTTAGATTCCATGACGGTTTTCCGTTCGCTGCTAACGCGCGTCAATTTGGCAGTAATGCGGAGTAGAGCAATTCTGATGCCAAGTGAGTTTTCCGGATGGAAAAAAAGTATCAATGGGCGACTAGCGGCGACGTAAATGCCTTTTTTGGCTTGGTTTTAGACAATTTGGCAGGCTTGATCTTGATTGTCAGTTTGCTGAGTACCATTTTTCAATTTCCGGTAGAATTTGCACTCCGCCATTTGGTGCCTGGCACCGCGATCGGGGTTTTCGTCGGCGATCTGCTGTATTTTTTGCTAGCATTTCACTTGGCGTCCAAAACGGGGCGCTCCGTGACCGCCATGCCGCTGGGACTCGATACGCCGAGTACATTCGGGACCGCCTTATTTGTGTTGGGTCCCGCCTTTTTGCATGCAAAAAACGACTTGGGCATGGCTGAGAATGAGGCCGCCACTTACGCTTGGCACATCGGAATCTGCGCTCTACTGGTAAGCGGGGTCTTTAAGGTTTTTTGTGCTTTTGGTTCCAACTGGATTCATCGACTCTTCCCGCGCGCTGGACTCTTGGGATCGTTGGCAGCGATCGCCTTGGTCCTTATCAGTTTCTTGCCATTGTTGGAAGTGATGCATTATCCGGTCGTCGGCTTGGCTTCGACTGCCATTATTTTGATTACCCTGATTGGTCGGGTGCCGTTACCGGGAAATCTGCCTGGCACCGTTGGAGCGCTGCTGGTGGGTGGAGTGGTCTACTATGTGATGGCGAATTTGGGTTGGCTCCACAACACTTCGATCTCTTTCAATGCATCGGCTGCTCTTCTACCGAACGAGTGGTTGAGCGTTTGGAACTTTCAATGGCTTTCGCGCATGTCCGATACGATTCCCTACTTACCGATCGTAATTCCATTTGCCTTAGGCACCGTGGTGGGAGGAATTGATTGCGCCGAAAGCGCGGCGGCGGCGGGGGACAAGTACAACACCTCGACGGTAATCGGTATCGAAGCGATCGCGACCATCGCGGCGGCGCTCTGCGGTGGAGTTGTGCAGACGACACCTTACATTGGACATCCTGCTTACAAAGCGATGGGAGGCCGAGCGGCCTATACGCTTGCGACAGCGCTCTTTGTCGGTGCTGCTGGTGTCTTGGGATTCTTTGGCTACGTTTATGAATGGACACCGAAACCAGCGGTCTACCCGATTCTCCTTTTTATCGGACTAGAAATCACTGGCCAAAGTTTTATTGCCACTCCCAAGAGACATTATCCTGCGATCGCTTTTGCGTGTGTGCCCGCACTCGCTCTGCTCTCGATTCATTTTGTGGGACAGATTTGGGGTGATCCTGCCGCCAATTCGGCGGGATTGAACCCTGGCGCACTCAAGGGAGAAGTTCTCAAAAGCAATCTTTCCACAGCCATGTTATTGTCCAACGGCTTTTTAATAGTCAGTTTGCTGTGGTCCTCCTGCTTGGCTCTGGCGATCGATCGGAAATTGCACAAAGCAGCGATTTGCATGATGGTCGCTGCGATCTTCACTCTCTTCGGAATCATTCACTCACCTTTTCCAAGTGCCCGCTTGTTCTTGCCGGGCTTCGGCGGCAATGCTTGGTTCGGTCCCTCGGAGTTGTGGTTAACCGATGCCAAAATGTTGGAGCAATCAGGGAGTTTCGCGCTAGCCTACATTGTGACGGCTACTCTACTTTGGGTTTGGCACCTCTATTTGATGGCCAGCGATCAGGCGGAATTGCCGGAAGATTTTCGCGATGCAGGAGAAGGAGTATAAATGAGTTCGCTCACTCGAGTTCTTGAACCGGAATACATGGATACGCCGGAGGAAGCTACAGAATACGATGCGATGGATCACTCAACCGTCAATCGTAAATTTGCGGAAGACTTTTTGGTGACCGCGCGTCCCGGAAATGATATTCTCGACTTGGGTACTGGTACAGCGTTGATCCCCGTAGAGCTCTGCCGCTTGGATAAGGCGTTGCGCATTATGGCGAGTGACGCAGCCGTGTCGATGCTAGAACTAGCCCGCTATCATGTCGAAGCAGAAGGGCTCCGCTCGCGCATACAACTGCATCATGGTGATGCGAAGAAGCTTGGGTTTGCCGGTGATTATTTCGATGCGGTGATCTCAAACAGTTTGATTCACCACATTCCCGAGCCCCTATTGGTTCTGCGGGAAGTGGTTCGAGTGGTGAAGCCTGGAGGTAGGGTTTTTCTGCGAGATCTCGCTCGACCGCAAAACGACGCTGAAGTCGAACGCTTGGTTCAGCATTACGCAGGTACAGAAACGGATGTCGCGAGACAGCTGTTTCGGCAAAGCTTTCATGCGGCATTGTCTCTCGAAGAAATTCAAGATTTGGTAGAATCGCTTGGCTTTGATAAAAACGATGTGACAATGACCAGCGATCGACATTGGACGTGGTCGGCCCAAAAAAATTAAACTGCAATCTCTAAGGAAATGGAATGTCATGGATCAATACTTGAGCCTAATGCGAAAAGTTCTGGAAGAAGGTGTCGATAAGTCGGATCGAACCGGAGTTGGAACTCGCAGCTTATTCGGGCACCAGTTGCGATTTTCTCTCGCCGATGGTTTTCCACTGATTACGACGAAAAAGTTGCATCTCCGGAGCATCATTCACGAATTGCTGTGGTTTCTAAAAGGGGAAACCAATATTGCCTATCTAAAGGAGAATCGTGTATCGATTTGGGATGAATGGGCCGACGATGATGGTAACCTCGGCCCTGTCTATGGCAAGCAATGGCGAGCCTGGGGGTGTGCCGATGGAAGCTTGATCGATCAAATCGCTCAAGTCGAAAATCAGATTCGCCGAAATCCCGACTCACGACGTTTGATTGTCAGCGCTTGGAATGTCGGTGAAATCGAACAAATGGCTTTACCCCCTTGCCATTTATTGTTTCAATTTTACGTTGCATCCGGAAAACTGAGCTGCCAGATGTATCAACGGAGTGCGGATTTGTTTTTGGGAGTACCTTTTAACATTGCATCTTACGCTTTATTGCTCATGATGATGGCTAAAGTCACCGACCTAGAGCCAGGTGACTTTGTGCATACTTTTGGCGATGTGCATCTCTACACCAATCATTTTGAACAAGCAAAATTGCAGTTGTCGCGCGAGCCTCGTCCGCTACCTAAGTTGGTCATCAAACGCAAACCAAACTGTATCCTCGACTATCAATTCGATGATTTTGAATTGGTTGACTACCATCCCCATCCACACATTCCCGCGCCAGTGGCCGTTTAAGGCTGCAAGCCTCGGACGTGGCTTGATTACACTTGCGAACACCGGGACAAAAAATATTTTTGGAAATAAGAGATTTTTCCAGCGCAAAAGATCTAAATCTGTAACTTGTATGGAAACGGCGGTCGCTGTGAATAAGAACTCGATCTAGCTCTCATACGTGCATAATTGCCGTAGATATTCTTTCAGTTCCATACCCCACTGAAATTCGCGACCTGTGTATTGTGCAAGTTGTTGCCGCGCATGACTTCCGCCAAGGTATACGCCATAACGATTCGGGCCGTGCGCGATTAGGCCGATGTTTGCCAAGAGTGGTCGGGAGCAATTGTTCGAACAGCCCGAAATGCGGCAACTGCGTTGGCTCAGATCAATACCCGAAACGGATTGAAACTCTGCCAACCACTCGGCCAATTCCTCCTTGTGCCCTTCCGCGTCTGAAAGTGCTAGCGAACAAGTGGGCAAGGAAGCGCAACTGGTCACCTGGGGTAAAGTTTGTCTCGCGCTGGCGCTAGGTTTTGCGTGATCGATTGCCGTCCAGACGCTGCAATATTTCGATAAACCGCTGCGAGCTAATGCGATATAGAATGAATCGATATCATCAGGATTCAAGGGACCGAATACGATCTCTTGATGCGTGGTCAAATACCAATGTTTCATCCACGGAACTTCATCGCTTTTCAGATAATGAACCAAATCGAAGTCTTCGCAATGAATCCCCCATGCTCTCCAGCGCAGCCCTACGTAAGTTGACCCATGATAGGTGTGTATTCCATGGTGATCCGCTTCGATCAGTGGCAAATGGCCCACCGTTTCAGGTTGAAGTTTTATGGGGCGGGACGACTCTTGAAGCGTTCGTAGTAACATCTGCTCCAGTCCGATCGCATCGAGCCAATATTTGAGACGACTCATACGCCTTTGACGGCGAGGTGCATGTTTTTGAAACGCTTGAACCAAACCATGCGCAAAGGCGAGTATATCATCGGCGAGGATGGTACAGGCATAGCGCGCCAACTGCGGATAAGTTTCGGGACGATCGAGTCGAAACGCGAGTCCACCACCCAGATAGATATCCGCGATGAGCGTCGAAGTATCTTTGCCGGATCGACCGATGATAATTGCGATATCGTTGCTGAGAACTTCGTTGCAAACATGCGTGTTCGTTGTGATACCCACCTTGAACTTGTGGGGCAATATCGTCCGTTCGATTTCAGGTAAAGAATCAGCAGGGGTATCGTTGAGCCAGATCGATTCATAGCTTGGGCATTTAGGAATCAAAAGACGTTCTAATTCGGTCGCTAGGGAGGAGGCATAACGTTCGGTCACATCTCCATGTAACGCCAGTGGGCAGCAGGTGATATTACGAGGATAGTTTCCGCAGGTTCCTTGAGTTGTCAGGAGAAGATGGTCCAGTTCTTTTATTAGGATCGGTAAGTTGGATTTAGCAATGCCATAAATTTGCCAGCCTTGCCGAGTTGTAGGCCTGAGCCAACCATCGCCATATCGCTGCGAGCACTCCACAAGGTTGGCGATTTGGACGCGGGTCCAAAAAGCTCCCTGTTTGCGGATGCGAACCATCGCGGTTGTCGTATTTGGACCATGGTGGGGATGCGCGGCAAAGCTAGCGCGGAATTTTTGCTGGTAGATTCCATGTTCCTGAAGTAAGCAGGCTGCATCTTTGCTGAATCGTTTCTCGGAATTTTCTCTCTCTCTTTGTACTTCTGGCCAGGTGCAGTATGCCGTGGATGCAGAGAAAGGCGGTTCTTTCTTTTCGGCTAGCGATCGGACATTTTCAGGCGACACAAAACGGACGGAAGATAATTGCCAACGCTCCGCTAATCGAACACTGAGCGGTCCGAGTTCTGCCGTTCCCACGCCGAGAAACCAAATGATTAGATGCTGCCCACAGAGCGTTCGTTCGCAATCGATCATACTCACTTGATCGGTGAGTTCGCTGAAAGCCCCTTCGATGTCAAGCCAATGCTCCGAGCACCAGATTTGATAATTGAGACGATTCTGCTCATCGGACTCCGAAAGTGGACGCAGCAGTTCGCCCGCGTAGAAGTTAGGCTGAGCCGACGATTCGCTGCCGAGGGTTGAGAGTATGGCCGTCGTTTCCGCGGCAAACTCGCCCAATTCCGTTGCGACTACGATACCTGCGCGGGGTCCCAAAGCGATCGGGTGAACCGATCCAAAAATGCCCATCCAGCCTGTCGAACCGACTCGAGCTAAACACCGAATGATACCTGTTGGGTTCATGTCTCGATGTTTTCCCGAATTGAGAATGGCGAAATAAACACTATCGCAAATTATCGGCGAATTTTTCTTGCAACGCTGCTAAGCCCTTCGCTCCATCCTTTGCAGATACGACCACATTCACTCTCAATTCGCTTGTGCTAATCATCTGCACATTGATGTTGGCTTGCGCCAAGGCGTCGAACATGCCGATGGCCACACTGGTGTGGCTGCGAAGTCCAATACCGCTGACCGACAATTTGGCGATACTATCGTTGGAGACGATGCGGCGGAAGCTGTATCGCGACTTTAACGATTCGACTGCCTTGAGGCAACTTGCCAGCTTTTCTTTGGGTACCGTGAAGCTGATACTGGTATCGCCATTGAAGCCATCGCAGCTTTGAACGATCATGTCGACGAAGACACCAGCGGCTGCAACCACATCGAACACTTCCGCAGCCAGACCGGGCTGATCTGGGACCCCGACCAGCGTGACACTGGCTTGGTCGCCGGTCAACGCGATATCGCTGAGCGTCAATTGTTCCATATCTAACATGTGAAGTCGTTCGACAACGTCTTGGATGTTGGGATTTTCTTGACGTTGAGAGCGAGGTTTCCAGTCGGTAAGATCTTCTGGTTTGCGATGTAATTCAAAGCTTTGGTGGACAGCTCTCAGAGCGGGGAGCGATTGTCCGCGTTCGACCAGCACGGAAATTTTTATTTCGCTGGTGGTGATCATTTGAATGTTGATCGATTCATTGGCGAGCGCTCGAAACATTTTCTGAGCAACGCCGGTTTGGTGCGCCATGCCCATACCGACTACAGAAACTTTGGTCACTTTATCATCCGATGTGATGCCCGTGGCACCGACGACCTCTTTTGCTTCTTTCACTGCCGCCAGAGCTTTCGCGAGTTCTTCCTGTGGAACCGTGAACGAGATATCAGCGCGATTTTCCTGACCGACATTTTGTACGATCATATCCACGGTAATTTTACGATCGGCGATTCGTTTAAAAATTTGGTAACTACTGCCTGGGGTGTCAGGCACGCCTTGAATGGTGATTCGAGCTTCGCTTTTGTTCATAGCTGCACCGCAGACGGGAACCGATTTCGATTCCGGC
This sequence comes from Pirellulaceae bacterium, assembly GCA_044359485.1. Taxonomy (GTDB): domain Bacteria; phylum Planctomycetota; class Planctomycetia; order Pirellulales; family Pirellulaceae; genus JAFLCP01. Next base: position 13,138 of record JBIKMB010000019.1, on the reverse strand, counting down.
TCGCGGATGATCATCGTCCCCTTGGTGTCGCTGAAACTGCTGCGAACATGGATGGGAACGCCAAACTTTTTTGCAAACTCGATCGAGCGATTATGCATTACGCCCGCCCCAAGGCTGGCCAGTTCGAGCATTTCATCGTAGCTGATCAGAGACATGTGGCGCGCTTCGGGGAGCAAACGCGGATCGGTCGTGTACACTCCATCGACATCGGTGTGAATTTCACAAGCATCGGCTCGCATAACGGCAGCGAGCGCTACGGCGGTGGTGTCGCTACCGCCCCGCCCCAATGTCGTGATATTGAGTTGATCATCGATACCCTGAAAGCCTGCTGCGATGACGATATTGCCATCATTGAGCAATTGGCTCATTCGTTCGGTAGCGATCGAACGGATGCGAGCTTTGGTATAGGAGCTATCGGTGTGGATTCCGATTTGGGCACCGGTCAACGAGACGGCTTTGTACCCGAGGCTATGCACAGCCATCGCCATGAGGGCCACACTGACTTGTTCGCCCGTGGAGAGCAACATATCCATTTCGCGGGCCGGTGGATCGTCGCTGACCTGATGTGCAAGATCGATCAGTAGATCGGTGTTGTGTCCCATAGCGCTGACAACGACAATCACTTGGTTGCCCTCTTGGTGGGCTCGAATCGCTTTGCGAGCGGCAGCCAAGATTTTCTCAGGATCTGCAACACTGGTACCACCAAATTTTTGAACGATCAGAGGCATAGGAAAAACCGATTGTGTAAAATTTCAGGGAAATTAAAGTCTTTTGGTGAAAAAGCTTAATGATGTTGAATTTTTTTACAGGTCGCCTTTTTACAGGTTGCCACGTATGAATTGCTCCATCATTTTCCAGCCGTGCGGGAATTGAGAGGCGGCGGCGGCCGCGGTGGGTTCATCGTAGGTTGAAATATTTTGTGTCGGAATTCCTTTCCCGCAAGCGGCGAAGGGAACATGGCCATGGGAGTGTTTTTTGGTTGTTACTGGGGTGGGATGATCGGGGAGGACCAGGATGCGGTAATCACCGTAATGTTTTAGGGCAGCGTGGACAGGAGCGACGATATCGCGATCGATGGCTTCTAGGGCTTTGATTTTTTCATCCACACGACCTTCATGCGACGCTTCATCGGTCGCTTCGATATGGACGCAGACGATATCGTACTTCTTTAAGGCGTCGACCGCATAGCGGCCTTTGGCAGCATAATCGGTATCGAGATAACCGGTAGCGCCGGGAACTTCGATGCGGTCCCAACCGATCAAAGCGGCGATTCCGCGGAGAAGGTCGACCGCTGTGATCATGGCACCGCGCAGACCGAATCGACTCTGGAACGATGGGAGTTGCGGTCCGCGACCTAGGCCCCACAACCAAATATTGGTGGCGGGTTTCTTGCCGGCGGCGATCCGTTTTTTGTTGACGGGATGATCTTTCAGAACGTCGACGCTTGCTTCCATCATGCGGGTGAGAATGTCGCTGCCGGCTCCCCGAGGGTATTCATCGATAACCGATTGATCGGTGATATCGTGCGGTGCTCGCGAGCGAGTATGTTCGTTAAACGGTGGAGGCGAGTTCTCGTGGCCGCGATGGAGCAGCAAATTACGATAGCTTACTCCGGGGATGAATTTCCAAGAATCTGAACCAAAAGATTGTTGGCAAGCTTCGAGCAACTCCGTGGCTTCTGCGGTTGAGATGTGATCGGCGGTGAAGTCGATCATGGTTTGGTTTTCGATTGTCACCAAGTTGCAGCGAACGGCCCAATCATGAGGCCCGAGTTGGATACCTTGGGCGGCCGCTTCAATCGGGGCTCGACCAGTGAAGTATTGATCGGGATCATATCCAAACAATACCATGTTGGCCACCTCGCTGCCGGCAGGAAGGTGCTGCGGTGTATTGTTAGTCGCACCGACGATACCTTGGCTCGCAATCTGACGCATTGCAGGAATATTTGCCACTTGCAAGGACGTCTTGCCATGAAGTGCTTCGACCGGCAAGTCCGCGCAACCGTCAGGAATAATAATGGCCCATTTCATGGATTTCTGCTTCCTTTGCCTATGAATCCTGTGTTGTACTCTTGGTTATTATCGACGTTCCTTAGCTGGCTCTCATCCTTCTTCCATGACGCGCATCCGCGTGCTGCCGCTATGAACAACGGCAAGTTCGGAGATTTGCTTAACCGCTTTTCGAGCGGCCCCTTCCGGTGCTTGGTGCGTCATGATCACGAGTGTGACGGTTGGTTCTGCTCGATCGGGATGTCGTTCATGTTGAATAATCGAAGCAATCGAAACAGCGTGTTCACCCAGCACTTTTGCAATTTGCGACAAAACGCCAGGAACATCATCGACTTCAAAACGGAGATAATAACGTCCGGGTAAATCATCAAAGGTTCGCAGCGTAACACGCGATTCACGCTGAGACCACAACTCCAGTGTTCTGAAGGTTATAGCGGTTCGCCCGACTGCGGTATCGATCATGTCGGCGACAACTGCCGAGGCTGTGGGCATCTGCCCTGCCCCTTGCCCGTGAAAGAAAACATCTCCCACAGCATCTCCGACCACGGTCAGTGCATTATAAGCACCGCGGACCTCGGCCAGTGGACTTCCCATCCTTACCAAAGTTGGCGATACGTGTAATTCCAGACCCGCGGATGTGACCCGACCGACCGCAATCAGTTTGATGCGATATCCAAGTTCGCGGGCGTAATGAATATCTTTGACATCCAGTCGATCGATTCCAACACGCGGGATATCGCGCCAGTGAACGCGAGCTCCAAATGCTAGGTGGGCAAGAATGGCTAACTTCTGAGCAGCATCGCTGCCGTCGACATCCATCGTCGGATCCGCTTCGGCGTAACCCAGATTTTTGGCTTGTTGCAGCGCATCGAGATAGTTCCAACGCTGTTCATCCATCTGAGTGACAATGAAGTTGCTGGTACCATTGAGAATTCCCTTGATCGACATGATCTCATTGGCCGAGAAACATTGGCTGATGTTAGCGATGATCGGTATGCCACCGCAAACAGAAGCTTCAAATGCGATGGAACGACCAAGTTGCCGAGCCCGATCGAAGAGTTCTCCTCCATGTTCGGCCAACAAGGCTTTGTTCGCCGTCACGATATTCTTTCCCGCTTCCAAAAGCTTCAACATGATTGTGCGTTCGGGCTCGATACCACCTATCAGCTGAGCGACCACTTCGATTTGGGGATCATTGAGCACATCTTCCAGTCGATCGGTAAGTACACCTGCTGGGAGTTCAAGATCGCGATGCTTGTGGATGTTGTTGACAACAACTTTCTCGAGCCATAACGTTCGGCCGGCATGGCGCGCGGTCCGATCACCATGATCCAACAGGAGTTTGGCAACACCCGTGCCAACGGTCCCCATTCCGACGATGGCGACTTTTGTTTTATCCATGATGCGATCGCAGCCGTTTAATACTTACTGATCAAGTGTGAGGTTTCTGGCTAGCTTGGTCCAAAAGTAGTGTCTTGTCAGTCGTAGAGCCTATCCGAAATACCCGAAAACTGCGGCTATTGCCCAGGCGGCGGATGGTTTTCGAATCGGCTCTTATCCCGTTTTGGAGCTAACCCACGAATAACCCTACGTTTCAACCGGTATGTTAGTCGGAAATGAACCGGTTGGCTATGTCACCTCCCACTAGGCGGGACGATTCGTGGAGGGCCCAATCCCATCCGGTATTAGCGGCGTTAATTCTACTTCTACGATTTCCGCTGATGCAGCCAGCAGGCGCAATGCTGATCGAGGTGCTATAGCGTTGATTAAGGCTTATTCCTGATACAATGCCCTGATTCCAAGGGATCACAAGCTTGGCGTTTCCCGACCGCTATCGTCTGAGATCACCGTGCAGCTTCAAGGTTATTAACTTCAGTGTATCGATTAAGTGAATCTCAAATCGATTGGACCATTCGCCGCCGCGATCGCATTTTATTGGCAGGTGTTGGATTGATAACGCTAGCACTCGCACTGCCTCGCGGTTGGGGATGTGGAGGCCTGACCGGATTTATGCTTAGCTCCCTATCAATTTACGGTTTCGCTTTTCGGAGATGGCGAACCGAGCCAGGGCTTTGGATGCTGGCTGTTTTTTTGACCTTATTGCTCACCCCTTGTTGGCTGTACTTTGAATATCTACATCTACAACCATTTCGCAAGCTACAGATAGGTCAGGCGTTTGCTTGGGATCGACTTAGATTGTGGATTGATGCCACGCTCTCTTTGGCGGTCTTTACGTGGACGATCCGTTTCGCGGTCGGTATTGCAATTGGAAATTGGCCGCGAACGAAATCAAGTCCATGAATTTCAAAACGGTCGAGCAGAACGTCTTGGACGGCGTTATCAGCTTCTGCAGCTTGCAAGCCAGCCTCGTGAGCAGATCGATGGATAACGGGTACATAGATTCTGGCAAAATCCTCCCACGCGTCCGGAAGCCTATCCGAAAACCATTAGACGTCGGCGTTAGACGCGGTTTTCAGAGACGATCGTTTATACTGACACCGAATGGCTTGAGCTATGGTATAAACTTAGGCTTTGGTAGAATCTTTAAGATCTGGAAAAAGATTTTTCCCTATTCACATTAGTTACTGTGACGTTGGTCCCTTATTTGTTTTTGTTGTTCGAACGCTTTTTCAGCGTCGAATTATGCGTTTGGTTCACAACTAGCAAATCCCTCTTCAAGTGAGTTTGGTTTTTATTCAGCATGTTGACCTGGAATACAGATGACACTATCTGCGCCATCGCATCGGGCGCTGCCGCGAGCCAACGAGGAATTGTGCGTCTTTCGGGCGCCAAGGCGATTGAAATTGCCGAAGGTCTCACGCGTCCAGATACCTCCTATCAACCGACTCAACTTGATGGTTCAAAGGCTAAGGTAACAGCGATCGAATTTCGGCGAAGCGAAATTTGGCTTGGCAAGCGGATGCAGTGGATTCCAGGAGCAACCTATTGGTGGCGAACCCACAAAAGCTATACCGGTCAGCCAGCTGTGGAATTCCATCTGCTAGGTTGTCTTCCAATATTGGAAAGTCTTTTGGCTCAGTGCTGTGCTGCGGGTGCAAGGATCGCTCAACCTGGTGAGTTCACTCTGCGAGCTTTCTTGGCGGGCCGGATGGATTTATCTCAAGCGGAAGCCGTTCTGGGAGTCATCAATGCTCGCGGAGAAGCGGAGTTGCATCGAGCGTTGGATCAACTGGCTGGTGGACTCGCCATACCTGTGGCACAGATTCGTTTCGACCTGATCCATGCCTTGGCTCATCTCGAGGCAGGCCTAGACTTCGTCGATGAAGATATTGAATTCATTTCCGCGGCAGAACTCGAAGCGTTGCTAAGCGATGCTTTAGGCAAGATCCAGGACTTACAGAAACAAATCGAATACCGCAATATCAGCTACGGTACGCCGAAAATTGTGCTAGCGGGGCGGCCCAATGCGGGAAAAAGCTCCCTGTTCAATGCTCTTTTAAATCATGCGACCGCGATCGTCAGTGCAGAACGCGGGACAACTCGTGATTATGTGTCCGCATCGCTGAAGCATAAAGGTTCTGAATTAGAACTCGTCGATACGGCCGGTCTCGATGACTCACTTTTTTCCGAGATTGACAGGGAATCGCAAGCTAGATCCAAACGACAGATACAAGAGGCGACGATCGTTTTGCATGTGATCGATGCCACGAGCGATCAAGAAAGTGAGATTCACCTGCTACAATCTACAGTCACCCAGGTCGCTTCCCTGCGACATATGGTTGTCCTAAATAAAATCGATGCGATCCGCGAGCCTGATCTGGCCGTTTGGCAAGAAAAACTGAAACTGTTCCAGTTTGGTGCATCTGTCTGTGATCATGTCAGCGTATCGGCCAAAACTGGGCAAGGCCTCGCTGAACTACAAAGCGAACTGGCTAGGCGAATACAGCGCTTGACCTCTGACGAAGGTGTTGGCATGTTACCGATCACCGCCCAGCGCTGTCGCGACAGCTTGCAGCGATGTGCAAACGCGCTGGAAGATGCGCGAAGTATGGCCCGTTCTCAAGTCTTACGAGAGGAGTTAGTCGCTGCTGAAATCAGATTGGCAATGGAGGAATTGGGTTGGATTGCAGGAGAAGTTTATACGGATGATTTGCTCGATCGCATCTTTAGCCAGTTTTGTATCGGCAAATAACCATCGCTGATAAACTAAGCTAAAGTGGGCAATTAACTGCGATACGACTCCAACACTGAAAATCGTCGAGTAATGAGTTCTTCCAGTGATCAGTTGTTAGAGCCGGTTGATCCACCATTGTTATTGGAACCGGTACCCGATCGTCGCAATCGATTGATGACGATGAGAGCATCAATGGCACCAACGACCCCATCGCCATTGACGTCGACGTAATCAGGTCTACTCTGGGTCGGGCGAGATGTTGCAACCGCGGGAAGGGTAACTGTGCCCCCTACGGAATTCAGCAGATTGATAATGATCAAAGGATCTGTTGCGTTAATGTAACCATCGCCGTTGACGTCAAAGGGGCTAATTCCATTGGTCCAAGGCGTTGGGTTTGCCAGAACTTCTATTTCTGCTAACGATTCGATAAAGTGGGCGGGATCTAAAACACTCCGAGCGGAAATGGTAACTTCGATAAGAGGTTCCGAGTCAAAGAATACGGCAACCCCTTCGCGTAACTTCAGAATACTACCGACGATTTCGAAGCGATCATCGGATACAAAATATTCAAAAGCTTCCCCTACATCTTGGTCGATGACTTGAATCGCGCCGACCGTCGCACCCGCTAGTCGTTCCAAAACCGTGTTACCGTTGAGGAAAAGCCCAGTAGGTACATCATTGCGATCGAGAATGTTGATGGTAATTGTCGTCTTTAGCGACTCCGAGGAGGCTGGACCAATCGCGGAATTGTCAAAACCTTCTACAACCATCACCACTTTCGGTTCTTGCTCGAAATCGATAGGCGAATCGGCTTTGTTAAAAATCTTGTTGCCAATCACCTCAAATCGCTCATCGGACACAAACCAGACCCAAGTCTCGGGGGGAGTTTGGCCAAACAAAAAAATCTCGCCAACTTCCACCGTCAATGATTCATTCTCATTGAGCGATGAGGTTCTCACCGTGACGTTATTTCCTGCAATGTCATCTTCACCTTCTGCCGTACTGGGAAGGATCAGCCAGTCAGATGTTCCACCGGAAAGGCGTGCCAGCGGATCGAAGCTATCTTCACCTCGGAAGACGGTATCGAATGCCGCGACGCTGAGCGGAACATAAAGTCCGGAGCTGTTGTCCGTTGAGGTCTGTAAAGCATCTTGCAAGCGAGGAACGGGTAGGATGGTTCCCCAGTTGCCAAAATTCAAACTGAATTCGGCGACACCGTTTGCATTCGATAACCCACTCATTTCGTCGGTATCGTAAAGTCCGTTGCCGTTTTGGTCGACGAAAACGAGTTGATGAGCGGCGGGGAGATCGATTTTGGGATCGAAGAGATTATCTCGATTGACATCCTCATAAACCAAGCCAGAAAGAACTGCAAAAAGTTCTCGGCTCTCGAGTGGATCGATACTCAGGACGCGCGCACGGGGTCCACAGGCGGGCATCGGTGAAAGGTGTGTACCATTCGAATACAGACCGCTCGAATACAGACCGCTCGAATACAGACCGCGGGCCAATTGCAGAAATGTGCGGAAGTCGGTTAACCAACCGCTCGAAAATAATTTCGAGATAGCCAATACGACTTGCCGTCGGTGATTCGGCACCGTCTTTGCAAACGACGATTCCTGCGTCGAGCGATTTAAGACAAGTCTATTTCGGGAGCCCATGTGTCATCCTCGACAGGTACTGGGAGTGTCAATGTCGACACGGCAATCGCCAACCGTCTATCAGTCACACTAGAAAATACCAAATACGCCCACATCATGGGAAGTATTTGGTACGCTGTTACTCACGATTTTTCTGAATCTGCCAGAATTTCGAGGCTACCACTATCTCTCGTCTTATCGCTGTGGCCGCGGGACTTGTTCGACGAGACTAGATTGACGAATCCAGGATTGCCGTAAGTTTGGTCTTGGGTGGAACGCCAACGATTCGCTCGGCAACTTCGCCATCCTTGAACAGCAGCAATGTCGGGATGCTGTGAATGCCGTACATCTGAGCGGCCTGAGGGTTTTCGTCGATGTTCACTTTGCCGATCTTAATCCTACCGGAATATTCTTGACCGAGTTGATCGATTAGAGGCGCAATTTGTCGGCAGGGACCGCACCAGGGAGCCCAAAAGTCAACCAATACTGGGCTGCTCGATTGGAGAACATCAGCACTGAAATTCGAGTCAGTGAATTCTTGTACATGATCCGACATTCATCTTCTCCCTGAATTACGATCGAAAAATTTTGGATTTCGAAAATGAGATGAGTCTTAACTTCCACAGTTGTACCAGAGACTCAGCCAATCAACCCCGGATTCTAGACATAAGCTTTCAATTGTCAATTGACGGGGCCATGGGCGGGGGTTGGGACTTGTCGATCCCGCTGCGGATTCGGAGGGGTAATGGGAGTTTTTGACGCGAGAAAAAACTATAGAAAGATTCGGCGAAGATAAATGATCCATTCGACAGTCAGTAAGCCGATCGCCAGGGCGGTGAGCCAACGCCAGAATTCAAGTCGTGAGGGGGTTTTCGCGGGGGATGCAGCGACGGTTTCTCCTCCGAATCCAATTTCTTCGGTTGGAACAATTTGGCTTTCCCGTGGACTGAAGAGATTCACCGAAAAACGCTCCAGTATTTCTCCGGAGTCTGGGGTTAAGACTTCATGGACCCCTTTGTTGTCGGTTTGAGTAAAGATGATTTGCGACATCGAGCCGCGCGAGACCTGCGTCGAGGATCCAGTGGGATCAACAACTTGAACATCGGACAACCTTTGGCCGACCTTAAGTGCAATCGCTTGCCCCGGGAGGATGGAGCGAGCGGAGGCTTCTGCATCGGTATTGCCAAGAGTTTCGATCGTGTTGAGAAGGAATATCGGGAAACTTCGCCGAATGGGCCAATCCGTATTGGTGACCATGGAGCCATTTTCTTCACGTACGAGAGGGAAACTGCAAACGACATCCAAAAAGGGGCCACGGGGTGCTGCAGCCAAGATGGGACCAATATCTGCTTCAAGTAAACGTGTCCCCCCATCGGGCATTTTCAAGGGATAGCCTTCGACAATGCGGACTGAAGTCATTTCAAGATATTGCATCAGTGGATGATTTTTATTGGTGTCCACGATCATGACGGGGCTTTGGGATTCGCCGAAGCCCCAGCCTTCCGCCGGTGGAACCGAGCCGATAAAAAGAGTATTGCTGAAGGGCATCGATTTGGGGCTAACTCCGTCGAGGATGATTAAGTCAAAAGGATTTTCAAGATTGGCTTTTTTGAAATCTTCTGACTCCAAGTATTCGGGTGCAGCCACTTTGACCCGGGCAAGTTTTGTCGCTTGCGGCGTCTCCAACGCAAGTTCCAACGCCCGATTTCCTTGGGTGACCACCAACAGTTCAATCTTGCTCGGGGGTGTGATCGTCGTAAATGCTTCGTTGTCGGCCAGCAGGTCGTCATTCTCCGTGATGCGCAAAGTCAATTTACCGGACTCGATATCGCGCAGTTGAAAATTAACTCCTTCTTCTTCGCCTGGCTTCAAGGTCGATTTGGTTGCATCGATGAGATTTTCATCGAGATACAACTCGGTCGTGATCGATGTATCGATGTTGGCATGATTGACCAGTCTTCCATAAACTTCGATTTCATTTTCGCGTTCGGCATTGCGTGTGGCGGTAAGAGCGACGATCCCTCTGTTGATCGGTTCGGGCTTTCCGATGGAGATAAATTTCGGAGCTAAATTTCCTAGATCAAAATCTTGCAGTTCGCTGAAGCCGCCGTCGGAAAAAATGTAAAGGTCAGCCGGCATAGCTTCAGCCACTTGGATATCGTTCACGTTGTCGATCTCGCTGGTTCGACCAGGATTGGCTAATCCAGCAGCTGCCCTAAGAGCTTCGCGTATATCGGTAATACGACCGGTCTCTTGGATCCCTTCAATCGCGGCTCGCAATTGCCTACGATCCGAAGTAAAGCCTTGTTTGATGTCCGCTCGATCCGAAAACGAGATTACCATGGCCACATCGCTGCTGGCCATCGAATCGACCAATTGCAATGCTTTATCTTTAGCAACGGCTAAGCGATTGGGTTTCTCATCGGTCGCCGACATACTTGCCGAATGATCAATCAACAAAATCGAACGTTGCCCTAGTTGGCTTTCACTGCGACATCCAGGGCGCAATAACGATAGAAACAAAAAAGCGACAACGATCAGTTGCAGGTAGAGCAAAATATTCTTTTGCAATCGTTGCCAAAGGCTGTTCACATGCAAATCTTCAATCGTTCGTCGCCAAAGATATGTGCTCGGTACGACAATCGGTGCTCGTTTCAGCTTGAGAAAGTACAATGCGATGATCGCTGGAGGAATCAGCAATAGCAGTAGCCAAGCCCATAGGGGCAGTGAAGAGATAAAGCTCATTGCACTAAGCCTCGCTCGCGCAAATACTGAGTCACAATCACATCCACTGCTCGATCGCTCGGCGTCAGCAGATAAGTGATAGAACGCTGCGCGCAGAATTGCTTGGCTTGCGATACAAATTGGTCTAGTGTGTTACGATACTTTTTCAAGACCGCTCGATTGATTGTAATCTCGGTCTCATCGCGATCTTCCGAATCGATTAATCGCAAGTCGCCCAGTAATTGTGGGTCAAGTTCCTCGGGGCTCAGCAAATGCACCACGAACAAGTCCATTTGGCGGCCTATCAACATTCTTAACGCAGTCTCATACCCCGCTTTGTCCATGAGGTCGGTAATCAGGACAATAATGCCTTTCCCACTATTGCGGAGCGAAAAGCGCTTGACACCATCAAGCATGCTGCATGCGTCATTCGGTTCAATCTGATCGAGCAATTCCAGCATGCGCCACAGATGGGCGCGTCCACGTAAGGGCGAGGAAGTTTTAATGCCCCCCAACGTATCCAGGACAACTCGGTCACTGCGGCAAAGTCCGACAAAACCAAGTGCGGCGGCCAGTTGTTTAGCGCATTGAAGTTTCGTTGGGTTGCCAAACGACATCGATGGACTGGCATCGATCAAACAATACAAATGAAGATCCTCTTCCTCTTGAAAGAGTTTGAGGTAGAGGCGATCTAGCCGAGCATACAAATTCCAATCGATAAATCGAAGATCGTCCCCTGGGACATAACTCCGATAATCGGCGAATTCTACACTCTCACCCTTGCGATGGCTCCGCCTCTCCCCTTTCATCCGGCCCCGAAAAACTTTGCGAGTCACCAATTCCAGCCGCTCAAGTCTTGCCATGACTTCAGGCGAAAGTAGAACGCTGGATTGGTCCTGAGGCATACCGCAAATATTCCTAATTTGGACAGAGAAATCAGTTTGCGAATTCTAACAGTCCAGCTGCAAAATTACACCTCCCGTGCACCCGAATCAGCGTATTACCCGGGAATCTAGGATTTCCGCTCGGCATTGCTCTTGTTCAACCTGCATTCCACTAAGCCGATTAGGTTACAGTATTTACATTGGACTTCGGGGTGGCGATACTCAACAATACAAGCGAGGAGTTTCGCATAAGATCTGAATCTGGGAATGTGATTGTGAGGTTCAGCTAAAAACTCCGCGAAAAAGTTTTAGGGAAGAAGGTTGGGGCGAAAAGGTTTTGATAGGAAAGCGTTGAACATCGGGATGGGTAAACTGAGGCAACAGAGCGTTTTGGCAGATATGATCGCTGCTGCAGTGGCCCCAGGTTTGGTCATGGGAATGATATTTTGCTTGATCAGCTTTCTCATTCTTGTTTTCTATCGCGATGGCTATCAGATTCGAGTTAACTATCTTTTCGCACTTTATATTTTTGCATCGGTGCTCATTGCTCGTATAGCGATCGAGTCGGGCCGCGCTTACGCCATGGTATACACGCTAGCACTTGGTTTAGCGATGATGGTCGTAATCAATCGGTTCGCAGTGTTCCAAGGTCCTCTCGCCATTTTTTCACCTTTAATCAACCTCGGCCTACTCGCACTGGTTGGTTATCTGGCTGATCGTATTGTGTTTGACTGTACGCTTGTTGAAGCAGACCGGGATACCTCGGGAGAAGGTTTGCTGCAGTCTCTCGGGTTAGTTCGGAGCGACCTAAGTAAGGATGAAAAATCGACTCGCAAGCGAAAACGGAAACACAATCCAGGTGTTACGATTCTTTATTTTGCATTGCTGGCCATACCGCTTTATGGAATCGGTCAACTCTTTCTCCCCGCCGGTAACGATGCGATTCGCCGCTCTGCACTTTATCTGCTGTTCGGTTATTTTTTCTGCTCCTTCGCACTGCTCGTCACCACCAGTTTTCTTGGTTTGAGACGATATCTCAACGACCGAGGTGTGGAAGTTCCCACGCAGTTCAGCGCTACTTGGCTAAGCTTAGGGGTAATTGGGACACTGATATTCTTGGGAATCTGTTTATTCTTGCCATTGCCAGGGCGGCAGTTTGGTCTTTTTGACTTACCATTCGATGTGCGGGCGATGGATGGGCTGACGGCCAGCAAATGGGGATGGGGAAAAGAAGGAGTTCCAGAGGCGGATTCCAATATCCCACCATCCCCGCAAGCTGTAAGTCAAGAATCACAAACAAACGCATCGACCGAAAACCCTTCGCAAAGTTCCAACTCAGGAAACTCTTCGGGCCAGGGCTCTTCAGGCCAGAGCAACTCAGGCCAGAGCAACTCAGGCCAGAGCAACTCAGGCCAAAGCAACTCAGGCCAAAGCAATTCGGGTCAGGGCAACTCAGGCCAAAGCAACTCAGGCCAAAGCAACTCAGGCCAAAGCAACTCAGGCCAGAGCAACTCAGGCCAGAGCAACTCAGGTCAGGGCAACTCAGGTCAGGGCAACTCAGGTCAGGGCAACTCAGGTCAGGGCAACTCAGGCCAAAGCAATTCAGGTCAGGGCAACTCAGGCCAAAGCAACTCAGGTCAGGGCAACTCAGGTCAGGGCAATTCAGGTCAGGGCAATTCAGGTCAGGGCAATTCAGGTCAGGGCAATTCAGGTCAGGGCAATTCAGGTCAGGGCAATTCAGGTCAG
>JBIKMB010000351.1:0-4660 GCA_044359485.1 Pirellulaceae bacterium | reverse complement strand
TACTTAGGTTTTACCTATTCGCTCTAGTCGTAGCTTTGCTGCTATGTTTTGTCTTTGCCGGCATTGTCACTATTATGATTCTTGAGAACAAGGCGAATATCTGGGATGAGTCGACAGTGATATTTGCTGCGACTTTGTCCGGTGGCAGTTTTCTAAGCTTCTTTGTAAATCTTGTTTTCGCATCCTTGTTTTCCGGAAGCACCGTCCCTTTAGAGCGGGCTGATCGGTCTTCGCAGTTCCTGGCCTCTCTCCCGCCGACACGCTTGCAGATTTTTAGCAGCAAGTTGTTGGTCGTATTGAGTATCGTGTCGATTTCTTTTGGCTTGTGCCTTTTGATGTGGTTTGTTGCCAACCGGATAATTTATTGGGAAATTATGGCTGCGGATAGGACTGGTGACCCCTCAACGCTCTCCGACCTAGGGAGGTCTGCGTTTGGTGATAGCAGAATTTTCTACTCCGTTCTCTCGTTCGCGTTGAGTTGGGATGATGTCATTCTCCATCCATTTCTGGCAACATTTAGCTCGGTGGTAGGAGTCTCTTTGTTGGCATCGTTGTGGTCGAGTTCCAACGCAGCTCCAACGATCCTCGGCGTATTGACTTCTCCTGTGATATTTTTGGCCTTTTCAGGCGTGATGTATACTTGGTTTCCCGACTTTCCAGTCGGTCCTTCAATGATAGCCTTTAGTATTGTTTCTAGCTCCATTGGTTTAGGCTGCATTATCGCAGCGGTTAATGTGTATCTCAGCCAACGCGAATATTGAAATACAGGGAAATAGTTGCATGATTGCTTATCGTTATACCCATTTTCTTTTTCGTTTGAAGATCTTTGGTTACTTCTTTATCACCCTGGGCTCATTGGCCGCGACCGTTGCTGCTCAAACATCTTCGGATGAACATTTTTCAAGAGTTATCAAAGATAAAGTTTTGCGCAAAACCATTTTGCAGTTGCCGGTGCGCAAGTTCGAACGTCCCGGAAAAGTCGGTCCAGTAGTAACACTACAGAGTATGGTGCACGTCGCAGATCGATCGTTTTTTGAACAACAGCAAAAACTTGCCGAAAGTCACGAAGTGATTCTTTTTGAGGGAACAACTATGCCCGGTACCGGTCGTTTAAAATACTCTCTTCAAAATAGCGACTCGGCGGAATCTCGCATTGCCCTTACCAAAATGCGACTACGTACTCTCGGTTTAAAAGCAATGGATTTGAAAGAGCGAGAGGGAAAACTTCCTCGCAGTTTTTTGGAAATGAATTTTAAGCGTCGGTCTCACGACATGCTTGCTAAAGATGGGTGGGGCAACGATTTTCAATTTCGAAGCGATCCCGGCGATCAGTTGGAAATCCTATCGTTGGGCAGGGATAATCGCCAAGGAGGGGAAGGAGAAGATGCTGATATATTGCTATCGCAACAGGATCAGAGGCAAGCTTCATTTCTTTTGCAGGTCACAGCGATGAAGGTCCGAGTGATGCAGATGCAAGCCCTGCGAGTGCTGGGGCTGGAGTTTCAGGGCGATGTTATGGTCGAAGAGGGGCAGTGTTGGCGCAACAGTGATCTGGCGATGGATCAGGTGTGGGAACGTTTGGAGGCAGTGGGGGTGGCAACAGATTCGCTGAACAAATATTTTGCATCTTTTCCCGTGGGGATGGTGAAGCCGCTTTTGAAGTTGGTGGAAGCAAATTCAAGCCTCAAGCTTGCGGGCAAAATGGTTTTTTTGGAGTTGTTGGAGAGCGGAAGACCGGAAAATACGCATGAGTCTCATAAAGACGGAATTTATCAGGTTCTCATCGTTGATCGCAATCAAGTGGTTATCGATGACCTTAACGAGATCATCGAAAAGGAACCGCAGGTGAAGAGTGTTAGTATTGTTTATGGCGGTGGCCATATGCCGAATTTAGAGATGCGATTAAAAGAAATGGGTTATCAGGAAGTGAGTGTCGAGTGGATCGATGCGGTAACAGTGCAACTTCCAAAGAATCCAGTTGATAAAGTCAAGATGGAACTCGCACTTAATTTTATTCGCAAAATGATGAGGCAAGTCGAATCCGAAGCGGACCAACACATGAAGCGGGGCGATGCCGCAGGGGGTGGAGAAAATTCGCTCAAGGAATTTCAGAAGGCTCAAGTGCTTTTTGAAGAAGCGGTCAAGAAGAATCCCAAGAATGCTGACGAGTTAAATCGACTTGCAGTTTGCTATGACCGAATCGGGTTAACCTATCAGGTTATGGGGCAATGGGAAAAAGCGTTTGAGGTTTATGGAAAAGGGGAAAAGATTAGGCGTTCTCTTGTGGAACGCTATCCTAAGGATTTGCTAGGTGAAAGAAATTTGGCTTGGAGTTTGGCACGTCTAGCGGAAACATCTCGTGAACTGGGGAAATCCAAGCAGGCATTAGATTTTTTTCAAGAGGGGCGAGAGATCTACCGGCGTTCCCTTGCTGCAGATCCCAAGAACACGGAATGGAAGGGAATCGTTTCCTGGTACGATGAGCAAATAGAGTCTGCAAAGCAAAAGGAATAAACGACTTATTTGGTGCGTGTTAGGCTGATAGACTTATCGTGTAGAAGTTGCAATCTCGTTTGACCTGCACGAACTGCACTTTCGCGGATCGATTTACGGCACGATCGGACGAACGCGTTAGCATCGGTTTAACCATTCCATGTGCACCCGGTCCAAATTCCGTTTGACCAGCGTCAACGTGCCGCCACGATTGACGTTTGCATAATCCCAATACGGGAACGCGGCTCCGGTGGACTCGCTATTTTCGTTTACCTTTGCGTTCCTCACGTAGACGGTTCACTCGCCGGATCGAATCGTTTTCTCGCCCGAACAAAACGATCTTCGTTCGCTTGCCTTTTACCTCAGCCTCTTCAACTTGTCGGAGTAATTTGCGAGCCCCAGACTGCCCGCGTTCACAGCAGAGGCAGATGCAAGGGTACCTGCCGTTTGCACCAGGATAATATCGCCAGCCAACCACTTGCGGCAACGATTTGACTCGAATGATTTCCGATCGCTCTATTTTGCGCGGGATAATGACCTCAAAACCTTCGGCATGGTAAGGCAACCGGTGACCCTGTCGGACTGAATTGGCCGATGAGTCTGATGTTGGTTCATTGTTCTGATCTCGCTTCTCCGCGGCATATAGGAGCGCAACGGCTTCAGCGGCGGTCATGGTAGCAGATTGACTGTGATAGTGACCAATTGCGACTGGCTCGTCATCAGGGACTCGGAAGTAAACACCAAAGATGGTTCCGCCTTTAGAACGCTTGAGTTCGCGGAGCCATTGATGCGACACGTAGAAGTTGGGCATCACCGGGACGGCATACACACCGCGAGAATGAAAATGTTGCTTTCGGAGACCAATACCTTGGCGGCGGATCGAAGCGATATTGCGCTCAGGTGTCAGGTGTACAAATACCGGCATAGTGTGCCTCGAGGTCTGACTTGTAGTTATTCGAATCGGCCCAAAACCCATAGACTGTTGCAATACAGTCCATCACACGATCTGGCCTTGCGGCAGAGCCTAATGATATCCGGCACTCGGTGGTCGATCAATCATCGCAGAGAGTCGTCGGCCATTTCGACCTTATTGCAGTTGGCCCAACAATGGTTCGATTGGATGTGAGTTGATTCGCGCGATTTCCGAGGTACTTGGAGTGGATCGAGTTCTCCTCTTCGCGATACTACGCTTGGAAGAGCTCAACAGAGTGCGGACTGACTGTTGCGTCATCATGCCCTAAATTATCATCGGCACAAATAACCATCCAAAAACTGTCTGATATGTGATCCACAGTGGAGGCAAATGACGATCGACATCTAAGTGTAGGATCGATCGTGCGTTTGGACTTTCGATTGAGAAACGTCTACGCTTACATGTTTGCGTGGCATCGCGCAATTCAGAGAGGGACTTAGAATGTTTCCCGTAAACTTCCCGCATTTGCCTCCGGATTATAAGCCATCAGCTGAGAAACACTGGCGAGTAAATCAATCCACCTGATCGCGCGGAGTTTTCGAGCCTTTTTTTCAAAATGTCATGCTACGTTGGAGAGTGGAAAGAACCCGCTTGCTGGGCCCGCTCAAGGCTTGCGGCGATGTGATACGACAGAGGGGGGCTTTAATGTACGATCGATTATTTCTACACCGCCGGGCGCATTCTTCAATTCGTAACGTCCATCTGGCGAACGATTTGTCGGACGGAACACCTCTGGGACCGGCTCGTTTAACTGCTTTCCTGTTTGCAAGTCCCAGATGGTCTGCTCACCAGTCTCAGCCCCTCGGAGAACGACCAACCGCTTACCCTCCGGAACAAAACGTACTGACCGATCAAGTGTATCCTTCGCGTTCAGGTCGATTGCTGGCAGAGATTCCCTTTTTTGCAAGTCAATGAACAAAACCTTCAGCTTGTGGGATGGTACGCTACCTTCTATGACTGGAATCGCTAGCAGTTGGCCGTCTGGATGGAACTCAGGCACGTTAATCGCGGCTACGTCTCTGAACGAATAGGTTGCCTCAACTTTGCTCTCAGCGATGTTCCAGAGAAGGAGTGAAAAGGAGGTGTTAAGTACTTGGCCGTCGCCGACCGAGGTATCTAGGACCAAAGCAATCTTCGTTCCGTCTGGAGAGAACTGCTCACTCATGATTACGCCCTTCCCTACTTCGAATTGTA
>JBIKMB010000350.1:0-4674 GCA_044359485.1 Pirellulaceae bacterium | reverse complement strand
ACCAATTACATTGCAAACCTGCAACTTGCTTGTGCATATTACACATTTAAGAAAATCATGGTTTTCGGATAGGCACTAAGTACCTATTCGAAAACCCACAACACCGCGGCTATATCCAAGACAGCAAATAGTTTCCGGATTTGTCAGTAAATGGAAAATTAATGATTTTCTTGAGGCTATTATGCTTCATTTAGGGGCAGTTAAGTTGCAATTGATGTTGCAACAAGAAACGAAAATGTTTCTGCCGGACCAAAAGTCGCAGTAAATCTTTCATTGCGGGACTGCGAGTTCCGTTTTTTGTTTCGCTTGATTGATCACTTTTAAGCGCTCGGAATATTCGGCGGCCAGTGATGGATTGCCGAGCTTTTCGTATGCGACGATCAAACTCGCATAAATGGAGGTGGCTAACTCGGGTGATTGGAGCCCCTTTTCCAAATCTAAAATACAGTCTTGATACTTTTGCATTTTGAAAAGGATTTGTCCCCGAGTCTCGTACAGGTATGGGTGCTGTAAGCGTTCTAGCGCAGAATTTGCCAGTCGAAGGGCTTCCTCCAAATCGCCACCCTCCTGCGACGCGATGGCTACGGCTAGATTATTCAGAACACCCGGCATCGGAATCTCAGATTTCGAGGCAAGGGCAAGATGTGTTTTCGCTTCGTCCGGTTTATTTTCCATCAACGCGATTGTGCCTCGTATGAAGTGCACCGATTCGGGGTCTAAGCCTTGCAGCGCGGCTTCACGCAGGGTCGCGCTCTCTTGGTTTTTGTCGTCTCGGCATTGAATCAGTAAATCGACTAACGCTTCGACCACCAAAGGATTGTTCGGCGCCAATGTTGCCGCGCGATGCACGATTTGAATACGCTGAGCAAGTGCTTCCGGCGTTTGCCGACCACGCGCGATTTTGTCACCCTGATAGATGTACGCTTCCGCGATTGCATTTTGAATCTGCATATCGGGTTTGAGTTTCTGACCATCTTCGAGCAAAACGATCGCATCGTCTATATCGCCGTCGATAACCAAAGCGCGTGCCAACTTCAGTCGATGGTCTAGACTATCGGGTGATTTGCTCAATTCATTGCGATGAAAATTGATCGCAATTGGTAGCAGCGTTTGCAGGCGAATGGGATCGTTCGTCGCGCGAGCTAATTCGCAAGCAGTGATCGCCAGTTGAGGGTTATCGGGAATTATATCGGCCAGATAACGAAGTGCCTCCGAGTTGGCACCGATCGAGGAGAGGTAGCCGGACAGCTTGAATTTTGCTCCATTCAAAATTTCACCATTAGAACCGTCAATGGCGGCAGCCATCAATGAGCGAAACAGTTGATGCTGCTCTTGTGTCCAAGTTGGCATCTTGGACATGTCAAATCTTTGCTCCGCGAGCCAGAGGGATGCGACCCCATATTTTTTTTGTGAAGCCAGGCGAAACATCAGATCATCTGCGAGTTGATCGTTCCCCAATTTTTTCTCAATCTGAGCTCGCTCAAATTGAAATCGCAAATCATTCGGCTGTAAATCGATCAAAGTTTTACTAGCGATTAGAGCTTTTTTATAATCTTGGGATTGAGCGGCATCGGCTAGCAGGCGTTGGTAAAGTTGTATCCGCGAGGAGCGACCACCTTGGTATCGTAGTTGAGCATACAGAGCGATGGAGCCTATCATTACTGCGATCGCAAAGAGGGCTGGTCCAAGACTGATATAGGGGCGCGATAAAAAATAGCCGGTGACGAAACCAAGTGGCCAAATGATCCAATGGATAGGATTGAGATAATCGATCCATCTGGGTTTGCGAATACCACCGTCGCCTTTTCCGACCGCTTTGGGCGTGCCAGCTTGGAACGCGAAAAAACGCCGAGTGAACTGTCGCGATGCTCGCTGAAGTTGGCGACTTACTTTGCCAACCTTGGGAATAGAAGATTGGCGTTTACGTAGGGAATCCCTGCGATGCAATCGCTGGCGAAACCAGCGACGAATCCGGCCGAACAATCCCCCTCGTTTTGATCGAGATCTGCTCATTGCCATTTCAGGAATTTCGCGTCAATCATTTTTGATACGTGGTTGCCGTTTGGTTTGACTGTCTGTTAGATCGTACTACCGATCACATCGAACTAAATCGGACCTGCAACGTCGCGGGCTCGGTTTTCGGAAAAATCGTTGAGACGGTTGCCGCTAGGCTAGGGGGCCTGGAACCGGCTCAACATCTGAGTCAAGTTGTTTGGTAGAACTGCCCTTTGGACCGTACTACCGATCTCATCAAACGCGAACGACGCACGGCATCGCGTCCCTGCCCTGGCCGCACACGGGTTAAACGATTTTCAGCAAGTCATACTTATTGGGCAGCAGCTATCTTTTTGCCGTACTCGGCACGTACAAAATCACGCAACTCAATATGCATTAGTTTGAGTCGGTCTTGGTCTTCTTTTGTCAACGGCGAGTCTAATGTTGTCCAAACTTGAAGCATCAAACATTCTTTCGACTGCCCTACAGATTCTCCACCAAAAGAGAAGCGATTCGCCAACACATCTGCGACCGTCTCTTCAGGAATAAATGCAGGCGTATTGTCGCGATTCAAACCCGAAAACGTGAGGTAAGCGTATGTCCCATTGTCATTAAACCAATTGGAAAAAATAAATCCCCAGTCTCCGATGGATAACGCCTCAGTATCCTTTCGAATCACTTGTCGCTCGCCGATACGCCATCCATTACCAGCATAACAAATACATAAATCGTGAAAGTAGTCGTAGGGTTGACTGATGGCAATTCGATGCCTCAGTTTCGACTTGATATCTAAAATCATCCACACATCGGTGTTCTGCCCGCCCGAAAAATCTTCTCCATTTCGAAAGCTCTGGAAACCTTCTACAACGAAATTAGGTCGCGTTAAAAATAATTCCCGCTGAGGTTCCCAAAACAATTCGGTACCCCCCACCCGCGATTCGACCGCATCCACTCTTTCACGTAATGCATATTGAGTCGCAAAAACAATTTGGCAACCCCAGCAGAGAATCGCTGTTATCAGCAGCGTTGGCCATTGCCATCTAGGCAGAGTAACCGAAGCAAGTGAAGCTTGTATTTTCAAACTACCATCAGCGACTGGCGAGAGTAGATGGTTCCATAGCAACTTCAAAGGGTTAGCCAAGCGTTGTTGAGCGATCGGGTTGATATCGTCCGAGATTGGGAAAAAGAAGACCCGAAAAAGGCGATCGAACGAGGCAAGTAGCAAAATGGCGACCATTAAGCAGGTGTAGCCGAGCACTTCATGCTTCCAACCTCGGGCTAAATCGAGACCATACCATTCTTGGGCAACTGCAATGCTGACAACTCGAATAATATTGAGCAAGCCTGCGCTAAAAATTGCGGCAAGTGCATAAATAGGAACCAACACAATAGGACGACGATTCCAAGCCAACAGCAACAGTGCGACGCAGAGCAACGCAAACAGTGATTGAATACCGCTACAAGCTTCCTCGACAAATAGCTTTCCACCAGCAAAGTCGAAGACAACTCCTGACACTTGATGGGGAACAGAAAGTCGGTCGAGCAGAAAACTGCTTGTCGCCGCGGTTAGGTGTTGCAAACCGATGGCAATTTTTTGGTCGAGGTTTAAGGGAACTCGCAGAGCGAGCCAAAGAGGAATCGTAAGGTAGAGAAGAGAGCCGCAAGAAATCGGTTCGTGGCCTTCGTCCGATTTTTTTTCGTAGTGGACTAGTGAGAAACTGGTGAGGTTCAGTAGAAAGCCCAGGTAGCCAAGCCAGGGAGAATAAAGCAATGTGCCAACTATTGTAGTGAGCCAGCCAATTGAAAGTAATGCAATGACCTTCGTTTTAACAGGTTTATAGAACACTTTATTCCAGCGAAGGTAATACATAAGCCCCACTGAAATCAAAAGAACCACAAAAAATTGGTACTGATCAACGTTCCGGAGATTGATGAAATAATTCACCAGCAGAGGTAATGGAAGCGCGAGAGAAATGATCCAAAGGATTTGAGGAAGCATAATCTAGCTAATTTACGCGAAGTCGATTGGAGAAAATCGCAAGAAGAAAATACGCCATTGACTTTGCAAGTAAGAAAAGCAAAAGAGGGTGCGTCACCACACCCTCTAATCTTCACACGTTCAAGGCACGTTCAGGACATCATACTGCCGCTCGCAATTTTCGACGACGCAGTCTCCAAGCACCCGCACCAAAGATCAATCCAGTTAAAGCGATCATCGAGTTCGGCTCTGGCACGGAAGAAATTGAACCATCATACGAAGCTAGAATGTTTGATCCACCATCCGACTGAAAAATTGAAAAGGCAGTGGTCAAGGCAGTTGGTCGTGCCGGCGGACCGAGAGAATCAAAAGCTGACTGATTGACTGTCGAGCCTAAACCGGAAACTCCAGCGAAAGAAAACGTCGAAATAACATTGTTTGGGGAAAGAACGGTAAAACTCAATGTGCCTGCTGAAGGAATTTGAACTTGCCCCCCTACGACGTTAACCAACGTGCCGTTGAAGTTGAAGAAACCTCCAGTGATGAAGGCACTAGTCCCGAATGGAACACCCGTAATGATTCTCGCCTCAAAATTGTTAAGGGGTAAGGATAGAGTTCCACCAGAGATCGGATTGGACGTCAAAACGCCACGAAAGTTAACCACCGCTGCCGATGCAGAGTTGACGGAGACCAGTGCAATC
>JBIKMB010000349.1:0-4676 GCA_044359485.1 Pirellulaceae bacterium | reverse complement strand
TATTCGGGGATATAGAACCGAGGTACGTAGGCATACGGGAGTCGTTGAGCCATTTCAGCCAGAGCTTCTTCGCGTTGACGCTGTCCCGCTTCTCCTTCGAAGTACTGGCCATCGCGTTGGAGAATATCGCGACGAACTTGCAACCAAAGATCGCAAACTTCGGGCAAGGCCGGCTCACCATCGCCCGTGATGAACAAGTCGATAAAGTCTGCCATCGGTTCAGGATTTTGGCAGCACGGTCCACCTGCAATCACCAGTGTATGGGCAAGAGTCCTATCGACTGTATGCAGCGGAATGCCACCCAAGTCGATCATCGTTAAGACGTTAGGTGAACTGATTTCATACTGTAGGGAGAAGCCGAGAATATCGAATTGATGCAGCGGAGTGAATGTTTCCAACCCATAGAGTGGTATTTGGTGTTTCCGCATTAATTCTTCGGCATCTGGCCAGGGCGTAAACACTCTTTCGCAAGCCCAGTCTTCGCGGGCGTTAATCAAGGAGTAAAGCACTTGCAAGCCATGATGACTCATGCCAATCGTGTAGGCATCGGGGAATGCCAGGCACAATTTTCCCGCGACCTCAGCGTGGTTCTTGCGAACACTGTTGGGTTCTCCTCCCACATACTGAGCGGGCGTGCGAACTTTCGGGAGCACATAACGAGTGACTTGATCTTTGATGGATTGCTGAAGCATATCGTTAGGTCATCCCCGCTGGATCATTAAAATGGACGAACATTGCTCTTTTAGGAATGGATCGCCTCAAGCCTTGTCGCTTTAGGTCGCGTCATCTTGAGAAGCATTGACAAACATGAGTCTTAACTGGTGCAGCACCGACTTGAGCATATCATGCTCTTGGCCGGTCAGGTTTCGAACCGTTTTTTGTTGCAGAACTTCTAGTAAATCGATGTAATACTTTGCATAATCCAGCCGCTTATCGGCAGGATCAAACTGTCCCATGGCGGCAACCGATTGTGTCGCCAAGCCACTCACCAGCGTTTCAAAATTCGCCGGTGGCGGCGGTGGGAGTTCGGACAGGTCCGGTCTGGTGGCTGGTTCTGGAGTTTCTTGGCCCCCGTCGCGAGCCTGTTGTTTTTCTCGCTCGACTTGGGTTTTCCAATCTTCATCGATAATGAGTTTTGACTTTTCTGACATAAATTCAAGTGACTCCTTCGAAGTTATTGGCCTGGGTTTTTTTGGCCTGGGTTTTATTGGCCTGGGTTTTATTGGCCTGGGTTTTATTGGACTGGAAAGTTATACGACCTCGATGGTATCTATGGCTCGATTTTTGCGGCGTGCATGGCGAGCTATGGCCGCACCGATGAATCCCGAGAAGAGCGGATGAGCGGCTGTCGGTTTGGATTTGAATTCGGGATGGAACTGAACGGCAAGGAACCAGGGATGATTGGTCAGTTCAAGAATTTCGACTAATTCACCGTCGGGTGAAGTGCCGCTGAATCGCATTCCATGAGCTTCGAATTGGCTACGGTACACGTTATTAAATTCATAGCGATGTCGATGGCGTTCCCGAATCGATTCGCTCAAGTAAGCTTGATGAGCGAGTGAGCCAGGTAATAGATTGGCTTTTTGTGCGCCTAGCCGCATCGTACCGCCCAACAATGTGATTTCCTTTTGCTCATCCAGTAAACAAATGACGGGATGAGGAGAATCTTTATCGAATTCTGAGGAATGAGCTCCGGTGAGTCCGACAACGTTGCGGGCGAATTCAATCGCCGCACATTGCATACCTAAGCAGATTCCGAAGAAAGGTATTTGACGTTCGCGAGCGAAGCGAATCGACTGGACCTTGCCTTCGATCCCGCGTTCACCGAAGCCACCCGGTATCAAGATTCCATCGTAACCGCTCAGCAATCGCTCGGCCCCTTCATTTTCAACATCGATGCTTTGAATACGCGAGACACGGACGTGTGTTTGATGATGCAGTCCAGCATGATCGAGCGATTCATAAATCGATTTGTAAGCGTCTTTATGTTCGGCGTATTTTCCGACCACCGCGATGCTGATTTCATGTTTCGGATAACGAAGCCGATGCAGGATATCACTCCACGGAGTCATATCGGGTTGTCGGGTTGATAAACTTAAACGCCGGCAGATCAGATCATCCAAGCCATTTTCGACCAGACTGATGGGAACCTCATAGATCGAGAAGTCTTTGTCCTTTTCTTCGATCACCGCTTGGATGGGGACGCTGCAGAAAAGTGCAATTTTCTCGCGTTCTTCTCGCGAAATACTTTGCTCACAGCGGCAAACAAGGATGTCGGGCTGAATACCGATTTGTCGCAATTGACCCACCGAATGTTGCGTCGGTTTGGTCTTCAGTTCCGCAGCCGCCTTCAAATAAGGTACCAAAGTTAAATGGATGAAGAGGCAATTTTCTTTACCCACATCGATAGGCACTTGTCGAATCGCTTCCAAAAAGGGCAAGCTCTCGATATCACCGATCGTTCCACCGATTTCCGTGATGACGACATCGGTTTCAGGGCCCGCTAGTTTATAGATAACACTTTTGATCTCATTGGTGATATGCGGGATGACTTGAACCGTTTTTCCGAGGAACTGACCGCGGCGTTCTTTCTCGATGACCGACATGTAGATTTGTCCGGTCGTGTAGTTTGAATCGCGTGTCAGTGGGCCGCTGGTGAAGCGTTCATAATGTCCGAGATCGAGATCCGTTTCGGAACCGTCATCCAGCACATAGACTTCACCGTGCTGATAGGGACTCATCGTTCCGGGATCGACATTGATGTAGGGGTCAAGCTTCTGCATGCGGACGCGAAGTCCGCGAGCTTCTAGCAGCATTCCAATCGAGGCGCTGGTGAGCCCTTTGCCGATCGAACTGACCACGCCACCGGTTACAAAAATGTGCTTTGTCATCCCTATCCCCCATCGCTCCTAAAGTTGATCTGCTGCAGGGTGGTGAACAGATACTCCCTGACGGTTCACTTTTCTCCCCACCAACGATCTTACCAGCCTCGCTGGCGTCTGACAAAGGCTTCGTAGTCATTGCGGGTATCAATACCGCGAGGAGCGTGCTGTATAACACCCACTACAATGGAGTAACCCGCTTGCAAAAAGCGAAGTTGTTCCAGTTTTTCTGTTTCTTCCAGGGGGCTAGGGGGCACCTGATCTATGGAGAGCAAAAAATCGCGGCGATAGCCGTAAATTCCCAAGTGTTGCAAGTAAACCGGCGGCGACTTCGACAGGAGTTGGTCGTCCCAGGTGCGTGGATGCGGGATCACGCTGCGGCTGAAATAAATTGCTTCGCCTTGATGATTGAGGATCACTTTCACGCAGGCGGGGTCTTCCAGATTGGTGCGGGTGCGAATGGGCGTGGCAAGAGTGGCGATGGCTGCTTGTGGGTTTTTTTCCAGGAGGTCGATACAGAGGTCGATCGCAGTAGGGTCCATTTCAGGTTCGTCACCTTGAACATTGATGATCGCATCGATATCACTTCTGGTGCGGGCCACTTCGGCGACTCGATCTGTTCCACTGGCGGCATTCGGATCGGTCATCAGTACTTTACCACCAAAACCGCTGACCGCTTGAAAGACGCGCGGATGGTCAACGGCCACAGTCACACCCACAGGCTTTGTTGCTTTCAACGCAGATTCATAAGTATGTTGAATTAGCGGCTTGCCCGTTTCGGCCAGCAACATTTTCTCTGGCAGGCGTGTGGACGCGAGTCGAGCGGGAATGACGACTTCGGCGCGGACCGTTCGGAAAGTTGAATCGTGAATATCTCCGTTCATGCTCATCCTCCGTGTTGGAAAAGTTAGGGTTTCTCGGTAATCGGACAGGTGCAAATCCAACGGCGACAGCCTGGGCAGCCACTCCCATATTTTTGCTGAATCGCATGACTTAAGTTAACACCTGCTACGTTAGCGATCGTAGATAACCAAGCGATCACATCGGCAAATTCCTCTTCCTTATTCTCTTGGGAGCCCTGGCGGAGAGCGGTTGCCAGTTCACCAACTTCTTCCATCAGCCACATGAATGTGCCATCGATTCCCCGTTGAATATCTTTCTCGAAATACATCTCGCGAATTTTCTGTTGAAAATCGGCCAAACTCACATCGGGGTCGGTAGTCTCAGACATCTGTAAACCTTTAGAAAAAATGATATGGGCCGCTATAGGGCTTAAGCCGCATCAAGGGGTTGTCATTGTTTATGAACCCGGGTATCCAGCCATAGAACATGATCGCCCAGAGTTCCATTAGGACCGGCATCCACAATCAACACGATCAGTTCAACACCTTCGAGTGAAACCGAAAACTCTTGGGGTGGAGTTTTCGATGAGAGGATGGGCGATGTATACATTGTCTCAAGTTTTCCCGCCTTCATGGTCATCACTTTCGCGATCGCTTGACCTGGATTAGGCAGGCCGGGTTCTGATGGCGGAGCGAGAGCGATCGAGGAGAGTAGTTGTGCGGGCGATTTATCCCAGCGATAGGTTGCTTGGGAAGTAGCATGCATCGCCAAGCCTTTTTCGATGATGCCCGAAGTATCTCGGAGACGGCGTCCAAATAAATCGCGATCTTTCGACAACGGCCATTTAGGACTTAACCAATCGACATGCTTATAGCTCGAAGCTTCCAGATCGGATAGATAGCGCGTTTGTTTAGGAAATTGGGTGATGGATACCATTTTTTGAGTCAGCAG
>JBIKMB010000127.1:0-15652 GCA_044359485.1 Pirellulaceae bacterium | reverse complement strand
ACCCGAGTCGCCTCCGAGATGTCATCCGTCAATTGGCCCGAGATTCGAGATTCGCTGCTGATCCGAGAGGCAGGAATCGTTAATCCTATCTCTTCCGGTTTCACCAATTGTCGATTCGTGGTTTCCAAAAATTCCAATAGACCGTCCAGCGGAATTCGGCGATGCCCGCCGACGGTGCGCACCGTGGGTATCACCCCAGCGTCACACCAACGCTTGACTGAAGATTCGCTCACTTGGAGAGCCGTAGCAACCTGGCGAGTTGTCAGTTGTGATTCCACAGCTTTCGAAACCAATCGGTAAAAAGAAAATAAAACGCCCTCTTTTGGGGCGATAGATGAACGCTTTTGGAAGTATACCTGAACGTTTTGAACGCGAATATGACAAATTTTCGTTCAGTGACCGTTTTTGACCGTTTTTGACCGTTTTTCGGCATTTTTGGCAGTTCACATCAAACTTTAGTGCTCATTGGACGTATTTTCAAGTGTTTACGGGAATTTTGCAAATTCCTGGCAAAAGTTATTGCGGTCTTAGAGAACGTTCGATATAACTTCAAATGAACGATTTGAACGAATCGCAAGACCGATTTGTTAATTATGGCCGCTTTGGCCGGGTTGCTCTCTGCAACCAGCAGCTAGTGAAACGTTCGACCAAGCTCGAAGCTTCACAACCTGGCAAGATCAAACTTGAGCAATAGGCGAAAAAAGGGGTGAACGATGTCGGCAGTAGCGAATCCAGTGCGAAAACAGGTCAGTCGAAAAAATTCGATTGAAGTCGCTTCCACGAACAACCAAAACGAGACCACCAGCAAATCAAACTCCCTTCTCGCTAGAACCTTCGACTCGGAAGAACTCGAACAATCCTTTCTAGAGTACTGCCAACTGATGATGGCAGACTGCGATTTGCACCTGAGCCCAGAACTGCTCCTTCGACGTCTGCAGATTCAACCCGTCGAGCTAATCGACAACAGCCAGTTTGTTGCGAGCGAAAGCGAGAGCCTCTTAGGCGATCGCCTGCTCGGATTTGGCGAAGCGGGTGGAAAAGCGAAGTTTAGCAAAGTGCCAGACCTTCCTCCCCACTTGGCTCGCCTTTGCGAAACCAAATTGCTCAAGCCGAGCGAAGAACAAGATTTGTTTCAGCGGATGAATTATCTGCGACATCGCGCCAAACGCTTGCTCGCCTCTCTCGATGAAGCAACTGTTTCCTCTTGGGATATTCTGAGGGTTGTTTCATTGCTCAAAGCCGCCGATTGGCATCGAGATTGTATCGTCAAAGCAAATATGCGATTGGTGATTTCAATCGTTAAAAAGTTTGTCAACCAGAACAATGCGTTCGACGATTTGCTCAGCGATGGGATCGTTGCCCTCATGCGAGCCGTCGACAAGTTTGATTACGATCGAGGGTTCCGCTTCAGCACCTATGCGACTCAAGTGGTTCGTCGTAACGCTTATCGCATGGTCGTTCAGAAGCAACGTGAGCGGATGCGAATCGTCGGTAGCCTTCAAGACAATGGATTGGACATTTCCGACGAGGATCGCGCACCAACGATTGATGAGCATAAGTGGCATGAACTTCGGTCGCGCTTGGCACTGCTGATGGACAACTTAGATCGCCGCGAGAAATTGATTATCCGCGCACGCTTTTCCCTCGGGGGACACCGCACGGTTCAAACCCTCCAGCGTCTTGCCGACAAACTCGGTGTTTCGAAGGAACGAGTTCGGCAACTGGAAAAGCGAGCCCTCGACAAACTGAGAGGAATGGCCGACGAAATGCAATTCGCTGAACTCAGCCCACCGGAGGAATGAGCTTCGATCCGAACCAGAATCTTGGGGCCGTTTCATGAGTCAATTTGTCGCTGAATCTGAATTCAAAGCCCCTTTGCAAGCCTTGTTTTCCTATCACGCGCGGCCCGGCGCTCTGGACCGCCTGCTGCCACCATGGCAAAAGGTAGCAATAGCGAGACGCGGTTCTTCGATCGATGTGGGAACGGAAGTTGTTCTCGCCCTCGGAACACCTTTCGGGTTTCCCATCCATTGGCACGCCAAGCATACCAAGCTGGAACCACCCTTTCTTTTTGAAGACATTCAGACCAAAGGTCCAATGAAAAGCTGGACCCATCAGCATCGCTTCGAAGCGATCGGTAACGAGGGGAGCCGTCTGATCGACTCGATTGACTATCGACTCCCCTTGGGAAGTCTCGGATCGTTTCTTGGAAGTCGGTATTTCAAAAATGAGTTGGTTCGAATGTTTCGATATCGACATCAGACGACACGCGGTGATGTCGAATTATTCCAGAAGTTTCCGGTTCGTTCTCTGCGGATCGGTGTTTCTGGCGCGAATGGTTTTGTAGGGAGTAATCTAGTAGCGCTTTTGAGCGTTGCTGGCCATCAAGTCATCAAATTGACTCGAAATAAGGTCGCTACTTCCCCTACCGGAATCCGCCCCCAAGGTCCAGAGCATCTCGCGTGGTCGCCACGGGATGGACTTACGCATCCCAAAGATGCGGAGGGATTGGATGCGGTTATCCATCTCGCGGGGAAAGGGATCGGCGATCATCGTTGGAGCCACGAGGTCAAACGGGAAATTCGCGACAGCCGCGTGCTTGCGACGGAAGTCCTTGCCAAGCAACTCTCGCAATTGGATGCCCCTCCGAAAGTTTTTATCGCCTGTTCTGCCATTGGCTATTACGGGAATCGCGGCGATGAAGCATTAGACGAGCAAAGTTCGAAAGGCGAAGGCTTTCTGGCGGATGTTTGCGAAGATTGGGAAAAAGCGACCAAATCGCTGTCGCAATCTGGAACGACTCGCGTAGCGCACACTCGTCTCGGAATCGTTCTTGCTCCGCGACAAGGTGCTTTGGCCAAACTGTTGGGCCCCATCGCTTTTGGACTGGGAGGAAAGATGGGATCGGGAGAACAATACTGGAGCTGGATCTCGATAACGGACTGCATCAGCGCAATCTACCACCTCCTAATGGACGAACGTGCAACCGGACCTTTCAATCTGGTGTCGCCAGCACCGGCACGCAACAAGGATTTTATCCAGACAATCGCCCAAATCTTGCACAGACCCGCATTTCTCCCTGCTCCACAGTTCGCTCTGGAATTCCTGTTGGGCGAAATGGCCAAACCACTTCTTTTTGATAGTTGCCGAGCTTATCCTGGGAAACTTGAACAATTGGGCTATTCGTTCCGACACCCATCCCTCGAATCGGCTGTGCGTTATCTATTGGGCTTATAATTGATCCCTCGCGGGGAGCATGTCAGCCAATATTCCCTGTGAAATTCTCGACTCAATTGCCTCACCACAACTTGAACAACAGCGGGGTTGTGTGGTACTTTGTCAACGGTTCCGTACGGCAATTTCAAAACCAGCATTCGTGAACGTCTCCAAGGCGGAATTGGGCTGTCGACTTGCACGGGCTAGGGGTAGGTTGTGTCAAGTCGGCGTTATCAGCACGAACTCGATTGCATGGCATAAGAGATTGCTCAAAGAGTGGCCTGGGAGGTCATCTTGCCTGACAGGTGTTAATGAAGCAGAACACTGCACCGATTATCAGGCGGCATGTTAGTGTCACTATCTTTCTGACAAGAGAATTTGTTGAATGTCATCCGCGTCTAAATTCAAACTAGAGTACATTTGGCTGGACGGCTATCTTCCCGAACCTAACCTCCGCAGCAAAACCAAGATCGTTGACAAGGCTCCTGGTTCTGTTGCTGATTGTCCAGTTTGGGGTTTTGATGGTAGCTCCACACAGCAGGCGGAAGGCCGCAGCTCCGATTGCGTGCTCAAGCCAGTCGCCATCTATCCTGATAGCACTCGCAAAAATGGCTACTTGGTAATGTGCGAAGTGTTATTGCCTGATGGGAACCCTCACCCGTCTAACTTCCGAGCTACGGTCGAAGATATGTCCGATCTCTGGATCGGCTTCGAACAAGAGTATTTCTTCTACAAAGATGGTCGACCTTTAGGCTTCCCCGAAGGCGGCTACCCAGGACCTCAAGGTCCCTACTACACCGGTGTTGGCTATAAAAACGTCGGTTGCGTCGCTCGTAAAATCGCTGAAGAACATATCGACATCGCTTTGGATGCCGGGATCAACCTGGAAGGTATCAACGCCGAAGTCGCTAAAGGCCAATGGGAATTCCAGATCTTCGCAAAGGGCTCCAAGAAAGTTTGCGATGACATGTGGGTCGCTCGCTACTTGTTGGTTCGCCTCTGCGAACAATACGGAGTGGATGTTGAATTCCACTGCAAGCCAATCCGCGGCGACTGGAACGGCTCCGGTATGCACACCAACTTCTCCACCGACAACCTGCGAGATAAGGGTGGCAAGGAATACTTCGAGAAACTGATGGAAGCGTTTGCCAAGTATCGCGACGAGCATATCGCTGCATACGGCCCAGACAATCATCTGCGTCTCACCGGTTTACACGAAACCCAGTCGATTGATAAGTTTACCTACGGCGTGGCAGATCGTGGTTCGTCGATCCGTATTCCTCACTCCTTCGTAAACAACAATTACAAAGGTTACTTGGAAGATCGTCGACCCAATTCTCAAGCGGATCCGTACAAGATCATTTCCCGAATTGTCAAGACGATCAAGACATTGGGCTAGTGAAACTTCTCGGCTAGTGCAGTAGCCGATGGCAAATTTCTTCTCAGGCCTAGAAGACAGCGATGTTTTCTAGGCCTGATTGTTTTTTGGGACCGGATTGCTCTCGGTAACAACTGAACCTGTTATCCTCTTTATCCAATTGAGCCGCACATATGTTCGAAGCCAAAAATACTCAACGCGCGGTCGTTCGCATCGGTTACGATGGCCGAGTTCATAAGGAATTTCGAGGTACAAACGCTGCGGACCGCTTCGCCACCGAAGTCAAAGTCCTCAAATATCTCGAAGCCCGCGGCTGCCCATTCGTTCCCAAACTTCTCGAATCCGATTCGGAACAACTGCGTTTGGTTACCACCAACTGCGGCGCTCGAGTCGAGCAAATGAGCGACGAAAAAATGAAGCAGATATTCGCTGAACTGGAGAGTTTCGGTGTTCGCCATGACGATGCATTTTTGCGCAACATAACCTATCGCGCGTCGGATGGCCGCTTCTGCGTCATCGACTTCGAATTTGCAACCATCATCGGACCGCAGATCGAAACCCTCGCAACAGACGACAATGACAAAATGGATTCGGCGGTTGCCCAGCATGTCCGCTGGTCCGGCAAAACAGACCGCGGCCGCATTCGTTCCAATAATGAAGATGCTTTTCTAGCGATCATGCTTGACTACCGCGATGTTCGATATCTGGGACGCATCGGAGAAGCTCTCCTGGGACAAGCCGATTATTTGTTTGCGGTCAGCGATGGAATGGGGGGCGAAAAATCCGGTGAGTTCGCAAGCCGCATAGCTACCGAAAAAATAACCCTTCTATTGCCGCGCAGATTCAAACTCTCCCCCCATCGACTCCACGCCTGCTATCAAGAAATACTGCAAGAGTTATTCAGCAGCGTGCATCGCGAATTGACCAAGTTGGGAGAATGTGACGATCGACTTCGAAATATGGGTGCGACGTTAAGTCTCGGCTGGTTTACCCGCGGTTGGATGTTCTTCGGCCATATCGGCGATAGTCGTATCTATCATTTTAGCGGCGCCAACGAAATGACACAAATCACAGAAGACCATTCCCATTGCGGTTGGCTCCGGCGACAAGGAAAAATCAATGAACGCGAACATCGAATGCATCCGCGAAAAAATGTGCTTGAACAAGCCTTAGGTGCCGGACATCAATATCTCAAGCCACAATTCGGCGCGGTACAATGGAAACCGGGAGACCGCTTCTTACTCTGTACCGACGGCGTGATCGATGGCCTCTGGGACCGAGCTATTCAAGAATGCATCGCATCCCCACCTTCGCAAATACAAGACCTCCCTCCAGCGGAACGAATCGTCAGCGAAGCCGTACGTGAATCGGGTAGAGATAATGCTACCGCAGTCGTCGTCGAATTATTCTAACATCCAATCATGACAGGGAACGTTTTCAAAAGGTCGAATGTGCTCGGTCTAACCAAAATACCCACCGCCGCGTAGGCATCGAATAAATGAGCTGATATTCCGGATTTAATGTTTGCCATATAAAACCGCCAGTCGCCTAGGACAGGTGCTCTCCATGGAGCCAACACTACTGCTCGATCCTACTTTTTTTAGCGATCATAAAGAGCTGTTTCATTTTCTTGTCGAAAACATTCAATGGGATGATCGCATGGCTGCCAGACGCACCGCTTCGTTCGGCCGCCCCTATAACTATTCTCAATTGGAATATCCAGAAATTACCATTCCGGCAGAACTGAACCCGATGAAAGACTTGCTGAAGCAGAAGCTTGGAATCAACTTCAATAATTGTCTCCTCAACTATTATGCCACGGGTGACAATACGATGGGCTTTCACTCCGATGATACGGCGCATCTCATCGCAGGTACCGGTGTTGCTATTGTGTCCTTAGGTAGTGTTCGAAACATCACCTATCGATCGAAATCCAAGCCAGACCTACAGCTAGCCTATGCGCTTCAACCTGGTTCTCTGCTCTACATGGACGCAGATGTCCAAGAGCATTGGCTTCACGCAATAAAACGACAAAAAGATGCTGGTCCAAGAATTAGCCTTACGTGGCGAGCTTTCCAATGAACGCTAAACGCAAAGCGCCGCCCGTTGCTGGTAAACAAGCATACAAACCAACTGCCGCTGCTCTATCGATGGAGTCTTTGCTTCAGATCCTAGCAGAGCGATTTGAAATCCATCGCAATCGACACCCTAACCTAAATTGGCATCAGGTCGAGACGAATCTGTTGCGGACACCGTCCGCACTTAGTGCCCTCGCCAAAATGGAATCGAGCGGTGGCGAGCCCGATGTGATACAGTTCGGCCGCGAAAAAGAGTGTTTATGCTTCCTCGACTGCTCATCTGAAAGTCCCGCAGGGCGGCGCAGCCTCTGTTACGATCGCGATGCGCTGAACGCTCGCAAAGCGAATAAGCCCGCGCAATCGGCCATCGACATGGCAGCCTTAATGGGTTGCGAACTTCTGACCGAATCAGAGTATCGTCACCTGCAAACCTTAGGTGAATTCGATCAAAAAACATCCAGTTGGATCCAAACACCACCCGATATTCGCGCCCTCGGGGGTGCCCTTTTCTGCGATCGCAGATTCGGCCATGTATTTCTCTACCACAACGGAGCCGATTCATACTTTTCCAGTCGCGGCTTTCGCGGCATCCTCCGCGTCGCACTACAGTAGATTCTTTCATCAACGCGATTAAAGATTCGAATACCAATCGCCACTCGGCTTTCCGATTCGCAACGCTTCACCGACATCAGCCTACCCAAAACCAAGAGCCGGTTCGGTTTTAGCCAAGGTTTTCGGAAGCTCCTACTAGGCTGTATGCCCCC
The DNA here is from genome assembly GCA_044359485.1 of Pirellulaceae bacterium. Lineage (GTDB taxonomy): Bacteria > Planctomycetota > Planctomycetia > Pirellulales > Pirellulaceae > JAFLCP01. The sequence continues at coordinate 8,216 of JBIKMB010000127.1, read as the reverse complement.
CCGGCAATCCACTGTGAATTCATTTCGAAGTGCGCATAGCATCCAGGCGTCGTCGGTCGCTAAAAATCTTACTCACAACGCGTCTGCTCGACTGAAGTCAATTTAAGACGTCTTTATTCCCGAAAAACCTCTCTGCCATCGATAACGATGCGAAAGATATCCAATCTCATAAAACGTCCGACAACGACCTCGACCAACCAGTGTGAATCGGGCGCACCGGGCGATAGCGGCTGACGAAATTCAATAAATCTGGAGAACCACACCCAGGTCAAACACCACCATACCGTTCGACCGTTCACACGAACCACTTGCCGGAAATGAAGTCCCGAGTATTCCAGGGTCCAAGGAGTTGGACCGGCAGATACAACCTCACGGCCCAATAATGTTCGACGCACACACACCGCTTCCGTGGCCAAATCGTCCTCTGCTAAAGCCGATTTCAGCTCCTCCAATCCAAGCTTGGTCGCGGGTGGTGAGAACGGATTGCTAATGGGTTTGACTCCTATCCAAAATATTCCATCGGCATCCAGTAAATCCGTCCCATGAACACTCGCACAGACTCAACGCTGCGGAATCTCCGCATCCAATTCGAGAATGTTCTTGATGAGAATTGTCCCAGTTTGTTCCCCTAGGGAAACTCGCGATACGTAGTTATATCTAGAAAAACTGGAGAAATCGACCTCGGTCAAAATGTATCCGAAGGCGTCGTTGGTCAAACCGAACAACATATTCTGTTCACCCTTCATTTTTCGTTTGAGATACATTCCGATATTGGGTAATGCTTCTCCTGGGATCGTTGCGATACGTGTGGGACCAATCTGAATCAATTGAATTCGGGTTGTCACCGTTCGTTTCTCCACATTATGTGGATACTTGAGCGGGGAATACTGCACGACAGCCCAAAGGTCCTCCGAGTCGACAGGAAAATCGACAAGACGATGATGGCATTGCACGGCGGGATCTTGGCTCGCTGGTGAATCGCCGAGAATACGGAGCGATTCATCTGCCAGCAATTCTCCAATGCGGACACACTCGCTCCATTCGCGTTTATCCTGCCATCTAGCTTTAAGGGGATCCGCTACTTTTTCCAAATCACGGTTATCAGCGGTGATCATACCACCCTGCGCTCCGTTGATGAAAACAGCCATGCCCCCTACTCGCTTCTCAATGCGATCACACATCGGTCCAATCAAGTCAGGACTCATTGCTCCCACTTCATTCCCCAGCACTTCTGGATGAATGGCGTAATTCACCAATGTGGCGATCGGCTTATCTTGCATATCGAGGAATTGCAATACATTAGCCCGAGGATCATACAACTCGACCGCGTAATAGTTGTAGGCAACTTGTCCTTGAACATCCCCCACAGCCGATCGAAACTTGGCGGGCTGAAGTTTCTGCTCAGCCTCATTGATCGCTTCCGCCATCCACTGGCAAACTTGCTGGATATATTTCAAATCTCCGGTGTGCCCACCCTTCCCGTCAGGAAACGCGTAAAAGTCCGGTCCGCTATGCGTGTGTGATGAGCCAACGATAATATTCTCAGGTTGAATATTTTTCACTTGAGTTGCCACCTTCGAAACCAAGACCGAAGGGAATCCGAGAGCATCGATGCTGACGATCGCGAATTTCGTTTTCCCACTCTCGATCACAATCGCGCGAGTCGACATTTCTCCCAGCTTCTTCGTAGCAGGGGCAGTGGGGCCCATGCCGCCCGAAACTGGCAATAGCGGATTGGGCGTAATGATCCGCTTTGCGGTCCCAACCTTGAGCTCATCCGCCTGACTCGTTCCAGCACAGTAACACACGACACTGAAAAGCAAGCACCAGAACAACATTGGAAAAGCGGTACGCATGGAGAGAGTTCCGTAGACGTGGCGAGAGTGTATGACAGATAAGCCTTCAAAACAGCTGTGGTTTATTATACAAGCCCCCCAAGGCAGATAAAGTGGCTTAAAGAGGCGCGAAAGCCGCTTGAATAAAGTCCGATTTTCGCAAAAGCTTGCGACACCGGCAAAAGGGTGGGAAATCGACGAAAATAGATCGATTTAGATCTCAATTTACCGACCATTTCTTCGATAACTTGTGAGAAATTGCGACCTACTTTTAACGAAAACCAGCTTTGTTTAACTTAGCGTTCACAACAAGCAGCCTGCTAACGAGGTATCTAACAAAATACCCTAGTCAGGTGTCTAAAATCACAGACAATGAGCAGTCGATAAAAATCATTGTAGAGGGAGAAAGCAAATGAAATGGACCTTAATCGGTCTGATATCGGCTATCGCTGCTGGACTCGGTTGGCTTTTGTGGTGGCACTTCGCTACCGCTCAACGCATCGACCAATTGCGTGAGGAAATCGTGAGGGCAGGGTACCCAATCCACCTGAAAGATATCCAGCAAGACAATATTTCCGACGCGGATAATGCCTACTTCGATTTTGAAAAATGGAAAGAGAAAATCAAGGCTGCGGATATCGCGGTCAGCGGTACAGCCGAGAAACAACCACCTTTTCTTTCCGATAAAAAATTGTCCGAAGCGGATATCGCCGAATTAGCCGCCATCATGGCAACGCACCAAACCATGATCGATGAATTGATTCAGGCCGCCAACAAAAAATATCTGCGCATTCCAGTCGACAATACTCAAGCTGACTCCTACCTATCCAACTTGCTCGATCGCGCGCAGGAACTTCGACCGATTTCCAGAATTCTCACAGCCAACGTACGATTAAAAATCGCACAAGGAAAACCAGATGAAGGACTCAAAAACGCGATAGCCTCACTCAAGTGGAGCCAACTGGTCAGCCAGCAACCGAGCTTAGTCAATGGCCTGACTGCAACAGCCATGCGTGAAATGGGACTTCAACAAACCGCCGAGGTTTTGTACTCCGGCAACGTCGATGTAGAATCGCTCAAACTTCTTGAAACTCTACTTCAATCTTTGAATATTAACCAAATCTGGAAGAACACGATCTATTCTGAAATACCCGTCTTCATCGATGTCTTTCAACCAAAACTACCTTCCCTCACTCGCACGTTCGGACTTGCAAACTCAACAGAGGCCAAATATCTTTTGACGATGCAAAGTCTCGCCGAGAAACCCATCCTGAAAGAGGGTTTGTTTGTACCAGTCCTGACCAATCGTGATGATGCATTCGATTCCATGTGGATCAATAGCTTAGCTCCCGCCCTTGAAGCGACCCAAAATTCGCTGGTACGATCGGAGGCGAAAATCCGCTGCCTACTTGCGCTCATCCAGTGGCGCCGTTCGGGTGGCACCGCCAAATCGATCGAGGAACTTCAATTGGCCGGCCCACTCCCGAAAGATCCATTCGATGGCACCGCGTTGAAAATTCAAAACACGGAATTCGGCCCCACCATTTATACCATTGGAATCGATCGAAAGGATGATGGAGGCAATCAAGCTCTGCTGCAATCACAAAAAGATATTGGACTGATGGCGCTGGAAACCCGCGCCAAACTAGAAGCAGAAAACCAAGAGAATTAGCCGAAGAGAGCCCGAACCAAGAAAAGTCGAGCAAAGGATTAACCGAGCGGAAGCTATAAAAGGGATGTCGAAATTCGACATCCCTTTGGCATTACAGGCTCACTCTTTGTCTGTCAGCCACAACCGACCTTTCGGCACATGGTGCGACACTCGCTCTATCGCACTGCCAAATCGCAGTCGACTCCGCGAATGACCTCAACCTATAAATTTTTCAGCACTTTTTCCAGCAACGCTTTGGTAGCGCGAATACCTGCGTACTCATCCAACTTGCTACCTTCGTATTCAATACCGACATAGCCGTTGTATTTCGAAGCGGCGACAATTTTCATCATCTTTACATAATCGGTATGGGTCTCGTTTCCTTCGGCGTCAAAGTCATGACTCTTAGCGCTGACACCTTTTGCGAACGGCATAGTTTCTTCCACACCCAAGTAACGATCATAATCGTGGAAGTTACCAAAATCGGGCAGCGTCCCACAGTTGTCCATGTTCACGGTCTTCATGACGCCGGCCAGCCATTTGCCATTCGAACTCAAACCACCGTGGTTTTCAACGATGACACCGATATTGTGGGGCTTGGCATATTCGCAAACACCGCGCAAGCCTTCCGCTGCCAGTTTCGTTTGCTCTTCAAATGTTCCTTCCGCGTACGCATTAACACGAATGGAATGGCAACCAAGGAACTTCGCCGCATCGACCCACTTGTAATGATTTTCAATCGCTTGCTTGCGTTTCATCGGGTTTGGATCGCCCAATTTGCCTTCGCCGTCGATCATGATCAATACGTTGGTTACTCCGAGATCCTCGGTTCGTTTCTTCAACTCGGTCAGGTATGCATTGTCTTTCGCTTTGTCCTTGAAAAACTGATTCACATACTCCACGCCGTCGATACCGAATTCTTCCTTGGCAACCTTAGGAAAGTCTAGGTTGGTGATTTTGTTGGCGAAAAGAGTTTTGTGCAGTGACCACTCGGCCAAGGAAATCTTGAAGCGTGGTTCGGCATTAGCGGCAACGGCAAAGGGGGTGAAGGAAGGAGATAACTGGAAAGCACCCACAGCGGCTACAGCTACAGCGGAACTTCGCAAGAAATGACGTCGTGAAGCAAAGCTCATTTAGAGAGGCTCCTAACAGAGGTAAAGGATATCGATATGCGATGTTCGCGTTTGCCCATCGCGGTCCATGTTTGGAGTTGATTATAGTCCATTTGATCGAAAAGTGGGGCCAAGGCCCGCTTGATTGCACAATTGATTTCGACGGCGCAATCGGAATCGTTTCGCTAGCTAATTTAAATTCTCAAACGGATCGATCAAGTTCTATCATCGCCGCACTCGATACCGATTCGGCAGGCGCGGAGAATGAGGCTGATTCGTCGCTTCGTTTCCTAACTGTTTGGGCCATGGACGGCGCAGATCTGGACAAATTATCCCTAGCTGCGGAATTCGTATCATGGTCGCTGGTAAACCGCATTATCTTTTGTACTGCGGAGTGGTCGTCAATCCGATGCCACCACTTCCGGGAGGTGCTTCCGCACCGCCTTCGGGGGGGAATAAGTGGCACTTTGTACTCGAATCCCTTGAGTCCGAGGAGCGATTGGAAGCCATCGATTCCGAACTGGAGTCTTCTGGAGATCGCCTAGCCCTTTTGGCGTTGGTTCGTGGCCTGGAAGCGTTGGAACAACCGAGTCGCGTGACTTTGATCACGCCGAGTCGATATGTTAGTCGCGGCTTGCGTTTCGGTCTGACGGAATGGGAAGAAAATGAATATCGTTGGGAGCACTTCGGAACTTGGCGCCCCGTACGCAATGCCGATTTGTGGCGCCGCGTTCAGCATGCTCTCGCTTTTCATGACGTTCTCTGTCGCATGGCGCCCGAAATCACTCAGGTTCACGATCGCGAAGAACTAGAAATTGCAAGTTTGCGGAAGAGCAATCGCCCCAATTTGCCCTCAGCGTCAACCTTGCCCCCCTCAACCAAAAGCGTTTCGGACCGTTGCTTGGAATCGATTCGCGACCTGGGCCAATGGCTAACAGGAAAATCAACTTCCGGCTTGGAATTGGCCACGACTTAATATCTTGCCCTACTACGACTTGATAAACCATTCGCTTATAACAATTGAAATAGAACGGAGTTGGATGTGCGAACACAGGTACCGCTTCATGGAATCCGTCGGGTGCTCGAGGGAACACATGAGAATCCTGCAGAGGTTTTAGGACCCCATCGGATTGAACATGAGGGTAGGGAGGCTTTATCAGTACGAGCCTATCTACCAGGTTCTCAACAAGTATGGTTGGTGGATAAAGAGCACCGGGCGGTTAGACCGATGCGCAAGATTCACCCAGCAGGCTTTTTTGAGGGAGTCTGTCCGCTGGGAAGCAGCGATCCGAACGATCAATATCGACTTAGAGTTGCCAATGAACGAGGTGAAGTGACCGAGATGCAGGATCCGTACGCTGTTGCTCCATTGATGACCGATTTCGATCGGTACCTTTTTGGTGAAGGCCGAAATTGGAATATCTATCGACGCTTAGGAGCTCATTGCCGAACGGTCCAAGGCGAAGTCGGTATCAATTTCGCCGTGTGGGCCCCCAACGCGCAATCCATTCAAGTCGTTGGAGATTTTAATTTTTGGGACGGCCGGCAACATGCCATGAGGAAACAAGTTCCCTCGGGCATTTGGGAACTCTTTGTTCCGATGGCCAAGGTGGGACAGAAATATAAATTCCGTATCCGCACGCTCGATGGTCAGACAATCGATAAGAGCGACCCTTACGGATTCTATGCGGAACTACCACCACGAACCGCTTCGGTTATCACAGAGATCGGCAAGTACACTTGGTCCGACGATCAATGGATGCATAAACGTGCAACAGAAGATCCACTCCGCAAACCGATCTCAGTATACGAACTGCATCTGGGCAGTTGGCGTCGCGATTCACGCGGGATCCATGGATGGATGAACTACCGTGAGATCGCGCACCAAGTTGTCGATTATTGCCGACAAACCGGTTTCACGCACATTGAATTGATGCCGGTCAGCGAACACCCCTTTACGGGAAGCTGGGGTTACCAAACTGTTGGATACTTCAGTATCACCAGCCGGTACGGCACCCCGGAAGACTTCAAATATCTCGTCAATTACTGCCACCAAAATGGCATCGGTGTCCTCATTGATTGGGTGCCGGCACACTTCCCCAAAGATGCACATGGTCTCCGCCGTTTCGATGGCAGCGCTCTCTACGAACATGAAGACCCTCGTCAAGGAGAACATCCAGATTGGGGCACCATGATCTTCAACTATGGACGAAATGAAGTTCGCAACTTCCTCGTCGCGAATGCTTTGTTCTGGCTCGATGAATATCACATCGATGGTCTTCGCGTCGATGCTGTGGCCTCGATGCTGTACCTAGACTACAGTCGCAAACATGGTGAATGGGTGCCGAATGTTCACGGCGGCCGCGAAAATCTCGACGCCATTTTCCTGCTGAGAGAATTCAATTCACAAGCCCAGGCTCAATACCCCGGCGTCCTTACCATTGCTGAAGAATCCACGGCTTGGCCCGGCGTCAGCCGACCCGTCGAAAGCGGTGGCCTCGGCTTTTCGCTCAAATGGAATATGGGTTGGATGAACGATACATTGCGTTATATGCGCCATGATCCCATCCATCGAAAATATCATCATGATGAACTTACCTTCAGCTTGATCTACGCATTCACCGAAAATTTCGCTCTCCCACTCTCCCACGATGAAGTTGTCCATGGCAAAGGCGCGCTGGTCGCTCAAATGGCTGGAGACCTCTGGCAAAAATTTGCTAACCTCCGCCTCCTCTACAGTTACATGTGGACGCATCCCGGAAAGAAACTTCTCTTCATGGGAAGCGAAATCGCTCAATGGCACGAATGGAACTACGACGCTGAAATCCAATGGGATTTGCTCAAATGGGACCATCACGCCGGTATGCAACGCATGATCGGTGATCTCAATCGACTCCTCGTTCAAGAACGCTCGCTCCATGAAGTCGATTTCTCCAGCGAAGGTTTCGAATGGGTCGATTGCCTCACCCGAGAAGATAGCACCTTGTCCTACCTCCGCTTCGCTGAAGATCGCTCGAATTGGCTCCTCGTCTGTTGCAACTTCACGCCTGTCGTCCGAGATTATCGAGTTGGTGTACCCAACAGGGGCTTCTACAGAGAAATTTTCAACAGCGATTCAACCTACTACGGCGGCAGCAACGTCGGTAACTTCCCGGGCGTAATCGCGGATAATATCCCTTGCCACGGTCGCCCCCAGTCGCTGAACTTGCGTTTGCCTCCCCTAGCCACTATGGTCTTCCGACCCGAACAATAACAACGCAAACACAATCCTCGCGCGACCCTCAAGATCGAGAAGTCGCGCGAGTCATCGTGCGCTGAGTAATGATACTCGGCGGAAAAGCGGTTCACGCGCAAGATGAATCCGATGGCGACGAAGTCGATACGATGCGGGCTGGTCGACGCGCGGTCCAAATACATCGCGCAGCACGAGTTAACTCGGGCAAGCCTATCCTGCGCGGAATGAGACTTTTACCCGAGTCCTATCAACTCCCCGCTACGGCTACGGGTCAAACAAATGCAAGACTCTCAGAGCGCAACTCAGGCAAGCCTAGCCTGTGCGGAATGAGACTTTTACCCGAGTCCTATCAACTCCCCGCTACGGCTACGGGTTAAACAAAT
>JBIKMB010000018.1:0-50138 GCA_044359485.1 Pirellulaceae bacterium | reverse complement strand
TCCAAAATCTCACGTGCCGTGGCAGCACTGGTTCGCGAAAGTTGTACACAAAGCGGAAATATCACTGGATAGTCCATCACTTTATCCTTTACCCGATATTCGTATCAAATTGTATGCGTGTTTTGGCGAATCTCGATACAAGACTCGCATGCAGTCCCACAACTGCAAGTTCCACACTATAAAATCATGCGCACCGTAAATTAACACGAAATTAAAACGAACGCTGCTTATCGTTTATGGACCGATTGCGGTTTATTGTCTCTCAGCCTGGATGCTTTGGAAAACGGCATTTCTTGGTTGAGAACTCCGCTCAGCCGACTTTACATCACCGCTTCCCCTTGGGGTAGGGCTGCATCGATCGCGAGAATGATTTCATGGACCTTTATCTCCTCAGCATCCACCATTTCATCCGCGAGTCGAATGAGAGCAGGGATAAAGGACGAGTAAAGTACGCGGGCTTCAATACAGAGATCCAGTAACCGGCTGTTTACCAACAAAGTCGTTCCACCGGTATCTTCTGAATTTTCCCAGTAAGACCACAGCGCCAGCCGAGTACGGTCCATTCCCAAACCAAGCCTCGCGTTGTTTTCCAGAAACAACCATGGTTTTTCTTCGTCATCGGAAGTGAGAAATAACTCTTTGTCGATTTCACCGAAATAATCTTCAGAGATCTCTTCTGGCAACCAGTAAATGACATCGCCGGCAGGATGTTTCATAAGATGCGCTTCAGCTCTGTTAACTGCCGCGCTAAGCCGGTCCACACTGCGATACAGAGATTCGAACTTGGACATGATGATGCTCCTTTTGGATTTGTGGCCAGCAACCCCAGTCGATAAACCTATGCGATCAAGCATCGGAGAGTCCATCAAGACCGCTAGGGAGAGTCTATTCGAACCCCCTTGTCCGCCTGAACGCTAACCTCGATTTTCGAATTTTCGGTTCAGCTCTAGCTCCACAACGACCCATAAATTGATGTTAAGTCGACCCAAAATGCGTCCGGCTTCTTTCTCGATTTTCTGCCCACCTTGCTACCAGCTTGACCAGTCAAGCTGTTTTTTGAAACCGTGCGGCCTGCCGAAATTCGAAGCCGATTATATTCATTGTTGAATGCCTGGTTTTTCACGCAAATTTTCCGAGCAACCTACGATAATAGGCCAGTACCCTCAAATATGCCCATGGCTTCCATCGATTTAAACTCAAAAATCAATTAGGAATTTTACTATGCTAGCCGGAGTAACTTGGCCGTTGGTCAACAATGTGATTCGCAAGAATAAGCTTAGCAATACGTTCGGAATGGTGCGCAAGTATGCCGATGGAACTCCCAAACCTCACCAAGGCTGGGATTTTGCGGCAGAGGTCGGTACCACCGTTTACGCCATCGCAGATGGCAAAGTGGTTTTCGTCACCAACAGCGGTGACTACGGCCTTCAAGTTTGCATCTCATTCACGGTTGAAAATCAAGTTCGTTACGCTTTCTACGCCCACTTGCAACAATCGATCGTGACCGTAGGCCAGCAAGTAAATTTGAACGATCCGATTGGTACCACCGGTAAGTCGGGTAATGCGAGTAATTTACCCGCCGATGAAGATCATCTCCACTTCGAAATCCGCACTCAAGCCAATTGCGGCCTCGGACTCGCTGGACGAGTCAGCCCGATGACCATCTTCCAATTCTGTCCCTTAAACTCCGCAGTGGCTGGGTGACAAGAAACCAAAAAGAGTCGGACAGTCCACTGCGTTTACCACTCGTCCCGTTACCGCAGACCAGCCCAAAATACTATTGGGCACTCTTTTTCTCTTCCTAGCTGCGTTTCCACGCCTGATATCGACTCTCTTCAACGGACTAAGATGGTGAGAGCATTCAAAATGCTACCGTGACAAGCGATGATGCATCATGCGGCGAAGAAGGTTTTCAGCTCGGCAGTACCGCCGGGGCATCATGGTAGCTTGCAGGTGCAGACCTAGTCATTCGTTTGTTCTTAAGGTGCGACGAATACCGTTAAATATTGAGAGCCTATCCACAACCCCAGAATACCGCATCCAACACCGCGGTGGCTGAGGGTCTTCGGATAGGCTCTTAATGATTGGCTCCCGGCGTCAGTCTTACCCGAATTCGCGAGCCGAAAGCTTACTCTTCCAATTTCTCGCCTGTCCAAGGGCAATATTTCCAAGAGATATGTGCCTCTTTACCATTCGGACATTTTCGCGGAACAAAGAGAGAGTTGATTGGCAATTCAATCTTACCATCCAATACTTGATTGTCTCGACTGGCGAGCTCAACCTCAATGATACCTTCGGCATAAGGGTCCACGACTCGTCCTCGTGGTGAACGATCATCGATAACATAAAAATGCATGTTTTGGCCCATGTTACCCATCGCTCCCGCCAAGATAGGCTTAAGGACTTCGAGCAGATCGCGCAGGCCGGGTTCGATATCATCTTTGATCATCAACTTCTTCTTGCCACTCTCGCCTGAAAAAGTGATTCGAAGATTCTTATCCACTTCTTCTTTGGAGTAGAAGTCAAAGGTCCCTTCCGAAACATCTCCTTGCACAACTGCCAACAAAGAAACACTCGAGAGTATTTTGAGCAATTCTTTTTTGCTCTCAGCGGGTGTGACGTTATCACGTGACATGACAGCTTCCCAATACTCTTTGGGGATCCACCACGCGAGAGAAATATGATCCTCTCCAGCTCCGGTCGGACTGGTCTGTGCATCTCGAGCCATGCTGCCAGTATCAACCTCTTCAATAGGTTTTTTATCAACCGCGACAGCCGGAAGGGCCAGCAGCAAAAGTGTTAAAGTAAATAGCCAGCTTCGCATTGTTCTATCCTTCATTTCAAAGAGGTTGTGGGAAAAGGTGCGACATGAAACGATTCCCTGAGATAAGTTCCGATCCTATAAAATACTTTCCAAGAAAAATAGCGGTGGATACGAAAAGAACGCCGCAGTTAGACTGCGACGTTCCCGGTTGTACTGAACTGGTCTGACCAGAGAGCTTAGACCTTCACGCCTTTTTCGACATTCCAGCCGTAGGCGACATCGCCCTTCTTGCTTCCCTTCTCATCCATCTCGGTGTAGGTCACCTTGATCTCTTCGAAGTTCAAACTGAAGTCTTCCATCGGCTTATCCTGGTTGCCACCGGACACCGAGTACGACGTGACCATCACATCCTTCAGTTCGTACTTGTAATAGGTTTCGCGACCGGAGTTGGTGGTCGATGTTTTCACATGGATCTCAACCTTCGGGAAAACCTTGCCCGAGCAAACGGCTTCCGCAATTTTCGGACTCGCCTTGTCCAACAACTTGCTGCAGCGAAGGTCATCCAGCAACACCGTGCCACGGCGACGAGCTGCACCAGTCTGACCGCTACCCGACTTGTGGACAACCTGCGAGAAGGTGAACAAATCGCTCCACTTCTCGTGTCCCTTTGCCAAACTTTCACCGTCAACACCATCAAACTTAATGTAAGCAGACATCGTATTGATCTCCCATCTTGAACGATTTTGTTTTTTCCTAAGGCCCCTTTGCCTTTGCACATCACAGTAGTCGTAACATACCAGAAAAAGTTGCGGAGTAATTCAACTTTTTCCCAAGAAACACGCCCCCCCCCAGAGTGACGATATTCTGCCTTGCGGAAAATTCCTCTAACCTTACTGACAAAGTCCTGGTACGCACGTGGAGTGCTTTCCAAAAGTATCTTGGAATGCACCGGCGATGCGGGCCAAGAGCCAAAATCGATTCCTGGTGGGCTAAATGCAATCCTAGCAAAAGAATGGGCGAGATGAAGATTCCAAAGCGAACGCTGAAAGGGCCGCAGGGTCCTTCCATTCCCGACTTGGTGGAAAAATGCATTGCCTGTTTGGCCCAAGATGATCTCCACGGAGCTCGCCTGCACTGCCAACAGATTCTTGCGATAGAACCGAAGAGTTTGCTGGGTAGACTTCTCGCAGCGCGCGTCGAATATCGAGCGGGACACTCCGACGCCGCCAAGCAAATGCTTGTCGGGTTATCACAGGAATTCCCTCATCACATCGAAGTCTGGAACGATTTATCGATTGTTCTCGTTGGCCGCGGGGAACATCAAGAGGCACGTCGACTCCTGGAAAATACCCTTCCAGCTACGGGCCATGCACCGCAAATAGCGGAACGCTATGTTGAAATACTTTTGGCTCTCGACGAATCGCAAAATGCCATCGATTATTTGCGTAGCCAGCCAAGGCTATTCCAAGTTAACGACTCCTTGCGGCTGTTGCTGGCCGATGCGTTGCGAGTTCAAAAGAAGTATCGGGAGTCAGCGGATCTTATTGAACAAGCGCTGCAGGGATCGCCTCGAAACGAAACTTTATTTCGACGCCTGACCGCGCTGTGGCGCGAGGCGAAGGAATTTATGTTAATGGAACAAACACTGCGGAGGTGGTTAGGCGTTGCGCCGACCAATCCCATTGCACTGCATTTATTAGATTCACTCGGTTCGTTTTCTAGCGAATCCATAGCATCACGCGCCAGCGATGAGTACGTAAGAACCGTTTTCGATGAGTTTGCCGCCAATTTCGAGCAATCGCTCGCACAACTCGATTACCAAGCTCCCCAGCAAGTCGAGTCGGTCTTGCAGACCTTGATCCAACGCGGCCAGCTCAGGCCAGCCGGACTCCAAACTCTGGATGCAGGATGCGGTACCGGTTTATGTGGACCGCTACTGAGGCCGCTCAGTGACTCATTGCTCGGAGTCGATCTTTCCCCCAAGATGCTCGAACAAGCCAAGGCTCGAAATCTATACGATGAATTGATCGAAGCGGAATTGACGCATTATTTGAGGAAAAATGCCCAAGATTCAGCGGTGAATCAACGATTCGATCTGATCGTCCTATGCGATACGTTGAATTATTTCGGCGACCTCGAAGAAGTTCTGCAATATTCCTATCAATCGCTTGAGCCAAGCGGAATCGTGGTGTTCACCATCGAAAAGCTTCCGGCGAGTTCTACCGGCAATTCGTCTACGAACTGTGTCCTGGCCACCCATGGTCGCTATTTACACAATCCAGTGCATATCGAGCAATTAATGTTCAAGATCGGCTACGGGGAGGTAAGCTTGCGGGACTGCGAGTTGCGAAAGCAAGCTGGAGAAGTGGTGGTTGGCACTTTGGTATGGGGGCAGCGAACGGATCGATAGCGGTCCGTAAAAAGAGGGCATGTAAAAAAAGGGCATGGTTCGCGGAACAAACCATACCCTTGACATCGTTTTGTGTTTTTCTGAATCTTATATCGAATTGGATCTGGTGATGTTTCAGTCTATTGAACCTGAGAAACGTTACACTTTTTGACCTTTTTCGACGTTCCAGCCGTAGGAGATATCTCCCTTCTTCGAGCCCTTCTCATCCATCTCGGTATAGGTCACCTTGATTTCTTCGAAGTTCAAGCTGAAGCTTTCCATCGGCTTGTCCTGATTTCCACCTCCAACGTCGTAAGAGGTCACCATCACATCCTTCAGTTCATACTTGTAGAATGTTTCGCGCCCCGAGTTGGTCGTCGAAGTTTTGACATGAATTTCGACTTTTGGAAAGACCTTACCGTTACAGCAGGCTTCCGCAAGTTTTGGGCTCGATTTATCGAGCAATTTGCTGCAGCGGATATCGTCCAGCAGCACGGTACCCCGACGTCGTGCGGCTCCCGTTTCGCCACTGCCAGTTTTGTGGATCACTTGCGAAAAGGTAAACAAATCGCTCCACTTCTCATGGCCTTTTGCCAACGATTCTCCATCGACGCCATCGAACTTGATGTAAGCTGCCATTTTCGAACTCCCTGTAATGACTATTGGACGAAAGTGAGATGCAAAGTGTGATTTCAAAACAACCAAGCCTTCTTCGTGGCGAAGCGGCTTGCTGATCAATACTGCGTTGATAATACTGTTGTCGAATGCAGCCGGATACGGTTGCTTAAAAAGCGATGAAAAAATCTGAGATCGCACGGACTCGCCCTTTCGAGACAACACCTTACTTTCTCTAGGTCTTTATGGAATCGGACTTTACCCCCCTGGAATTAGTAGAAGAAGTACTGCAGATCCAGTCGCATGACTTGGCGGCTCGAGCGCAGGCTTTTCTGCAAGATGGTCGAAGCAGGATTCGAGATGTACGCTGTTTTGATTTCGTTCCATCTCAGTACGAGCACGCTTGGAATGTGCTCTCGACGCTGAAGCGTGGAAAGTTGTGCGAGTGGGGGAGTGGCTTGGGAATCGTTGCTGGCTTGGCGGAACTGTTAGGGTATGACGCTTATGGCATCGAGCTGGATGCGGATCTAGCGTCCAGTTCGCGTGAGCTCTTGGCGGCCCATGGCCTATCGGCTCCGATTTACACGGGAAGTTATTTTGAGCTCAACCTGGCTGCGGAGTATTACTATGTCTACAGTTGGCCGAGTCAGTTTGAACGGGTACAGCAGCATTTTTTAGACGCAACGCCGCCAGACTCCAAGTTATTGATTTGCTACGGGCACGATGATATTCGTTTGCGAACCAAACCACCTAAAGCGACTTAGACTGTAGATAAACGTTTTACCCAACTTGCTTCGCCGCATAGCAAGGTATCCGAATGTTCTTTGTGTCCATGCCTTGCCCGCACCGGTTGACGTTTCAAGCATTGCTTCACAATCGTAGAGGGGATAGTGGATCGAGTAGATTTACTTCGTTATCCTAGGATTAGATGGAGCCTCTGAACGCCGAAAATCTCTTTGCAAGACCTAGATATGGCATCGAAAAATTCATATGAACCCCACTCCGCCGCCGCGGTACATGCGATGCGAGATCTATTCTGGAATTCGAATCTCAAGGCGTACGCTATTCTCGATCGAGCTCGAAATAACCTTATCGGTGACCTAATTGCGGCATCCTCTTGTAGGCATCAGTCCTTGTATGGAGGCAAACTTGCCGAACGACTCGAAGAATTTGGCCCCGTATTAGTAGAACTACAAGAGAATCACCCTTTCACTCATACCCTGGCAACAAAAGGGGAGGGACAATCTTGGGGCATCTTCGTTTTGAGTCGCTTTGAATTCGATTCGGTGCGCAACCTTTTGCGCAGACTACTGGGTGTCGAAATGCCGGATGGCGGGAAGGCTCTCTTTCGTTTTTACGATCCTCGAGTGCTGCGAACTTTTTTGCCGACGTGTCAGAAAGAAGAACGGGAGATGTTTTTTGGCAACATCATACACTCTTATTGGACTGAATCCCCTGACGAAGATTTACAATTGGAATTTATTCACAGCGGTATCGCGACCACTCATCCACCGATTCGATGTCTTTTTGATTTACCTGACCCTAAAGATAATCCTGTATCCCCATGACGTTTCCAGTGACCTTTCAGAAGACATTCCGAGAGAACTGGCCACCCGAGCTCGTGAAGCTATCGCTACCGGCAATGTCATTCGCCTTATTGCCACATGAGATGGACTTCATGGGTCAGTGGCAGGAAATTTACAAAAGATACTACAACCCAGCTTTCACCCAACATTGCCCAAGTCTCGATATAAAACTTGAGCAAGCTTTTTCCTGGAAACCAGAGCTTTTTCCGAGATTGAGCTTTTGCAGTTGGCGAAGCTTAAAAGGAACAGGAGCACCGTGCCGGACTCTGCAAGATTTCCTCTCGATGATCGGCAAAAATGACGAGCGAATTGATAGTTATCTAACGGCAGCCAAAGCGCAATTTATGACCGTTTGTCTTCATTTGCTCGAATGGCGAAACATGAACGATTTTGATGAAGTGCGATTATTTATCCGAAGCAATGAACTTCTTGGAGCAAGTTCTTACCATGAGGACATGAAGTCTCCAATTACTCTCCAGCGGGCTCGGGATATCGCTTTTGCAGTAAAATCTTTTCGGGATTTGCTTATCAGGCATTTGCCGCTTGAATCCGTGATCGTAGATTGCTTGATTCCAAAACGGACTTCATATCAACCTCAAGTCCTCGAATTGAATCCGTTTGCTTCGATCAGCTCACCTGGTCACTTTTCATGGGACGAAAAGTTTGATTTCCAACTTCGTACCCTGCATCATCAACTACAACTCTAGTTCACGTTGCACTGTCTTGTAGATTGGAATGAACCACCCTTCGTAATCCGTCTTGTCTTCATCATCGTAGAGCATCTTAAGAAACAGCGTAAAACTAGCTGATAAGAGATAAATTTCCGAGTTGTGTCCTGTGCCCCATTTATCACTGCTGCGAATCCAACCAAAAATTTTTCCAAAATCTTCATCCTTAGTGCTGATTAAGATTTCGAGAGGTCCCGGGGTTTCGCCTATATTCAAATAACCTTTTGGAATACCGCGACCATAACTTTCGCCATTGAACATAGCGAGCACTTGATCCCAACGATAAAAACGATCCACATACTCTTCTGGCGAGATCGATGGCAAAGTATTGGGCGAAATACTGTGCTTGAAGATGCGCGGATAGACACTCCCACCGTTGTACTTACACAGAAAATCGCGGTAGTCTTTTGGGATTTTCAAACCTGTCTGTCGTTCCCACGTTCGCAAATCGTTCGCTGGGTCTGGAACATAGGACCAGTCGGTTTCCCCTTCATTCCAGTTTTCAGTATTCGGTATGATGATCATCATTGGGACCTTTAGAAGTCGGTAGAGTGACTGCCGGAATGCATTGCCGCCCCGCCAAGATGGGGTGTGGACGCTCCACCGCCGGTGGAATGAATGTTCTTGGGAATCAATTGCATAGTTACACCATCCTCTTTATGGTGCCATGTATGATCACTGGGGCGTTTCCATTTTGGATTTCCAAGCTTTTCTCGCATCGCATTATCTGCAGCAGTAAAATCGGTCGTATGATTCCCTTTCATGGGAATTTCGACATCGCCAGCGGAATGAGGCCCGTAATCAGGGAAGCCATTTTTATATTTTATTTCTGGCCCACCATTACTCGGTTTCCAGGTACTATCACCTCGCTCGCCAGACCAATTTCCGTTCTCACCACTTTTGGGCGTCTTTTCAAACTGTGGGCCTTTCAGTTTGGCAAGATCTTCGCGACAAGCCTTGCTTTGACAATTTTTAATGGCTTCTTCATAAGCTTTACGATTCTTCGTTGCGATGTCATCCCAATATTTTTTCGCGACATCTTTCGTTTGCTGTAGCTTTCTTGCTAAAGCTGAATTGGCAGTATCAATTGCTTTTCGCAGATCGTTCAGCTTATTGGCAATTTTGCCACCTTTCGCAGCATCGCCTATCAAAGGAACGAATCCAATGACATCCAATAGGGCTCCGCCCCAATCCCCGGAAAACAAGCTTTTGCCTAAAGAAGCCACATCTGCGGCGGTACCGAAAGGAGGCGGCAAGGCTCCTCCAGCGGCCAAGGCAGCATCAGCGGCTAAATCACCATACTGCTTATTCAGTTGCTGCAATTGATTCCATGCATCACTTGTTTGTTTTGGATCCACTCCTTCTTTTGCAAGAGCATTCGTCATTTGTTATTGCCTTTTGGAATTGTTTCCGGCCACCAGTATCTGTCGTCAGCTCCCTGCATGGCGCGTTGCGCATCTTCGAAGGAAACAGCATACATTCGGTCTATAACTTCGCTTTCCGATGCTGCCCTGGCAGTAAGCGCTTCTCGAAACCCTGGAAAGATAAAAAAATTCGGCCCGACATTGAACATCATGGTCACGAAATGCACGATACTCGGAAAGGTGACTAAACCAAACATTGCCGCATACTTTTTACCCTGCAAGACCATTTCCCGGCGACTCTCTTCATGAATCGACGAATAATAGTAGGTTGGCAGGTGCTCAGGCATAAATACATTTAGGTACCAAGTGACGAGCGATTCGTCATCATCCATCATCTTGTAAATTTGCTCTTGGCGGATTTTGAGCATGGAACCAACCTAGTCTCTAGTCAATAGTCACAAACGCGGCTGCTGTCTTCGCTGCGTTCACCAAACAATTGCATTGGGCGCAGATTCCGATAAGCACCGTTGGAAATCCAATCGTAATTACACCCCCGTGCATCGTACTATCGCCAAGCCTCGCTGCAGGACTTCCACCTATCAGTACGGTAGGCTCTCCCTTGACAATCATATCGGGAGGCCCGACACAAGTAACCATATCTCCGATTCGCGCCGCCGGCATTCCGCCGATTAAAACAGTCGGACAGCCAACCGGCATGATCGGTCCCCCCACGTGAGGCTTCGGACCATCGCACATCGGACATACATGCATGTCCCCAACACGAGCTGCGGGTTGTCCCATGTAATCGCTCCTTTAGCAATTGATCTTAACCAACGGTGCCTTAATCTCGATCATCGCCGGTGTTAACGTGATCGAACTTGCACCACAATTCAGCACGATCTTCATCGCCGCTTGCAACGTAATCTCGGGAGCCTTTCCGACCAATTTACCGCCAGCGCTTTGATCGAAATCGCCACCTACAGTAATCTTTAGATTCCCGCCAAACGATTCCTCGCCATCTGTGCCTGCTACCAACTCGTACTTTTCACCAATCTGCTGCGATGAATCCTTGCCCACAACAATTGTTTTGGTTAATCCAACCTGTTCAGAACTGGCCGCCCCCACGGCGATATTCATGGCCCCGCCAACGGTTTGAGCGAGGACCGCTCCAACGTTCACCGTCTTGGTAGCTCCTACGGTCTCATTGGACATCATCGCTACGGTTTCTGTCTTATTGGCCCCCACCGTGTTCGATTGATTGGCAGCTACGTTGACGATTTGGTTAGCACCAATCGTCTCGGAATGATTTGCCCCAACCGTCATCGTGCGATTCGAACCAACACTCACCGTTTCGTTGTTACCCACAGTTCGACTGCGATCGACTCCCACCGTCTGCGTCTGATTATTGCCCACATCCAAAGTTTGGTCGTGCAATATCGTACTGTTCATATCGTACTGACCATGGATCCGGATCTGCTCCTTACCCGGCGTGTCATCCATCGTCAATTCGTTATATCCTTCCCCTTTGTAGGTCTTGGTCTTGATACCAGAACGCGTCTTCTCACCAGGTAAACCAAACGGTGGCATCGACTCTTGGTGATACACCCTGCCGGTGATAATCGGTCGGTCTGGATCGCCCTCAATAAACGACACAATCACCTCTTCGCCCACTCTCGGAATACTGATACCGCCAAAACCAGGCCCAGCATGCAACTGCGAGACACGCATCCAACAAGAATGATGCTCACCATTTTCCGGCTCGCGATCCCATTGAAATCGAACTTTCACTCGTCCATAGTTGTCGACATGAATTTCTTCACCCGGAGGCCCAACCACCTTCGCCGTCTGAACACTCGCCAAAAATGGCTCTGGCGTCTCGCGATTGGGTCGATACTGTACGGTTCGAGGTATACATTCAAACTCGTTCATGTACATCGCCTCACTCCCCTGATCGGTATGGGGCCCGCCAGGTTGCGTCGCATGATGACGAACCGAAGTCAACAGATACTGCTTGTTCTCCTCATCCTTGCAATTCGCATGTTTGGTCAACTTGAACCCAAAACCAGGAGCAAACGAACGACACGTGCTGCGACCGCTCACCGAATCAAATCGCATCTCCTCCTCTTGCAATCGACGCTTGGCAATCTCTTCCCCCTCATCTTTGGTCGCATAATCCCCCGGGAAGTCATACAGCTCATAGCCACTGTTGTTCTTCAATGGCGTCTTCTTGCTCCCTTTACCTGTTAAACTCGTTGATGGCGTCGTAAAGTTATAATCGTTATGCTCCCACTTTCCCGAAACCATCTCGTAGGCATGCTCCCACTCAATGATCGAATCCTGACGCAATTCACCCGGATTACTCTTCGGCAATTCCACCTCAGCGTCGATCGCACTCGGATATTGCCCCTGATCAGACAAAATTAATTTGTGCGAATTCTCAGTGTGCTCAAAATAAAAGTACACACCGTACTTTTCCAATGTGCGCGTCAGAAAATTGTAATCGGTCTCACGATACTGCACGCAGTGTTCCACCTTGCGACTGCTGAGTATCGATGCCTTATCTAGACTGTGCCAAGACTGCACGTGACCGTAAGCTTTCACGTGATCAAAGACGACCTCGAGCACCTCCTTGATGCTTTTCTTCTCCTTGTCTGGCAAATACACGAACGATCGGCTCGCCCGCGTCGCAAACCACAACCAGGGTACCAAACGAACTCGGTAACTTCGCGATGGCTTGCCACCTTTGGTCATACTGAAATCGCCAGCCCAAAAATGACTGATGTATCCGTGCACCCATCGCGGCGGTTTCTTCGTACTATCAATACGCACCGCCATGGTCTGACCGATCACATCCTCAGGCTTGAGCTTATCCTTCGGCGACGCGATCGTCACCTGAAACTCAAAGAGACGAGATAACTCCTCGCGCCCCGTCAGCTCGGTGATCGTTGCCTCGTTTCCAAACAACGAAGTCTGTCTCAGTTCAAGCAGTCGATCTGCCATACCCACATTCCCCCAAAGCGACAACGACCATCCATCGCTA
Organism: Pirellulaceae bacterium; assembly: GCA_044359485.1. GTDB lineage: Bacteria > Planctomycetota > Planctomycetia > Pirellulales > Pirellulaceae > JAFLCP01. Next base: position 37,652 of record JBIKMB010000018.1, on the reverse strand, counting down.
TCAAGACGACGCGCAAGCGTCTAAGTTCTCTTCAGCAACATGGATTGTCGGATGTTGACGCCTGGGGTTGCCCAAAAAGAAGCGATTTTTCATCACTTGGGCCAAACAGCGAGCCACTCAGGGTGTTTGCCGCTCCCTTGGCAGCAAACACCCACCACTAAGCCCCCTAGACTTTACTGGATCTCAAAAGCAAACTGCTGTTGAGGAGTTGCCGACACGTGAACTTTCGTCACCGATTCACCCAAGGCAAGTCGTTTTAGCAATTCGGCAGACAACTCGGGCAACAACGATCGAGTAAGGATGTGGTCAATGTTTCGGGCTCCAGTGTCAACTTCTTTGCACCGATCCGAAATCAATTGAATCAATTCACCGGAGTAGCCGAACTCGGCGTTATAGTTTTCTCGTAAGCGTTTTCCGACCTTCCCCAGTTTGAGCACGATGATCTTGCGAATCACATCCTCGGCTAGCGGATAATAGGGGATCACCGCCAGTCGCCCCAGGAAAGCCGGTTTGAAGGTTTTCAACAATTCAGGGAACAAAGCTTCGGTAAAAGCATCTGGACCGGGAGCCGTATCTGGGTCGGAGCACAAACCTTTGATCAGGTCGGTGCCCGCATTGGTTGTCATCAAGATCACGGTATTCTTGAAATCGATATCTCGCCCTTCACCATCTTTCATCGTCCCTTTATCAAAGACTTGATAAAAAATATCCTGCACGCCAGGATGGGCTTTTTCCATCTCATCCAACAAAACGACCGAGTAGGGTTTACGCCGCACCGCTTCGGTAAGAACACCACCTTCTCCGTAACCAACGTATCCTGGCGGAGATCCCATCAACAACGATACTTTGTGCTCTTCCTTAAACTCCGACATGTTGATCACCGTCATATTCTGCTCACCACCGTACAGCAATTGCGCCAGTGAGATTGCGGTTTCGGTTTTACCGACGCCGCTTGTGCCCGCTAGGAGAAAAACACCAATGGGAGTTCGCGGGTCGTTCAGCCCCGCTCGCGACGTTCGAATCGACTGGGCGATTCGCTGCAATGCATGGGACTGACCTACGATTTGCTTTTCCAATAACTCATGCAAATTTAGGACCGTCTGGATTTCATCGGCCACCATCCGCCCCACAGGTATACCAGTCCAACTGGATACCGTCTCAGCTATTGCCTGTTTGTCGACCACCGGATGAACCAGTGGCTCTTGGTCTTGAATGGTTGTCAATTCATGCTGCAGCTGTTTCAGTTCGCTCTTCCACTGCTCGATTTGAGCAGCCGTGGGAGGAGGGCTTGGGGCTTGTCCATCCTTGGTTGGTTTCGCGGGCTCCGCTGCCCCCATAAGCTGTCCCTTGATCTCCCGGATCTTTACCACGAGACCTTTTTCTTTCTCCCAGCGTTCCCTCAAAATCGACAGCTTTTGTTCGCAGGCTTCGATTTCCGAGGTCAAGTTGGCGATCGCTACGGTGTGGTCCGCGCCGGTCGCCATCTCTCGCTGCAATATATCGCGATTGAGTTTCAATCGAGATGCTTCGCGCTGGGTATCTTCGATCGCAGGGGGTGTCGCCGACTGGCTCAAATTGATTCGTGCGCAGCTGGTATCGATCAAACTGATCGCCTTATCGGGCAATTGTCGACCGCTGATATAACGACTCGATAGCTTTACCGCATCGATCACAGCTTCATCCAGGATCTCGACCTTATGATGTTTCTCGAGAGTATTTTTGAGGCCTCGAACCATTTCGATCGCCACGGCATCGGAGGGCTCTTCCACCTTAACCACCTGAAATCTTCGAGCTAAAGCCGCATCTTTTTCGAAATACTTTTTGTATTCGGCCCAGGTTGTAGCAGCTACGGTGCGCAATTCTCCTCGCGCCAATGCAGGTTTGAGCAAGTTGGCGGCATCACCTTGGCCAGCCGTTCCCCCTGCGCCAATCAACGTGTGCGCTTCGTCGATAAAAAGAATGATGGGCTGTGGCGAAGCTTTAACTTCATCGATCACCGATTTCAGACGATTTTCAAATTCTCCTTTGACGCCGGCCCCCGCTTGCAACAGTCCCAAATCCAATGTTCGCAGTTGTACATCTTTGAGCACATCAGGGACGTCGCCCGCCGCGATGCGGAGAGCAAAGCCTTCCACAACGGCCGTTTTCCCCACCCCCGCTTCGCCAGTTAAGATTGGGTTATTTTGCCGGCGCCGCGTCAAGATATCGATGAGCTGTCGAATTTCAAAGTCGCGACCGAGCACCGCATCAATCTTTCCATCGCGAGCCCGCGCGGTCAAATCGATGGTAAATTGATCCAGCGTTGGCGTATTGGCGGGCCGACCCGGGCTGGCAGTACCGGTAGCTCTTCCGCCACTGGCCGTTTTCAACGCTACCGCTTCGTTATCTTCGCCGGTTCCCAAGCATAATTCCACCAGCTGCTTGCGAATCCCATCCCCCGAAATTTTATCCAGTTCGCGGCAGGCGGACAAAATCGTTCGTCTCAACGTGTCGTTTGTCATCAAAGCGACAATCAAATGCCCGCTACGAATTTGCCCCGCACCATAATCGATCGTTGCAAGTGCCCAAGCCTCGGTAGCCAGATCGACAATTTCAGGACTCAGTCCGGGTGACTTCGCGTTGCCCGTACGCAGTCGATCAAGCGATTTGGTCAGGTCGGCTTTCACCCGGCTGACATCGATCTGAAACGATTCAAGCAATCGCACAAAGTCAGAATCGGTGCGATCTGCCAAACAAAACAACCAATGTTCCAACTCCACGTTGTAATTTGTTCGCGTGACGCACAGAGCCACACCAAGCTCGAGAGACTTGCTGCAAACGGGACTTAGTTTATCGAAGAGTTTTTTCAAATCTACTTGAACCATTTTTCGATCCCGATATAAAACGAAGGGTTTATAGAATAGCGACGCATTATTTTAGTGCGAACCGAGCGAAGGCTGGCCGGCAGTGTTATATCACATTTGATCGGGAAGCTGAAATATGGCATCGTCCGCAACCGGACGGTCTGAACTTGTTCCCAACCAAGTGCTCCAGCCAAGCCTCGCAGTGGCACTGCCCAATTGTAGTGGCGGGATATCTTCAAAACGGACCAAAACCTGCACATCAAAATCGAACTGCGGACCGACGTAGCGGCGTGTGATATCGATTAATTGACGAAGCTTTTTCTCCTTGGGATCCGGCAGGAATTCTAAAAAATCCTCGTAGGCTATCGGCCCCAGCTGAAACCGAAAGCGATTCTGTACATCCCAGATTCGGCTTCCCGCAACGGTATCCTTCCCCAAACTGTTCCAGCCACATTCCGCTGCCGTTGCTTTTAAGCGACTTTGATCGCCAGGAGCCAACATCAGCCACTGGCCCACCAGTTCTTGTACCTTAACGTCTAACTGAAACACATCGGTCAACATCGCTTCGAGATCAACGGACCGAGGAACTGGACTCGAAAAATGCCCGCCATAATGGAGAAAAACAGAATCATCTACGGATAATGCACCGTGATGCCCTTCAAGCACCATGCCGGTGAACCCCTGAAATGCCTGACGGATCCGATCGGTATCACCAATGTATTGTGACGTCTCAAAAGCGATGGGATAGTGATGCTTCTCCCAGACGCGATAAAATAGAGATATAAATCGATGATTAAAAATATTAAGAAAATCACGGAGCGCATAGTCGCGCTGCCTGATTCGATCCAGGATCAATTGCGAATAATGCCTTGGAAGACAACCCGAGGCACCAAACAATCCAAAAAACGAAACTTCCAATTCGGTCTTTACCGAATGGCGAATCTTAGCCAACTCGGCAACAGGAAAAGTCGACTCCGCATCAGCATAAATCCTGACCGGCTCCTTCTCGACTTTTTCGTCACTCCCTATACGCACCTTCGATTCTTGTTCCAGGTTTCGAATCACCTGATAGAAACTGAGCCAAGTTGGCTCAAACATTTCATCGGTGGCAGTTTCTTTGGAGTCTGTCATGGATTTTTCCCCATTTCCCAGCGGGCCCGATTTCAAAGCAGAATTCGGTCGCCGATCCTAGGTGCTCCAACATAAATGGGTTCTTGTCCGGATTCATGATCGCTCGCCAAGACTTTGAAGCGTGTGAAAGAATTGATCGAAACGAATGAGGACAAAATACGATCCAGTACAGAGGAGAAAAGGTATAAACCCACGCCAGTCATCTTATCTTTTTCAACCTTTAATTCGATATCGATGCCTCGGCACAATTGAACACCTTGTGCCGTAGGAACTCGCGCAACGGAGCGTTCGTAACCGATCCCCACGATCCCCTGGATGGCTCGAGCTGCTTCCGGCGCATCGCTAAAGTTATAAAGTTTCAACACTTCCCTCAGCCCATCCGCTTTGGCATCCACTTCGATCAGCGATAGATGATTCAAATTCAAGTGCGAAATCAGTCTCCAATAATACTCTTCTTTGCGAAGTGGTCGTTTTGTCAATGTCGGCGGGGAAATCAGTTGACCGCGAACTCCGCCTCCCACATCACGAATAAGAGCCACCGGACCCTTCGGCGTGATATCCGGAATCTCCTTGACCAGATCCCGATTACAGCAGGTGGTTTGGATATGAAGCGTCCAATCTTGTTTGGCCGTACTTTTCTGCTTCAAATCTACGAGCGTGACAAAGACATCTGTACCCAGATCATGATCTTCATCGGGGGTCAATATTCGCCGACGGGATGAGTGCCAATAATGCTCTTTATCTTCGCCGGTGTGCTCATGTCTTGGATAGTAAAACGGCTCATACTTGACTTGCTCGGAACCATCCATGCTGGTAGTCATCACATCATCAATAGTCATCACCTCTTTATCCATATGACTGGATTCAGGAACGACATGATACTCCGCTTGATGACTACTTAAAAAAACGGTTTCCGCAGCCTGAGAAAATAGATTTATGATCGGTGTGCATCCAAGTCGTATCGTATCATGCCGAATCTCGCGTTGAATTTTTTCGCTCTTAGAACGAAAATAAAACACCAAGTCCAGGTGCTTGTTGGCCTGCGAAGCTTTCCAGGCATCTCCGATATCTAAGTCGATGAAGCGAAATTTTTTGGAATAGACGAAAAACTCCCACAGCAATCGGAAAGCCTTGCGCGTACGCGGGTCGTGGTCCCACAAGGCCTCATCGTTGGAGAAACCTACGGGCATTATCTTCGTTTTGGGATCGATAAACCCAAACGCATCTTTCTGCAAAACAAAAACACCAATGCTCAAGCACTCGCGCATCACCTGTTCGAATAACAAATTTCCCAACGGATCGTTTTCACCCACAAACAGGCGGAGTTGATTCAGATGGAATTGCGAAAGCGCTAACTTATCCGAATCCGCTTCGAATCGAATTCTTATCGCGCTGCGAATATCATGCTTCCATTCCTTGGGCATTTCGAAATCGAAAGCGGGTTCGATATAGTCGCATTTGACAATTTTCATCGGGAATAATTGGGTTTCGTAGCATGTTCGCCAGCGACAGCGTTCGCCCGTTTTCGTGTCGACTTCCACTCGCGATTTTCGACCGACGGTCAGACCGACCGGGTTGTCGGCAGCCGATTCGGCGACTCGCATTTCGCAAATCGAGAACGAGGGCACCGGGCAAAGATACTGAGGATACAGAGTCGATAGCATCGCTTGCCAAACTTCAGGAAATTCATCCTCAAGTTTCAGTCTCAGCCGCGCCGTCAACAAGGCAAAGGCTTCCACCAGTCGCGAAACATGTGGATCTTCGACCGTTTCCCCCTCGGTGATTCGCAACCGACCAGCAATCTTGGGATTGCGCCGCGCGAACTCTCGAGCCTCGTCTTTGATGAATGCTAGTTCCTTTTCGTAGATATCTAAAAGGCGATCATTCATTACATCAATGTCTTTACTTGAAATTCATGTCGTGAAACAGATAGAAGCGAATCGAACTTTACCGGTTCGGGGGCAGGTTCTGCGTACAGCATTCCATCAATTCGGAATCGAATGATGCGTCGGGCCGCGTCATTCGGATCGATCACAAGATCGACTGTAAGCGACTTCAGACGTGTTTCAAATCGTCGGATAGTATCTTCGACATCTTGGCGCAGTTCTTCCCTACGTTCGTCCGAACCCCCAGGTATCATGCCAAAATCGGGAATCCCGTACCCTATGGTCGATTGCCTCAATCGTTCTCGCGAATCGGGTATAGGAAACATGCTGCGACGGGTATTGAGCAAATTTTCTAAATCCCGCCGCACGCTATTCTTGAGATCCCTCAGCAACTGATTTCTCGTTCGAGGTGTCTCAACCTGCGAGCCAGGATCTTCATCGATGAGCCGATCCAAAATCGAGGGAAGCAACAATTGATCACGACGAATGCGACTCATAAAGGTATTCCACAGTCAGAATGCCAGAACTGGATGAAAGATTCGGCTCAGCCGTAGAATTATTCTCCTCGCACAAGCGACTGAATTTCCAGGATGGAAATCGGATCCTCACCGACCAAAAGCATTCTCTGTCCCGTTCCAGAAATAGCCTCTTGTTCTTCCCCAACCCACTCCGTCCCACGCGCCAATTTTACTTCCGGCTTCGCAGCAGCAGAATCCAGCATAGGATATCGGACGGGCATATAGACCTCTCCGCTGGGCCCTCCCGCGATATCCACTTGGGCCTTACGCCAAAGCAAATCCAGAGGACGCGCTGGCTTTTCAAATTCGATCGATTTAACGCTTTCCCAGGGAACCCAGAAGCATTTACCATGTGCCGTGATGAATTCGGCCACTACGCCAATCCTATCATCCAGATCACGCACCCCACCACTGAATGCCTGACCATTGATTTTCCCCTCATATTGCGGTCGAGCGGCTTCAACTTGGTCTGCCAACGCCCTAGCGGCCGCGCGATCGCCCGTTCTAAACTCCAAACAAATGCGAATTTGATCTTTTGCATATTCGGGCAATTCCACCATCAGCTCAGGGGCTCTTCCATCTCGGAAAATTTGCTCCCGCGCAACTTCGCCTCGCATCAATTGTCGAAACAAAATTGCGAAGAGATTCGGCTCACTGGCCTGCTGCATCATCACATCGAGTTGTTTATCGGCTCTTTCCCAAGCAGCATCAAAGCAAAGCAATTCCGCTAGAAAAAAACGAGCGTTTACATCCGTGGGTTTATTGCGAACCTGTTCCAAAGCAGCCGCAATCGCTTCGGATAGTTTTCCGGCGGAGAATAGGTCCTGTGCGTTCATAGAATGATGAATCCCCAGTTGAAAAATTTCTTAATTGCCAGAAGGCTTCACAAGCCGAGTGCGAAACTGCATCGATGCCAAAATATCGTCTAACTCATAATGTGGTGCTAACTCGATGATACAACTGTATTCTCCCGGACGTCCTGGAAGCGACATGACTCGAACTTGACCTTCCCTCAACGGTTTCTCACTTCGGACCCTTTCGGTCGCATCGGTATCGGGCGTCATATAATCCGCGAGCCAATTGCGCAGATATTGCTCGAGTTTTTCTCTTTCCACTCCGCTGCCAATCTTATCGCGGGCAATGCACTTTATGTAATGCGCGAAGCGAGAAACACATAAAATCTGATTTAGAAGCGAGGAAAGCTTCGCGCTCTGACTTGCATCTTCGGCATCAAATTCCGCAGGCTTTTGCACGGTGACCGAGGAGTAGAACGCTGCCGCAGGTATATCGCGGCAAGCGCACAATCCCAAAAAGCCCGCTCGAGCCAATTCCCTTTCAAAGGTTTCGCTCAGGACAATCTCCGTCAGTGGTTTCAACGCCAGCCCAGGGGACTCGGTACTGAATTCGTCATGCGCAGAACCCGTTACCAAACCGCCCGCATTGTAGCCCGGCTTCACACCGCGGAGATTTGCAAACCAACCCCCTTCACAAGCTGCGCGAATCAATACTTCGCCCAAGCCATAAGAAGCGGCCCCCCACAGATAATCGTCCTTAGCCGAGACCTGCTCTTCGAAAGGAAACGGTGAATTGCCCCGTCCTCGATAAGGGGTACGCATCAACATCCGCGGCATGGTCAACGCGATAAATCTCGAATCCGGACTTTCCCGAAATTTCTTCCAGCTAAGAAAGTCAAGGCTATTGTGCATCGCATCGATATTGATCGAATGCCGCAATTCACCATAGTCCTTGATTCCAAACATGGTGGGATGCGCATTGAGGACAATGGGACAAAACGAAGCGGCTCCGATTTGCGCTAAGCCACGAACGATGGCCATATCATCGATAGGATGCTCTTTAGTCAGATTGGGTCGCACTTCGAAATCGGCAACAATCGCCGTAAATGGATCGCCACCGGCTTGCCCAAAACACTCCTCATAAACCTTCTTGAAGAGTTGACTTTGCTCGATCTCTTCCCCATTGTCTAGGTCGTTGCGCAGCTCTCGCCAGCGTACATTCAAAACCTTCAGTTCGAATTGTGTGTTGGGGGTCGAGTACCGATCCTTGCTCTCGGCCAGATGCTGCAATCCTCTCCAACTCGCTTCCAAGCGTTGGAAGTCTGAGTGGTGCAAGATCGCATTGAGTTGCTTGCCAATGAGCCTATCTAACTGGGCGACATCCCTTTGGATCTGTTCGATGCAACGCTTCCATGGCAGCTTGGACAATTCGGCAAACTGCTTATCACCCAACCAAAGACGTAGTAATTCCTGCTTGCCGGTTGCATCCAGGAACTGCCTCAGCTTTGCGACCACACCTGGATCAGCTCGCTGAGGGAGCGTTGAAGCGCTGCCGGACGAGCTGGTAGCTGTCAAAATCGGCTCACGCGACCAATCTTTGGAAACCCCTTGCGCGACGATGCTGCGCAAGTCCACGTGCGAAGCCGCCGAGTCATCATCAAGAAACAATGTCTCGGCGTTCACGCGTGGAGGAGTTCCCCCGGCGCCAGGCTCCGGCATTCGCTCTCCCCCGCAAGCTGTGATGAACGATCAGGAACTACTCTTTGCGTCGAATTCTAGTCACCAAACGCATCGAAGTCGTTAACGACTCAAGTTGTATCCAAGGCGTGATTTGGGCCACAGCATTGTAATCGCCGGGCTGACCTGGAATTTCTTGAACGGTAACGAGCGCTTCACGAAGTGGATATCGCGCTTTGGTTTCAGGCGATGGATCTGGATCGGCACTTCGATAGTTCATAATCCAGTTATTCAGCCAACGCTCACAATCTTCGCGCTGCATGAACGATCCGATTTTATCTCGGGCGATAACCTTGAGGTAATGAGCGATGCGAGAACAAGCCATCAGGTAGGGCAAGCGGGCGCTTAAAGCGGCGTTGGCCGTCGCTTCGGCTCCGTCCTTGCCTTCATAAACTTTCGGCTTCTGAACGGTCTGGCCACCAAAAAATACCGCATGATCGGTGCTCTTATAGTGACACAGCGGGCTGAAACCGAGCTTAAACAACTCGGGATTGCGACGATCGGAAATCGGCACTTCCGTGGGGCACTTCAATTCTTTATCGCCATCTTCACCCGTAACCACGTGCGTCGGTAGGTTTTGTACCAAACCTCCATTTTCTTTACCGCGGATCGCAGTGCACCAACCGTACTGCGCGAAAGCATCCGTCAAACGTGCTCCCATAACGTAGGCCGTGCTCATCCAGCAATACTGATTGTGATCGATACTCTTCGGCTCACCATCAGCCCCCAATTCGACTTCTTCAAAGTTGAATTCATCGATCGGCTTGGTGTTGGCTCCATAGGGAAGCCGGGCCAAGGTTCGCGGCATGGTCATCACCAAGAAACGCGAATCTTCGGTTTGTCGCAGACTGTTCCATGCGGTGTATTCGATCGAATCGAAAATCTTTGCCAAATCGCGAGGCTTATTGAGGTCTCGCCAATCTTTGAAGCCGAAGAGGGCAGGGGAGGCCGCCGAAATAAATGGGCAGAAGGAAGCTGCTGCAACACCCGAGATATTTCTCAATAAGGCAACATCATCCGGATGATTACTGAATTCATAGTCACCCACCAAAGCCCCATAAGGAACACCGCCGGCCATACCGAATTCATCGGTATAAACCTTCTTGAAAATTTCGCTTTGGTCAAATTCAACGGCTTTTTCCAAATCTTTTCGCAACGTATCCTTCGAGCAATTCATCACTCGAATCTTCAGTTGCGTTCCCGTTTCGCTATTCTTGACCATGTACTCTAGACCGCGCCACGAACCTTCCAATTTTTGGAAGTCCGGGTGATGCATCACAGCGGCTAATTGTTTGCTGATCGCTTCGTCGATACCGGAGATCGCGTTGCGAATCGAGCGAGAAATGTTTTTATCGAATTTCAGTGTTCCCTTGCTCGCCTCTTCCACAAAGGCTTGGATCAAACTCTTCGCTCGGGTTGTATCTTCTTTCTTCGTCGCCTTGATCGCGTCGGATAAAAAACTTCTTTCTTCCGACGTTACGCTCTGCGCTTGCGGTTGTTGCTCTTTATTCTCTTGACTCATTAGGAGTTCTCCGATTCTCTTGGTAGCGGATTATGGATTTTAATTTGCGTTGCCAGGCTGCTTCTCGAATGGCTTACTATTGGCCCGATTTATCTTCGATACCTAATTCTCGCGCAAGAGCCTTGAGGTGTTCGGTGTTTTTCAGAACATCCTCTAAGGTCGTTTCCAAATCCTCGCTCAAGTCGAGTGTCGGCAACAAGTCTTGCAATTTGTTGCGAATCTCCAAAAGATTCTTTAGCGCGGGCACTTGCTGAGCGACGCGTGCCGGCGAAAAATCTTCCATACTTTCGAACTTCAGGTTCACCTTGATCGAAGATTTCTCTCCACCTTTGCCCGGTTCTAATTCATTATCCACTTCTAAGCTCAAACCCGGCGACATGCGTTTCATCACATTGTCAATGCTGTCGCGGTCGATTTCGATAAACTTGCGTTCCGACAGCGGCTTAAGCGCTTGCCCCGGTTTGTTCCCAGTGAAATCGCCGAGCACTCCCATAACGAATGGAATGTCCCGTTTCTCAGTGGCATCGCCTACTTGTACATCGTAGGTAATATGAACCATCGGTTTACGAACACGATTCAACTTACTATGGATCGAACTCATCGATAACTCCCAAAGCAAAATCCAGAAGGCTAAATGTTTTGTCGGGCAACAGCCAGAGTATCCATAACTTCTATCCCAAAGTCAAATTGTAACCCTGCAAATTGGGATGATTCACATGTCAAGTCGACCGCATCAATCCAAGCGAATACCCTCGAAGAACGGGGGGCTCACTCGCTCGTGTTTTTGGGTCGATAACCAATACGGCGATAAACTTCACTTAATGCATCGCCGTTTTGCAGAACCTCTTCCAAGAATTGAGGCAGCGGCATCCTACCCCAACGCACCGCCTGCTCCAAAGAATAAGAAATTGGGGAATGTGGCTCGGTCTTGCGAAAATACTCTGCAACTTTCAGCAATTGCTCGAAGGCTTGCTCCCGATTCTGCAACTGCCCCTCCAAAATAGCGACACCGTTCCCCGAAATCGCTACACCTTGGGAGGCTGCGGAAGTCCCCCCAGAGCCCCCTTTTTGATCGCCTGCCACAACCTTATTCTCGCTCAACTTACTGGCAGCCAACTGTAGGAACCAAGCTTCTATTCTTTCCAGCAAGGTCACCGTGTTGCTAATCGAAATATCTGCAGGAGCATTTTCCGGGCGGAGCTTGAGTATTAACGCATTGATTTTCTTGGCTTCTTCTAAGGAGCCCCCAATATCCTTCTGCGTTTGCTGCAGATCTTCCTTCGGAATCCGACGAAAAGACTGATTGAAACGATCCTGCGTCAATTGTCCTTCCGTCAATAGTTGCTCCTTGACCTTTTCATCAAGATTCGCTTCATCGAAAAATTTAGCCAGTTCATAGTTATAAAAACTGACTAAGCGAAACTCCGAGGAACTCGACACACTGGCTTGTTGAATTCCTTCCAAGAAAACGTTCGAAATCAAATTACTGCTGATCGAATCGAACGGGGCGAACTCTTCGGCCGGTTCCGGGCCGTCCGGAGTTTGCGGTCGAGGATTCAAGGCTGTTGGATATCTCTCCAGCAATTGCCTCAATAAAGACAAGGATTGCTGCAAACCATTGAATCCATTCAACCGCGTCATCGATTCGATGAGAGAACATAGAATTCGAGCATCCTTGGAGTATCGCTGCAGGTACTCCATGGCTTTCTCCGCGATCGGTTGCCAAGCTGCGTGGGTGACGGAGGCATCGCGCCCTTCAAAAAGCAACTGATTGTTCGACCATTTCTTTTCTTGGGCTTTAGCAGCATGCCACTCCCCAGATACCACCGCAAACGCCCGAGATAATTCGACGCTGGAACTGTTTTCGCGTGATTCCCCACACGGCAAAGCCTCGGAAATCGGTGCCAAAAGAACGTCGATATCGAGGGTTAGGTCGTAGGACATAGCCAACTCAATCTGCCAAAAAAAGGGGGAAAAGCCTACAGGTGGGAAAGGCCAAGTTTCTGCAACTCGCGGGAAAGCGACTCCAAAATGCGCGCATGCAAACGACTCGTCCAAGATTTGCTATAGCCCAACTGCTCTCCCGCATCCTGAAGAGTATAGCCTTCAAAATACACCAACGAGATTAATCTTTTTTCCGCATGGGGAAGTTTTTCCACCGCTTTGCGCAATTGATCGTTTGCCTCCTTGTGAAGTACCGGACCGGTCGCATCACCGTTAGGATCCTCAAAATCGTAACTGCCTCCCTCCTGATCCTCGAACTCACTCATCATGTAAACAGTCGACAGTTTGTTGGTCACCTTGGCAAACCACTCTCCACTGGCTGGCTGCGACAAAGCGTTCTCCCCCTGGACCTCCGCATCCTCGGACATCACCGCATTGGCAGCTCGCTCAAATTTGATTCGCCTCAAACGAGCCCGGCTGGTCCAGGTCATCTTCGCCAAACCATCGTAGATTGCCCCTTGAATCCGATAGTAGGCAAAGGTCGTGAATTGGGCCCCTTTCTCCTCATCAAAATCTCGCGCAGCCTCCATCAGCCCCAACTCTCCGTACGCGATCAAGTCATCCAGGTCCACCCGTACAGGAATATTGCGAAAGATGCGAATCGCAATCGATCGCACCAACGCTCTTCCCTCTGACATTAATTCCTCGGTATTTACGGACATGGTTAACCTCGACTTGGCTCTTTCAATAAATGCCTTTGAAACTCAACCATGCGCACTCGTCCATGAGGGTCCCCGATCAGCGTAGCAGCAATATGCGAGCACATTCCTCGCAAACGACCGCCGTCTCTAAACAGACCACCCTGACGCAAAAGCAACAAACCTTCCACTAGCAACGTTGTTGTTTCCAGAAATCCTAATTCCTCAACCGCTGCTTGATGCGCAATTTCCCGAAGCCTCTGCCATTCCCTATCCGACAAGCCCGCGATACCACTTTGACTCTTAAAGACACCTCGCACCTCACTGAAGGCTGGTTCCGAAAAATAGTCACCGGACGATGAATTGCCAGAACTCACGAAGCACCTCTCAAATTTTCAAGTGGATCACTCAAGAGCAAGACCCCATTTCTCAAGCCACGCACAAACCGCAGCTTCACTTCGATCGCCAATAAGAACTGCCAATTCCGCTTAGCGATCTCCCACTTACCATGAGGATTCCAAAAGATTTGGAAACTCAAACATTTCAATCAAGCCATCTTTTCTGGCCGCACTTTCATCTCCCGCCTGACGCAACTGTTCAGCGGAGATCAGAACCGCTTGCAACGTTTGGCCCGAGAATCCTTCCGTGATGGTGTATGTTTTTCTTATCCATTTCCTATCCGTGGAAATCTTGACATTCACTTCTTTCCAAACATTGCCAACGAGTGTTAAAAACCACTCCGTTGCATTCTCGCCGGACACATAGATCTCGACCTGCTCTTTTTTACTACCCTGTTGAACATAGCGCCGCACCTTGACTTCGGGTAATTTTTCTCCTTGCCACGCGTCGCCGAGTTCCACCGAATCGCCACTGTTGCTCGCCTCGGCAATCGGCCCGATCGCAGGTAGATAAAATCGACTCAGTGCACTACTGCGGCGAACGGTCCAAATCCGATGATCCATTCGAACTCGCTCTGTTGCCGTCTTTCGTTCAATCCAATGATCGGATACCTCTAAAAAACTTGCGGCATGTTGAACCTTAAGCCCCAGCTTGTACACAAAATCGCAACTCAGCGGGATCTTTTTCCCGTTCTGACTTTGTTCGACAAAAATCAACTCCGGTCGTTCAACAGAACGCGTGACATCGCATCCAAATCCAATATTGACACTCAAGCCATCCGGTCCCTTCAGCAACCGAGACATGATCCATTGCTCCCCAAGCATCTCCTGATGAATTTCGGGTCGTTCATCCTCATCTTTGCGATAAAGCGAACCATTGCTTTGATCAAAAACCAATTTAATATTCTCACCACCCCAGACCGGAAAGGGGCCATATCGCCCCTCAAAGCCACGACGCCCCGAATTATCTCCCTGCACCCGTCGATTTTTTTGCTTGACCGTAACGCCCCAGCCGCTAATCCCTTCGCTCCAAAGTTGCAAAGGCCCCGCCGATTTATCGCCCCTTGGACCGAAATGGATACCCGTGGGAAGACTTGCATTTTGCGACAGGAGAATCCGCCGATCCTCGATCGCCACCGTTCCATCCACAACGACTTCTGTTCCAGGTAAAATACGATTGATTTGATCCATCATATTCTTGGAATTGATTTGGTTTTCCTTGTACCAAACAAACTGACCGCGACTATTGGCTTCAAGCTTGCCTAGACTCTCCTGCGCAACCTTCCACTGCTCGGTCCAGTGCGATTCAGCCTCAGACTTCAATTTCTCATCTGTTTCCTTATTCACCATCTCCCCGACAAAGGTGTCCTTGGAAGCCGCTTGCAATAACAGGCACTGAATATGAGGTGAACTTCGCAGCTTATCGGCTAAGAACGCATTGATATCCTTAGCTTGTAGCCCCTTATTCTCTGAGGTATCAATACCATCCGTGATGCCAATCACCAAACACTCTTCGGTCGTTTTCTTGTCTAGCATCTCGATAGCCCTTTGATACCCATCGACCAACTTTGTTTCTCCTTGTCCTTCCAGGGGAATATAGTTCTCAAACTTCTCCAGGACAGTGAGTATGTCTTCCACGGGTATCGCGCTAACATCTTTGCTGAACAAAACCAATCCAACGTTGACTTGACCGACGATCCCTTTTTCAAGGTATTCCTTCTTCAACAGGGTCAAGCTGTCCGTCATGATGGCTTTTGCTTGTCCCAGTCGCGTGCCACGTTTACCTTCCGCCACCGGAGCCGCCTGGTTCATCGAGTTGGAAATATCGATGGCAAACACCACATTTAACCTGGGTGCTTTGATTCCCTCCACGCTCAAAATGGCGGGCATTAAATTCCTTTCTAAACTGGTTTCGACAAATTGCCGAGACGCAGGTTCACGAATAAAGGGTTGCCCGAACCGGTTTCCTCGAAAAGTCCCTACGATCTCGCCCCGAATCCCCGACTCACTGAACTCCTGCATATTAAAACTAAACGAATCACTCCCATCCAAATTCGCCTGAAATACGGCGGCAGCGAATCCTCTTCCCGACGCGTCGACCCAACTGTTGATTTCCCTTACCTCTCCCCAGGTGGAGAGCAATTCACCGCCAAGTTTTACTGGGTATTGCAAGCCACCATCGGGTAACGAGTCCGCTTCATACGTCGCCTTAACGTCTCCTTTTACAGTGAAACGGAAACGTCCAATTTTTTCTTTGACCTCCGTCAGCGTCGAATTCAATTCATCGTCCAGGGAGGCAGTTTCCTCAGCCTGAGTTCCACTGCCGGCGTTCGCGATCTCGATCACGCCCACCGCTTGCGCCAGTCGCTGATAGTACGGGAGCGATTCGGTTCCGTCGCTTCCATTCCCCCAGCTCATTCGCTGTAGAACTAATTTTTGCAACCAACTCGAATGATCACGAACCCAAAGGCTCCAAATCGTATCACCTCGATCTTTAGCGCTGGCGGCTTGGCTTAGCTGCTGGTAGATGGCCTCATAAAACAGCGTGTCCGGACTGCGCAACCAACGCGATTGGAAGGTCCTGTCTTCCTGTGGCAATTCCCCAGCCCGCACCAGAGAGTCCAGTGGAAACTTGCCACTAAGATCGTTCAAAAAGTCCGTTCGCTTCTGCTGATCATCCTTCTCTTTATCGGTTTGCTGCCCGCTCTTCAGATCCCCTTTTCCGACGTTGATATCGGCCTTGCCGACCATGTAGGTCACCATTTTCGAACGCAATTCGCGACGGCCAATTTCGTCCAATGCGATGGGCAAGCCACGTGTAACTCTCAGCCACTGGAAAGATGCTTCGGATCGTTTTGATTCACCCTCGCGATGCTTATAAAACCCCAGTCGCCTATATTCCTCAAGTGCAGCACTCCAGCGTTCAACCAACTGAGCTGCAACAACTTGATCTGAACCCTCTCCAAAATTTCCGAACATCTCATCGAGTTGCTTGATTTTCTCAGTGGCTTGTCTGAGCGCAGTTTGGTCAGAGTTATCCGCAAATTCACTCGTAGCAACCAACCACGAGATCAAATAGGGGCGAAAGAGATAGTATTCATCTCGTGCATCCAACGCTTGTTCCCAAGTCCTTAAACTTTGATCCAGTTCCGATAACCGCACCTCGAGTCCACCCAGCACATCATCGCCTGGCAATTTACCCACCAGCCAGCGATCCACGATTTGGTTCTGAACTTCCGTGGAAATTTCATCTAATGACCCAGCCAGCTTCAACACCGCATCTGGACGTCGCTGCGTAAATATTAACTTCATCCATTGATCCAGCCTCTTCAGGCTCGGACCGAGTGTTTGCGCGAATCGAGTCTTAGTGGGTGTATCGAATACTTGCGAGGTTTTGAACCAATAGGAGTCGTTTCGTAGAAGCTTGAGAAATTGCAGGGTAGGGGAGGGCGATAAAGTATCCGCTTTGCTCAATCCCAGGTCCATAAACTGTCGAAAGTTCTCAGGACTATTTGAACTTGGAAACTGACACGCCGCCAACCAGGACAAAATCGTATGATCCATTTGGGTCAAGTCGTTTCGAGGGTTCGTAGCGCTCATGACGTTTTGGGTGGACACATCTTTATTGCCTGCCGCCGTGCTATCGGAATTACCGCCTTGCCCTTGGTTGTTTCCATTGCCGCTCGAGACAGAATCAGCACTCGCCGAACCATTACTGGATTTATCTTTAGCGGATTGTTTAGCTTCCGCTCCCTGCCCCTGCTGTCGATCCGCGGCGCCGTCCAGAGGTTCTAGGTACTTGGGAAGTTCGGAACCCCACTGGGCGATCTGGGCATACTCTGCCTGCGCGACACCACTCACCGCAAAATCGACCCCTAACGTGTTGAAATCAATTCGGCTCGGAGGAATCTTGGGACAAGCATCGAACTCCAGTTCCACGGTTTTCAAGAGCCGACTGGCGGATGGTTGTTTCTCGATGTCAACTCTCTCCGCATAATGCTCCAGCATGGTTAAACCGTGAGCTATCCGCGTTAGTCGCTCCGGTGCCCAGCGATACGTTTTACGATTGAGAAGAATCTCATACTGAGCCCACAGAGTATCGATCTTATTCCAATTTCGCTGAACGATCTCAATCCCATCGGTAGCCGGTTGAGTGGCTGTCGGGGTTGTTTGCTGGCGACGCCTGCCAACATATTGATTGATCCAGTTATTGGAAACTCGCTTGTAAAGTGTTCTCTGTCGCAGCGTTTCATCCGCGATCAAAATTTTGGGGATTTGAATCGCTGCTCGACGCGCTTTAACCCAGTCCGCAACACGCTGCTTAACGAAAGTTTCCAATTCATCAACCGTAACATTGTAATCCTTATTGGCATCGCACTCTGGATTGCTCAACGCATCGATCAAGAAGTTTTGCAATACACTTCCATTGAGTTCCGGCGCACTCCACGCTTGAGATTGAGATGCGGAGTTAGCCACAAACAACATCAGGTTTTTTTCTCTCGACTTAACTTCCGCCGATTGCAGTAGTTCGCCCCAAACCGCCTCTGTTTCTGCATAAAAATCAGTCGATTGCCCCACACTCCGCGCCGGATCAAGATAGTTAAGCAGTGGGATGGACTTGGGAGACGAAATTAGATCCAAGACAACAAGAGCCGATGTATTGGGACGCATTTTCCCCAGACATTCCAATAGAATCGCATTTACATCTTTCTTTACTTGCTGGGCATCAACCTCCGACTGCACCACCATCAACAGCGGTGTCTCTCTGTCGTTATCTTCGAATTGATGAAACAAGGAAACGCGGCAATTGTCGCGATTAACACCGGACCACTGTTGAGAAAGAGGCATCAAACCTAGTGGAATCGAATCCAATTGAGACGCGTCAACTCCTCGTTGAAAGAGCACGACCTCAATTTTCTTCTCTCGTTCCCACAGACTCTTCAAAAACAAGATGGCTGAAATCGTAAACATCAGCACAACGGCAGTGAGCAACCAATATCGTTTCGAAGAAGGTTGAGTGGGAGACTCGACCGTCCGACCACCGCGCCAGCCTGTCTTCTTGGAGGAACCTGAATTGGCATTGGTCGCAGAGCCACTCCTGCGCCAACCAGCAGAATTGGATTCGGGCGTTTGTTGATCGATCCCCGGTTTTGATGCACTAGTTCTCGAACCCTCAGCGCTAGAACTGTCAGCCCTAGAACCGTTGGAACGCGGTTTCGATTTTGGATCGTTCTTTCTCCAACCAGACATACCCCCCCCTTCGTTGCAGCCTCGCCTATGAGCAGCCACAGTATAACGTGGATAGGAAAGGGCACCAACAAAAAACACCCCCTGATTTTCGTCATCGAAAATCAGGGGGTGTTCGAGCTTTTTTGTCGATTCGAGTTGGAGAAAACCTATTCGGCGACCAAACCTACACTGGCACCACCAGCGATCAACTCTTGTTTTTGAGTGGTGTTTTCAAGCTTAAGTGTCACTTTGCTTCCGTCGACAGCGACCACTTCGCCCATCGTGACATCCGAGTTGCTCGATACAACCGCCATCTTGGACGCAACATTCAGATTGTAAACACCTGGAAGCACCACAACGAGCTGTTCTTCCACGTCCGAAGCGTCGACTCGAACACATTTCACCAAATGTTTCTTCTGCTCTTCGGTAAACGCTGTGCTACCAACTTCGCTGCTGACCGGCGCTTGATAGATCACGGGAGATACTTCCACTTCGCCATATCCAGGTGCGCTGACTTTCACTCGGATACTGTCTGGTTGGAACGCGGCTGGCTCGGCAGCATCCGAGGGAGATGGCTCGGTGGCAGAGGGTTCTGCTTCCCCTTCCGCTTTGGGTTCTTCCCCTTCTCCCTTGATGCCCTTATCCTGCTCGGGCTTCACATCCTCGGGTGGACAAGCTGCCAACACTGCCGCCGCAGTAGCACGGAGCTGCGCACTTGGTTCGAGGAAGCAACCCTTGTCGTCGGTTTTATTGGCCATCTCGTCAAGTTTCTTGCGGATCGCCTCGGTACAGCAACTGCTGCCACAAGGGTTAATACCGCATGGACCACAAGTCTTGATTGCCGCACAGATTGCTTCTAAAGCTGCTTGTCGCACCTCGCAATCGCAGTCATTCAAACCTTGCAGGAGAGCTTCTTCGACTTTGTCCTTCTCGCTTGGACAGACGCAGCCCACGCTCGCCAAATACTTGAGTGCTTTAATCTTTTGTGGTTTCAGATCTTTATCCTTTTTGATCTCTGCCGCATTCTTCAGAAGCGGATTATCAGAGGCCAAGTTTTGGGGATCTGAGATCGGTAACAGCGGTGGTTTCTTCTCTAATTGAGGGAAGTTGCCGCTCTTATTGAGGACACCGGAGCGAAATGCGGCGTCCGCTTGAGGAATGCCTAATCGTTGCCAAATGGTGGCGACAGGTGGATTTGGGGCCACACATCCGCTGCATGCAAGCAACAGGGCACTTAGTCCTAAACGAGTCCGAACTTTCCGAGTATTTTGAGCCATGGTCTTTCGTCCTGTCAGCCCGGCCGACTAAGCATTGGATAGGAGAATACAGGGAACTACCGCAATCCATGCATGTAATTCCATTTTTCACAACGTTGTTTGATTCGGGTCCGAACTGCAGAAAAATCCAAATTTCTGTTACTTCAAGAGAAGTTCTGCTTAATCGAATAACTCTTTTTGACCGCTAAAGTTTAGCCAAACCCCCATCAATTCCACCCAAAACAATACTTTAGGGTGAATAAAGCGAAGGAAGCCCAGAGTCCGATGCAGGAACGATAGCCTAATACTGAAAAACGCTGGAAATCTTCGCAGTCGTTAGCCAAGCGCCTCTAGGCAACTCATTTTCTCTCTAGCCTACCGAAGCGACCTGCCAGACGATCCACACCGCTAGGCCCAGAAGGGCCAGCAGGGCGAGTCCACCGAGGGTCATAATAAAATTGGCAACATGATGGTACCCTCGATCCTCTTTCAAGGCGATCGAATTCCATTCCAATAGCCCAGCGTCGTTCTCCACCAGCTTATCAAAGGTAGCTGACACAAAAGCCTGTTTCTCTGCCGTGTCGCCCGTGCCGGCGAAGTAACAACCGCTGAAGAACATCGGCTCATTGGCAGGATCTTTACCAGGCTCATCCTGTCCAAAGCCTTCCGAAATAATGATGGCCAGGTTTTCTTCAAATTTAGTTCGCAGTCTCGCCATAAATGTGTAGAGACGTCCGTTGGTTTTCTTGCGCATCGCTTCGGCGCGGCCAAACAATTCGTAAATTCGCTTCTCAAAACTCGCCACCGCGTGAATCACAACACTTCTTAATCTTGATTTCGAAGCTTCACCTAATGTTTCACAACCCTTGCCGAATCGCGCAAACCGGACCTTCTCCAGTCCAAGGCGATCGATCATTTCAACAAAGCCATCCTGCTTTTCCATTTCGGTAACCAAAGCAATCGCAGGCACGCGGACTCGCAGGTGTTGCTGCAAGACCCGCATATCTTCTTGTAATGCCAACTGTGTCGCTGCAGGACTGCTTTCTACCAATTCGTAAGGAAGCATCACGAGGAGCCCATTGGCTGGACACACCGGATATCGAGTGCGGCAAATGAGCTGCACCAAATATTCAAGTCGATCACTGCAGAGGGCTTGCTCTTCGGCCGACAATTTAGCTTCGACTCCCATCACGACTGGAACAGGACTGATAATCATCTCGGAAGCGGGATCTTCTTCCAGCGTTTCCAAGTTCTTGCGGCCACCAAATCTCGGCATCCTTCTTGCCTCGAGAGAATCGCTAGCCAGCTCTCCAAAATCGACAGCGCGGCGATCTTCGGGCGCCCCATCATGGTCCAAGGTTGCCGTTGCCACTTTGTTGCCTCGTTTCGGCAAGCCGCGATCGGACGCCTCTGGCACGGGCGCCGCTTGACGATTCAAAGATAATTTCGACAGCCGATTACAACCATTGGCAAATACATAGATGGCATTTTGATTGGCCAAAAAGACCAAACCTTGACCCGCTAAGGGGGCGTTGTTGACCGCGAAGGCCGTCTCCATGCAGTCGGCCAATTGCCCAACCATTTTCCCATCTTCTGCGCCCAACACCAAAATAATCGGTGTATCATCGACTGCGATTCCCTGCTGTGACAACTGCTGCAGCCCCTCATTCCACTGCAAATCGATGTCCGGATATCGAGACACTTCTTTTTGCATCAGCAGGTAGGTCAAGAAGTAAGCTAAAACGGTAATGATCGGAATCAATATGAGGATCCACGGAAGACGGTCGCCGTAGAATTCTCCTTTTTTGGCATCGCTGTAAATGTAAAGCAACACATCGGCAGTTACCAAGACAACCAGCACCAGGAAGGTTGTCCAAGCGACTAACCATGGCAGGGGAAGTTCGGCGAAACGTCGCATACCCGGTACCCACTGCGCAAACCAATGGAATGCGCTTCGAACCGGCGAGATCATGGCATCCAAAAACGATAAAATCGAATTGATAAACATGGTGTTATTTTGAACTTTTTTGGATTGTCAGAAATGATCCGTATGACGCAACAAGTCCCACGCTCAGAGACTCCCTCGGGAAGATGCTGAGCTACCAGACAAATCATGAAAATCCAGGAACCTCAAAGGTACTCTGCCGCGTGACCTTCTCTTCCTGCTTGGATGAAGAATTAAATTTTTGCAATGCAAAGTACCAGCCCCCCAGCGCGCTGGCCACCAATAAGGCCGTTAAAATAGCAGACAACAAAAGCTGTTGCTTACCTTGCTGGGCTTCATTGGTTCGCAGCGGACGAACCGTTTCGGAAAACGGAGGGAGTGAATGCCTAGCCTTCAATGACCTAGCCGTTTCACGACACCACTCGGCAGGATCTTTGGGTAAGTTGAGTCGCTCGAGTTCTTGGATTCGCTGCGGCTGATCCGCACCTCGGTACACGCCACGAAAACCAAGCACCACACAAAGATAGTAAACCTCTAAAGCATTGGTGTGTGATGCGGCAGCCGCTTCACTCGCTTTTTCAAAAAACTCATGAAACGCGATTCGGTCACCAAAAAATTCCTTCTCTAAAGGCTTTTCCTTCCAAAGCCCTTTATCCGGCCAGTTGGAGTTACTGAAAATTTCATCAACCCAACAGCACAACGCATACTTGATGAGCTTCCATTCCGGCTTCGGGCCAATCATCCGTTCACCTTGCTCAATCAATTGCTTGAGCGCCGTTCGAACATCGGCGAGCGGTACAATTTGGCCAGCATCTATTTTGCGCAAGAATTGCAGCGCTCCCAAGAATACTGGATCGACCGCGTCACAATACAGTTTTTCCATACCGGCCCTGCCTCATTTTTAATCTTGTCAAAGTGGAGAACCGTACCGTCTACACCCGTCTTCTAGCCCAATCGCTTTCGTACTGCGAATAGCGCCATTTCGACCCCATAGGTCTTGTAATTGATGTTCAGCAGTAATCTTCTACTTTTATTCAAAGTGTCTAGATTAGCAATCTGTTTTTCGCTGACGCGTACCGCAACCCGAAAAGTAAGCCTCGCTCGATCCCACATGGCATCTTCTGTGATAGCCCACAGCAGCCAACCACGTCGATCCTTTAGCACCGAAGGTAAGCCTGACTCGGTCTTGCTCGGGGCGAGAATATTGAGCCCCTTGGCTTTTTCTCTGAAGATTCTCTCCACATCGTCAGCGGCCGCAAGCTTCCAGTCCCAAGCCTGGATCATTCCGGAACGCGCTAATTCGGTGGGACTCATATCGATCGGTTGAATCCCAAAGTACCATGCCCAATCATTGGATAAGTATTCCGCTGGCAAGGTCACCAACATGCCCAAACCACTTCCCTCAAATGGGAAGACATGCAACGGCTCATCTTGAACCAAGAAAATCAATTCGCGAATTCGCTCCCAAGCCCAAATAAAGATGGGCTGCAACTCATCATGATTGTAGGGTAACACTCGAGGCAAAATACGATTGCTACCAAATATCGAACAGCGTCCTATGATCCGCACCAGTGCAGCATATACATCAAACGGATGCACCCCCGGAGTCAACGCAACTAGACTCAACTCGGCATATGCTTCATTCAAAGCATGCATCAACATCAATTTTTCAACATCACCCGGAGTTTGCGAATCAAAATTGATGTTGCGACTGTCAATGATTCGATTCAATTGCGTCAGCCTCTCTCCAATCAAATCGTAGATGCGCCGTACAGTCGAATACATGTCGGGCCACGTATTGATGGCTAACGTCGATGGATAATAATTTTCATCGATCCGCCAACCCGTTTGTTGCGCGGCATCGCGGCGAATCTTGCAAATCTCTAATAGTTGCAGTCCCGCAAGATCTTCCGATTCAAAAACAAGCCTCACCTGACTGCGAAGCAATGCAACGCTCTGCATGCCGGCTCCCTGTGACTCATCCGGATAATCACCATTGATTTCCTCAAAACGAGTCTTGCTTGAACCACTCCGCGTTACGTTCGCGTCACCCATGCGAACCTCGGGCAGGGCAAGATAAACTGCCACACTTCGATCAGCCCCAATCCCTTTCAGCCGCAAATTGATGTCGACACGCAGTCGATCAAAGTCGATAAATGTCCCGTCCTTAAAACGTGCCGCAACATCGACTATCTCTAAAACTCCAGCATTCAACGATGCTTTCTCAACAGTGATTCGCGAGAGGCCCCAATCAAAAAGGTGATCGTTCTGAAAATGATTGCGAAATACCTCCCGCCAATGACGGTCCGAAGCCTGAAAATGATGAGGACGAAGGAACATTCCTTCATACCAATGAACCGGCAAATTTGGCATGGAATTTTTTAGTCACTTTAGGGACAAGCCCTTGCTTGGCGGGCTCCGAAAGTAGGTGTTACAATGCCTTCATGATAACAACCACTATTCTGGTTGCAATACGATTGCCGCAGTAGCCCCAAAACCACTCGTCTCTAGGCAGAACCAAAGCTCAAGACGGTTTTTCCGAATTTAGTTGGCAAAGAGTTTATATGACGCAAAATCCTGTTCCCCGCCCAAACGGTAAGCATACTTGGTCCGCGAAGAAACCAACACAGCGATCTAGCCACAAAATCTTCAATCTCTTGGTGGTCACCGCGCTGTTCTTCGCCACCATCTATTGGTTTGGCTCGATGCTCTTTAAGCATGAGAAAGCCCCAGATACCTATCTCTTACACCTGCAAACCGCCAATCGCGACTCCGTCGATGTCCAACCCTTGGTCCTCATTTCTCAAGATGAAGTCGACGCGTTGGGTCAAAAACTAGGTGCAAAAGAAATAATCGATGTCATCCCATCAGATTCCACACAAGGTGATCGAGCTACCGAAAATGCGATCGACAATACGATTCGTAATTTGGCTGACAAATTGAAAGGAAATGATGTCGTTCTCCTCTATCTCCGCGGTTATTGCATCGTTCGAAATAATGCACCCTGCTTGGTAGTCGCGAACTACTCTCCTGAGAAAGCCAATCAAAACGCGGAATTATCCGGGCTCTACGACTTAACGAAACTTTTGACCGAACTCGAAAAGCTACCCGCTGCTAACGTCGTTGTCATGCTCGATCACGCGGATCTCGACGTTTCAAATCGATTCCAACTTGCGGAAACATCGCAGTCCTATGAGTTCGTAAAGCAACTGGCAACTTTCAAAACAAATTCCGCCCCCAGTAATTCCTCCAAAAAGAAACCAGAAATTCTGATCCTCGCCGCGAAAAACGACTTTCAGCCCTCACATATTCGCTATCGCTTGGAATCGTCCCCAGCAACAACCCTCTTCTTTTTTTCCATGCAACGCGCTCTAGCGGAAATGCAAAAGCAATTTGACGATTCCCAAAATGGCTTCTCCTTTCCCGCATTCCTGCAACAAGTCACAGCGTTCGTTTCGCTCGGCTCAGGCGCATTGCAATCCCCCGTCCTCCTTCATCGCGGTCAACAGATAGATCCAAAATCAGAGAATTCAATATTGGCCTTCGAATTCGGTAAACCGATCACTCCAGTAAAACCCAACGAAACAACATCTCCCGCCACACCCTCGCCATCCAAAGCGGACGAACAACAGGCAGACAACACGGTCCAAGAAAATGCTCAACTCTGGACAAACTTGGAGAATCAATGGCGTCAATTGGATGCCGTGAGTCAAGCCGATAAAGCGATTTGGCCAACGGAATTCGCACCCTATAGTTGGCAAAAGGAAATCAGACAATTTCGAACCCTTGAGTTCGACTGGTTGATCTCCGGCACCACCCCTCCAACATTCCCCGAGGTCAACACTTGGATCGACCCTCTGGATGGCCCCACCTCCAATGCCCCCACAGCTCTCACTACCGCTTGGGATAAGTTCCTCCGTGATACCCATTGCCGAGCCTGGCTCTACGATGCAGCCAAGCTTCCCAAAAACTCTCCGAACTATCCTTATCAACCATCGCCCGATCTCACTTTCGAGCAAACCAAACAGATCGTGCGCGAGTTATCACGCGATGGAAATAGTCTCAGCGACTGGCTCCGCTTAATTTCGGCCTACCCGAATTTTGATTCCACTTCAGCCAGCGAAATGACGGAAGCGACACGAAGTCATATCTCCCTGCTGCTTGAACTGGATAACGCATGGCAACAGCTCAAGAAAAATCCTAAATCTGTTCCCATTGAATCCAAGAATAAAATGCTTCGTGACTTGGCACAATCTCGCATGAGGCTTTTCCAGACCAATAAGACTCCTTCCGCGATCGATATTGAGATCGAAAACTTAAAATCCAATTCCGAATGGACTGTCTGGCAACTTCATCATCGCTGCAATTTACTGCTCCGTTTCGCACTACTGTCTGCCAAACAACGCATCGAAATACTCAAATTATGCAAAAAAACAAACACGATTGAACTCCCGCCATCCAACACCGAGTCCGCACCCCAATCGCTGAGAGATAATTTTGAAAAAAGCTCAGCCCTTATCTCTCGATTTCTTCAGTCCGCAGATGGTCTGTCGCGTCAATCTTTGGATACCGATGTGCCTTGTATTGTTCGCCCCACACTCCAGACAAATCTTGAATTCGTTTCTGCCTCAGGT
This sequence comes from Pirellulaceae bacterium, assembly GCA_044359485.1. Taxonomy (GTDB): domain Bacteria; phylum Planctomycetota; class Planctomycetia; order Pirellulales; family Pirellulaceae; genus JAFLCP01. The sequence continues at coordinate 11,117 of JBIKMB010000018.1, read as the reverse complement.
CTCAACACCTCATCGATTAATCCGACTGCCCTTACCATGCTGCGAACGATCACGCCGCAATCCTTTTCATTACTTATTCAACGAAAAGATGGTTCACCACCTCCGACGGAACTCTCGGTTATCTTCAGTGGACTCAATTCGGAATTGATGCGAATTCAGCAGGCAGGCATGCCCGTCGAATGGGACAAACCTCTCAAATGTCGTCTTCAGAATGGCACGATCAGTTTCGAAGTAGCTGCGCTTAAAGAAAATGATACCGATCTGCCAACCAACCTTTCGATCAGCTTGGCGGACACAAACGCTGGTGACAGCAACGAAACGCTGCTCCAACGTGAACTCTCCGTAGCCTGGCCATTGCGAAATGAGTTCGAATTAATTGCCGCTCGAGCTGGAACCTCGCAAAAATTTAATCTGAATCTTGATGAACCCCTCCTGGGAGCAGCTTTGCTCAATGAAGAAGGACAACCCGTTGAGCTGAAATACGAATTCTTACTGCATAATCGAAGCCGACTCGCGCGGAAAGCGTTTTTGCAGATCTATCAAGTCGAGGATCCTCGTCGGGGAATCGCTCGACCAGGAACAGTCTTCAATGCGGAACGTCGTCCACTGTGGGAGAAAGACGATCTACCTCAAAAAGTCCTTAATTGGAAGCCACTCTTTCCCCAACAGCCATTAATGGTTTCGACTGCACCAGATGAAACCATTTCATTAACTGCCTTGATCGCCAATGCACTGAAACCAACGAATCCCACCCCGCCCGCCAACCCGGCGTCTCCCCAACCTTCCGAAGCGTCCGTCCCATTTGGACTTCTCTGCGAAATCAAAGAATTGGATGAAAACGATCAAATCAAAGGCCCTCAAGAAACTTCTTTCATCTGGATCCCACTGGATACCTATGATCCGTTCGATTCCAATCAAGCCCTGCGTTGTCTCACTCAAATCCCTCCTTTCTCGCTGGACGATGATCGCAAGTTGAACTTATCTCTCGAAGCCACAGACAACCTACTCCAACTCTCGACTGCACCCAAAATCCCCATCCAGATAGAATTCCAAACACGCAATAGCCCTCAACTTCAAAACAGACAGTCCCTATCGTTCGAACTTTCGCAACCCATCCTACGCCCGCTCCCGGTCTCAGCGTTCAAGGACGATCTGTTCATCGCGCATATTTCATTCGGGACATTTTCCAGACAAGCGTCCTATGTGTTTCAGAATAACCAGGACTCCCAACCAGAACGAAAACCTGAAGTCTTTGCCCAACTGGAATCGATAGAAGTCCAGACAACTCAAGCCAATACAACTCCTCCAGCCGGAACACCGAACTCCCCAACCCCACTCCTTATCTTGCTTCCCGAGCAAGAGTCTAGCACCGAGCGACGATGGGCCCTACGAAACTCGGAGAATGAGTTGCGCAACTCGTTATTTATAGCGAAAATCAACGCTATTCTTCCCGCTCAACAAGCTTTTGTTGCTTGGCGTATATTCGATGTCGAACGCAATCAGCCCTTGCCATTGAAAAGCCACTACGAACAAGTCAATCGAATCTTTAAAGTTAAATTTACCGCAGACGGACTTTTGAACCTGCGCCACACCGTAAGCCCTCTTCAGATTGAATATGATGTAGAAAATATTTTTGAACAAGAAGGTATTTATGAGCTTCAAATTTTTGCGAACGAATGGAATAAAACAGAACTTATTACATCCCGTGATGTTGAACGATTAAAGCCGCAACACACTGAAACGATTATCGTTGATCGCAAGGAACCCGCCGAAGCAAGTATTTCGCTCAGAAACAACAGCAATAATCAACTTCGCTTCAATTCGAAATTGATTCGCAATCAAACGTATCAGTTAGTGCTCTCTTTACCCACACCTCAAACGAATGATGTCCCAATCGAGAAAATCCAGTTTGGTATCGACATCAATGGCGATGGGAAATTCCAGCTTGGCGAAGCACTAAAGGATTCCGAGGCCACACTGGACCCAACGAAAAGAGAGGCAAAGTTGGAATATAAAGTTCCCCAAGAACAAATCAATGACATCCGCTTCGTGGCCCAGTGTATCGACTACGCGGGCAATATCCAAATTAGAAATTCGTCCGATGTCTACGAGATCGACGTCTCAAGCAGCATGACCGAAAAGACCACTCCCTCCAGGAACAAGACTTATACCCTAAAAGTGATTGTCAAGAATACTTCAGGCAGCAAACCATCGACTGAAGTCGACCTCAATATGGAGGGAAGAAACTATGATTCTAAAGAAAATGGCAACGAATTCATCTTCAAAAATCTTCCGGCCGGCTCCTATCAGGTTACTGCGACTTCCAGCGCTGGTACCACTCAGTATGAGGTATCAGAAAAAATAGATGTCTCGGGTGAAAGGTCAACGATCACCCGAGAACTCAAACTGAAGGCAAAAGAAAAGGATTCCTCAAAGAAACCCTGACCTTGGCATACTATTTGCGAGCCAGCGGCTCAACATTTTCTTCGGGTAATCGAATGGATAGCCAACCAAAGGCACGCCCACGACTGATTGCAAATGTCGTCGACTCCGGTGCGTCGGCGGTAAACAGTGAGTAACCGTCCTTCGAAAAACTGACACTATTGACAATCGAACCACGATGAGCGTCGATACTGAATAGTTCCCGTGGCTGCTTATCGACTACCGGACTGGCAAACCAAGTGGATAGATTACCGGTCGTTGTTCCGATCGCAATCGTATTGTCGGTCGGCGAACAAGCAACCGCTGAAACTTTCGCATCAAGTACAACCGGAGCGAACTTAACCGCATTGGCGTCGCCATCAAGTGCGTGGAATTGCAAATTGCGATCGCCAATCTGAGCAAGCAAATACCAACGAGTCTCTAGGCCACGCTGCAAGGTCGCCAGGTTTTCCCTAAACCACACAATCCGATTCATGGATGGAGCAGTGACTTCGACCGCATCAATTGCAATTTGTGCATCCGTTTCTTTAGCGTCTGCAAATTCAATAATCTTCAGCTTTCCATCTTTAGTGCCGATCGCCAAACGATCTCCGTCCGGGTGCCAAGATGCAAGTGAGTAACCATCCCATGCTTTGACCAGTCGATTCGCGGCGATGTCCATCAAAACGACTTTAGAAACATCGTTCGCTGAGCCGACGAAAACGGCTTGCGTACCCGCTGGCGAAATCGCGACCGATTCAAGGGTGGAAACTCCCGTGGATGATAATAGACTTTGAGGAATGGGCCGCCAGTTCAAAGTCCCCGTCGCATCGATACTAGCCAGCCATACTTCACCTTCGTCGTGAAGTGTTAACCAATTATTTCCAGAAGCATCTCCGCTCGCAGTCACGCAATTAGTTCGACCATAAAAAGTCCCACTTCCAGCACCTTTTTTCGGATCGATCACGCGACTCAAGAAGTTCTTGTTTCTCAACTCTAGTGCGACGGCGATTTGGTCCTGGCCGCCAAAGATAACTTTAGCAAAATTGCGACGAATACTGCCAAACTTGAGACTAAGGTCATCCTGCGTTATCAACTGAGCATCTTGAGTCAGCCAAACTTTCGTCGGATGACTTTGTATCTGAGCCTGCGGTGCTGTTCCTTCCTTCAGAACTACTTTGGCGGACCAAGTCTCTGCCACCTTTCCAGTGGAGTCCGTAAATCGGTAGCGAACTGCACATGAGACAACATCTTCTCCGTTTGGACCTCCACCAACAATGAAATCTGATACGTGCTTAAACTCTGGATTGATTGGAAATTGCAATCCAGTGAGTCCATCCATGTAGGAAGGATTAACTACCAACTTCCCAGCTTGCCAATCTAAAGACACCAACGCCTTATCATTATTCGAGGACTTTGTTCTTAGTATATAAAGCCGGTTTCCGGCAGCATTCCATTGAGCGTTCAGAGTCAAAGCGCTGTCCACACCAAATGCCAATTCTGAACTAAAGGCGACAACCGAGTCATTGGCACCGAGATCGATGATAAAGGATTGAGCCTTGTCCCCAACCAAGGCAATCAGGTTGGGTTGTACCGGGTGTGGCACAATCGCGACGGCACTAATATCCCGATCATTGCTCTTTAAGACCTTTTCGTTGCTTCCATCCAAATTAGATATTGTCGCCGTTTTGGAGTTTACCCATAGCAATCGAGTCCCATTATCCACGATCGCCACATGAGCCGATTCGTTGCTCTTGCGTTCCCAGCGATGCAGCATTCGACCTGTAGAAACCTCCCAAACACAGAATTCCAACATGGTCTCTGTAGTCGTTCGGAAGGGGGTGCTGGTATCGGTTAGTCGAGCAACGCTTACTAATCGATCGCTCTGTTCGTTCGTTACGAGATCGACAAATTCGGCTTTGGGAGTATGGCCTGGAAATTGACTTGATTCCATGGATGGACTCACGCCCACGCCCCAATTCCGAAGAACGCCTTCACGATCGATCCACCAGTTTCTTCCTGACTCTCCTTGTCCGCCCGTGGCGACAATACCGCTGGCAGACTCTGGAGCCGTCATGCGCTGACGATTGGCAATTTTTTTCAAATCCCAATCGATGCAGATACCGCTCTGATCCAAAGCGATAACATGCTCTCCGTTATTGTAATATCGGCCGTCAATAGCCATGTTCGGGAGGCCCACCAACGGCCGCTCATAAATCCAGCCCGTGGTATCTAAGTTAGCAGTATCGCGGCCTGAAGCAACCTCATTGCTTGCGCCGCTTGATTTCCTCCACAACTGAATTGCATTATCTTCCGCTACAGTTATCAGGGTATCCTTACCGCTGGGGCGAATATGAGAAATTCTGGTCTGATGAACGCGCGGCGATAGCTCGCCCACCACAGTCAACGGAACCTTGATCTGCTCTGCAGGCCCACGGTCCAACAAAAGGAGCCGACCATCGACCGTACCCAAACAAACTTTTCCGTTGGTATCCACCACGGTCGCGACCGTTGCTTTGGTTGAGAGTTCCTCTGGAATCTGCAATGAAAGGAATCGATTGCTACTCAAATCAAGCTCAAAACAGGCAAGGTTCGTTGTGCCTTTCGTTCCCACATTTTGAATACTGGTGCAAATGGCGCGACGAATTTCTGTGTCAGTCTCCACAAACTGAATATTGCGCAACTCGCCCTTGCACTGGTACAAAGTAGGTTCGACCTGTAGGTCGAGTTTGCCAGCACGCGACCAACGGAAGATTCCACCATTAATCCCGATAAGGAAGTGCTTTCCATCGGGACTGAAAGCGGACCAGCGAAATTCTTTATTCTTGAGTTGGGCAATAGGACTAACTTGTTTCGTCTCTACGTCCCAGTAAAAAACACCTGGCTCAGATTTACCAACACTTCCAACAGGAATAAAGATGACTTCTTTCCCATCAGGCGAAATAGAGGCAGAAACGATAGACCGTTCAAAGCCGATTTTCAAATCGTTGATAGGTTCGATCCGATCTTTTTCTATTTTGACAATCTGCAATGAACTTTCTTTGCCTTGATCGGATCCCAGAACCGCAAAAGGTGCAGAGACCGCCACATCCAAGCAACTCGCCTTTCTACCCCAATCCATCTGCGGAATATCACGACCGATAAGCGCAGCAACTCGACGATAAGGCCATGAAACCAGTGGGGGTGCTTGTTGCAACCTCAAATCCAACCCCACATTTTGAACCTCGTTGTTCCCTCCCAACTTTTCCTGTGGAATCAACATTCCATTTTGCAAGCTGCGTATTTCCGTCAAAAGAGCGTTGCTGCGCCGCACATTGTAACTTTGTGCAAGATTAAAAGCTGATAACAAGCTTGATTGATATCCCCCGAGTTTCGCGATTCGCTCATTAGAAAGCGCCTCGATCGACTTTTGCTCCGCCAGTTTTCGCTGAGCTTCCTTCTGCTTTGTTTCTTCAACCAACTTTTCGTTAGATTCCCTTAACGCGATAGCAGCCTTATTGGCTTTGTCTGTTTCACCTTCCGCAATTCCTTTCTGCCTAATTGCCTCACCTTCCGCTTTCCGCGCATTTTCCGCCTCCGTTTTCGCAATACCTTCCTGCTCTACCGCCTTATCGCGTGCGGCACTGGCACTCTTTTCCGACCGAACCGCATCATCGCGGGCAATTTCCACCTGCTTAATTGAGGTCCATAGCCACAAGCTCAGACCACTGAGGATTGCTAGGGCTCCTGTCGCGCCAATCGCGCTAAAGCGGCGCAAGCGGCGGTAGCGAATTTCACGCGATCTCGCTTCCAATTGAGCCGCTTTCGCTTTTTCATACAGCCCTTTTTCATCCGGCTCTTGGGGATCCAATGTTTCCAAGCAAACGTCAAAGTCACCTCGGCTTAAAGCATTTTCGGAATAGGCCAGTTTCGCCTTCTTTAAACCTACTTGAGCAGGCTTGTTATCTCGCCAAAGATCAATCGCATTGCGATAGCTAAAAATTGCCTCATTAAACTTCCCATAATCCGAAGCTTGACTGGCCTCTGCTAACAACTTGTCTGCATGTTCGCTCAGCCGAGAACTTTCGGCATGTCGATTCACTTCGCGAATCGCTTCCTGAAACTCTTCTACAGTGGCATATCGATCTGAAGGGGAATTCGCCATTGCTTTGAGCGCAACAGCCGTTAATCCCGAATCGTCATTCACCGGAAAATAGAAATTCGATCGCGCACGCTCTAAAACCTCGTAGACCGTTCTTCCATCACGCGGCGGCCGCCCCTGGACCAAGTGATAAAGAATCGCGCCCAGAAGATAGATATCACTGCGAGTTCCAATTCGCGGCCAGTCATGCTTTGCCATTTCAGGCGACATATACGCGGGCGTGCCACCGAACGAAAATGGATCTTTCTGATCGGCTGTTGGACGGAAATTATCCGTTTTGCTCAAATCAACAGCCATTCCCCAGTCAGCAACCAGCACCTCGCCGAAGCCGCCGATCATGATATTTCCAGGCTTCAAGTCGCGATGAATAACCCGCTTCGAATGCGCAAAGGCAATCGCATCGCATACCTTCAATAAACACTCAACATTTTCATCCTGCGTGTTGATGTTATCATCGATAATATCATTCCAAGCTTTTCCATCCACTTTCTTCATCGAATAGAACAGCTCACCACCCGAGGTGACCGCCAACTCATGAATAGGCAAAATATTAGGATGGTCCAATGCGGCAGTGATTTCAGCTTCGCGTACGAAACGATTTAATTTTTCGCGTTCGACATTCCCTGCAGCCCCTTTCATGACCAACTTAATGGCAACAGTTCGGCCAAGGCCTTTTTGTTTGGCTGCGTAGACAACACCCTGCTTGCCACGTCCCAATTCCGAACGAATATGATAATCCGCATCGTCGGCCGCAATATTCGGATTCAAGTTGAGGTTGCGAATACTGATGCGTTCGAAAACAGAATCCGTTACCTGAACCCGTCCCTTGTTGAGTGAATGAGCGGGATTCGCACTACTACCAGCTGCCTTTTTCCAAATCTGCTCCACTTCCGATGTTTTGTAGAGACTACTGGAGGTCGCCGAACCATCAACGGCCAGAGTATGATCAGACCCTGAAGCGCTGGTGCCGTGCCCCATCGCTCCAGTGGGCGAATCTAACGTCATATCACTATCGGCCTTCGGCAGCGTCCCCACATCAATCGTTGCTGAACTATCGTGCCCCGCTCCCCCATGAGCGTCAACCGTTCCAGATCCATCCTCCGTTCCATCGCCAGTAACCGTCACCTTCTTGCTTAAGGTACCACTCAATCCCTGGCCATATGGGTCCTTGCTTGGATCAAAATTAGTGATGTCAATCGTCGCTTCACTGTCGCTTCCTACGCCAGAGGAACCTTCGACCACCGGCGGCTCAATATCCACCGTTCCAATCGTATCACTCTTCGGTTTTCCCTCGAAGTTATCAATGGCATCTTGAGGACTATTGCCTTCGATCGTCGCTAGAGTCGCATTGGCATCGGCGTCTTCGCCACCCAACTTCTCTCCACACTTAGGACACTTGCGATCCAAAAAGAACTTCGCAATCGTAGTACCACACCAAGGACATTTAGCCATTGTGCATCATTCCATGAGATGAGTCTTAAACTTCACGCAAAATCTATCAGCCAACAAGCACGACACCAACAATCTAGCAGCAATTCGCAACTAACCGTTACCGTAACTGCGTCGCCTTCTCGCCGCACGCGAGAAGTCCAATTTGCCTTGCTCATCTTCATTTCGAGCTCTAAATCGCTGCAACCAAAGCGCGCTGCCCGCCGCAATGGTCGCCGTGGTCACCTCGGAATTATCACCCGACGATGAATCCGATTGCGATACTTCGTTACCTTCGGCAGCCGATTTTTTCACGTTTTCCGCATCCAATACCGATTTTAACCACATGCTGCCGGTCTGAACAATCTCGCTCGACCAGGCATGCTGCACTGCGTCCAACCAATTCTGTGGCATCACATCCATGAAGGCTCCATCCTCAGGCTGTGGATTGTTTGGCTTAATTTCTACATCTTTATCTGTTTCATTCGTATCAAGTCCAGTATCTCGCAGAATGAACGTTCCAAAAACAACTTGACCACGAATACGATCGGTACCAATCACCGCATAGACACCTGCCGTCTTGGTTGGATCTTCCTCGTACTCCGTTTGCCATTGCCGAATTTGATTCTGATCCGGAGCGACCGGGCCCTTAACGTCCTTCGACTCCGGCATAATGCGCTTCTGCTTAACATCCAAAATCTGGTCAGCAGTTGGCTCCTCACCCTCATCTACTTGACCATTTTCATTGCCATCGTCGAATCGTACTTTATAGATCGCGACCTCTACCTCGCCCTGCAAGATCGTTCGCGGCTCATCGTAATCAACATTCTGAGCGGTAAAGTTGACCTCAAATGGCACAAATTCAGCTTGCGGAGGTTCGATAAATACAAACGGTGGTGCCTCTATCGGCATCGGCATGCTCGGAGGATTTACCGTACCCGATAATGACAAACTGTTATCGACAATAGTTGTCTCATCTACCACCGTCGCAACGTCGGTCGCTCCACCATCCTCGAACAAGAAGAAATCGGTACTTCGCCTCAAAATGACAGTACTATTCACCAAAGGATTCTGAGTCAAATAGTTTTCTGTGTAATAGTAATTCGGTGATTCCGTCGACGAGTTTCTTACAAAGGTGGCAACCCCACCCAAGCTTTCAACATGCGATACAATCGGTCTCACGGGTCCACCCGAAGGGAACAAATTCGAGCCCGCTACATCTCCCGTGTCCGAGAAAGTGCGGACAACCCCAACCGGCCAATCCGCGCCAGCATCACCGTACTGCACTACTATCTGAAAACCTATTTCGCCAGGAAAACCAAAACTCATGGCAATCGTATGGAACTTCGATGCCAATGGCCCAGGAAGGTACGGATAATTGTTCGGGAACAAAAACTTCGTCGTTACATAGGTCCCAAATAACTGGTCATAATTGTAGGCATTCGCAGTCATAGTGCTGTTGAATATACGCTGCAAAGCCAGTGCATCACCGACCTGCTCCGTATACAAACCACCACCAGGCAAGATATTAAAGTTATTCGCCGCGACCATCACAATCGCACCATTCTGATTGATACTCGATTGTGTTGTGACTCCTCCAGTGATGTTGATATCACCCGATAATGTTTCCACATAGACGTTCGGACGTGCAGTTGCCAAATCACCTGGAACAGCCGGGTCCTGAGTGAAAATGCGCTGAACCTCTAGTTGCGTCAAATTCGTTATGAACACTCCATACGCTCGGTCCAAATTCTGTTGGAATGAATACTCATCCAGCAATTGCGCCGATGTCTTTCCAACAAAATAGTCCCCAGTTCCGCTGAATGAGGGCAAATTGGTAAGGAAACTCGTTCCCTTTGCGTCGGCAACATCGTTCAACTGAAATAAATAGGTCGTGCTGAGTGAGCCGCTAGCAGAATTTGTCGTGAAATCGAGATCACCTACTCCCCTAGCTGTGATATCCACCCTCGAGATATCCACCCGTCCGAGATGAATATATTTGTCCGCTACAAGCGTTGCCAAGTTCGCAACTTCAACACTATTCTCCAAAAGGTTCTTTATATAACCTGCCGAAGTGAATTGAAGATTTGAAACATTCACAGTGTTCCATAGACTGTCACTGTCCTCCTGGACCGTCGCTGTGTTATTGGTGAAAAGTGAAATGCTTCCAAAATTGGCCGTGCCCGCAGGTCCAATCGTGATCGACACGGGAGCGGTAAAGCTTGCCAACTCTCCGACATTCAAAACATCGCCCGCATTGTCTCCCAACACAATATTGGTCGTTGCCAGGAAAGTAGCATTTTGTGTAACTGTGACCGAAGCATTCGCTACGTCACGAATGTAACCCGAAGAAACTATGGATAATGAACCAGCAGTCGACGTATTGGCGAAATCGGTATTGCTATCTTCTTGAATCGTCACAGAGCCAGTCGTGTTAAATTGCAAACTCTGGAAGTTTGTGCTGCCCGCAGTGCCGATCGTGATGTTGCCACCACCGGTCGACCGAAACGCTGCGTGGCCAAAGTTGCCACCCAGCAAGCCTAACCGTACCTCGAGAGTCTCGTCCGCTTGATTATTCAACGTAATAGCATTTGCAGCGGTGAATGTCGCATCTCCATTTACAGTCACCGAGGAAACAGTTCGCGAACTATTCGTACTATCCGTAATAGAACCTGCGCTGGTCAACTGCAGCAATCGATCGCTCTGAGCATTCGAACCCACCACGCTCACACCCTGCAAATCGGTACTGCTATCTTCTTGGATCGTTACATTGCCGACCGTGTTAAACTGCAAGCTTTGGAAATTCGTTGTTCCCAAGGTGCCAATCGTGATATTACCGCCCGAGTTCGAGGTGAACGACGCATGACCAAAATTGCCTCCCAATGCACCACCTCGGACCTCTAACGTCTCTTCAGCCACATCATTCAGCGTGATCGCATTAGTCGCAATGAGCGTCGCATTACCGAATACCGTTACCGATGCATTCGGACGCGTTGCATTCACACTGTCGGTGATCGAACCGCTACTAGTCAACTGCAACAACCGATCGCTCTGAGCATTCGAACCAACGACACTCAAACCCTGCAGATCGGTGCTGCTATCTTCCTGAATCGTCACATTGCCGACC
>JBIKMB010000126.1:0-15679 GCA_044359485.1 Pirellulaceae bacterium | reverse complement strand
TAATGAGACCAAGGTTCTGGGAGTCAAGGTTCCCTTCCACACTCAATTTGCCGAAGTGAATCTCCGCTTTTATGTGACACCGCACAGCGATCCTACCCGCAGAGGAGTCACCTTTATCAAAGAGATTGTTCCGCTGCGAATCATTCCATGGGTTGCCAATTCCCTTTTCCGAGAAAATTATATTTACGCTTCGATGCAACATGAACACGCTCAGCCCCAATTCGCTTACTCATGGAATTATGGTCGCCAAAACTTCTTTCGAATTCAACTCGATTCTGAATTGACACGTCCGAAAGTTGGTTCGATCGATGAGTTCATTACCGAGCACTACTGGGGATACTCAGGGAATCGACACAGAACGCTTGAGTATCAAGTTGAGCACCCCTCTTGGCCCACCGCTGTCATCCGTGATTTTGAAATTTCGATTGACTACGCCAGTTGCTACGGTGACCGCTTCGCGTGCCTTAATGCCCGGCAACCGGAAAGCGTTCTCTACGCCGCCGGATCCGAGGTCGCAGTTTTTTTCCCAAAACGCCTCTCATAAAATATCTACTCTGGAAAATCCTTGCCCCCTCCTGAAACTCAGCCTTGCCTCTCTCAAAATCGAAGAGAAACTCGAAAAAAACGCGATTTGGCAAATTTTGAAACCGAATATGGCTCTAAACTTCGCCCAGGGAATAGAATTTGCGATTTCTATAGTCATTCTTGTAGCGTATCCACTCCGTTTCCCTCATTGAAGAATAGGTTTTCCTATGCTGCTCGGACTGCGCACCGCGATTTATCCAGTCACGGATCTTGAAGCTGGCAAAAAATGGTACAGCGATATTTTTGGAACCGTCCCGTACTTTAATGAACCCTACTACATCGGATTCAATATCGGTGGTTTTGAGCTGGGGTTGGTTCCTGATGGAAGTCCCGGCCGCAATGGTGTGTGCGTGTACTGGGGAGTCGCCGATGTTGCCAAGGAACTTCAACGCGTATTGATTCTCGGAGCAAAACTCCATGAAGATGTGCAAGATGTTGGAGGGGGAATCAAATTAGCCTCCGTTCTTGATCCGTTCGGTAATGTGCTCGGGATGATCGAAAACCCTCATTTCGATCCAGCAGCGGTGCAATGACTCAAGCTGCCCGCTATCCAACGGATCAATATGAGCGCCCCTTTTTACGACCCTTCGATCATGAATAAGACAGGATGAGCGGCGCAATGAAATCTATTGTGAGTCGAATTCCAGCCTGGGTCTGGTTGCTTTGTTGGGCGCTGGCTGTTGTTATGCAAACTCACGCGAACTCACTGCAAGCCCAAACAACTTCTTTGCGGGATGTGAAAAGAGATCTATCCCTCCCGCCGCTGCTACACGATCAACCCTCTCCTGGTAAACGCGTTCAACAAACAACCCAAGGCTACGATGCCACTTCCGTTTATCATGTCCTGTTCTTGCCGCTGAATTGGCAACCTGATCGATCCTATCCGATCCTGGTCGAATACGCTGGAAATGGCAATTACACCAATGCTCTGGGTGATATTTCGACCGGTAAACCAGAAGATTGTATGATCGGCTATGGCTTGAGCGGCGGGAAGGATTGTATTTGGTTGGTCCTACCCTATCTGAAGAAAAAAGAAGAGGGTACCTTTGAAAATTGTTTACAGTGGTGGGGCGATATGGAACAGACCAAGCGTTATTGCCGCAACACGATTGAAGAGGTCTGTTTACGCTATGGAGGTGACCGCCAGCAGATCGTGTTGTGTGGTTTTTCTCGCGGCGCGATAGGCTGCAATTATTTCGGATTACACGATGATGAGCTTGCCGAATTGTGGTGTGCTTTCTTTTGCCACAGTCATTACGATGGCGTCCGACCTTGGCCTTACCCAGGTTCAGATCGAGCCTCCGCAATCGAAAGACTCAAACGACTTAGGCGACGTCCGCAGTGGATTTCCCATGAAGGCTCAGTCGCCGAGATTGAAACCTATCTGCGGCAGATCGAAATCGATGGAGTCCGCGTTGTCGAGAGCTGTACTTTCCAGACGATACCGTTTCCGAATCATTCTGCCGAATGGTTGTTATGCGATTTGCCTCAACGCCAACAGGCTAGAAAATGGTTGAGGCAGGTGCTAGCGGACGCCAACACCCGCCCCATAAAGAATTGACGCGAGTTTCTCTGACATTTATCTGATTGCTATTTGGCAATACAGAAGAGATGCTTTTCGCCTCGAATGAATATTTCACCATCGACGAACGCGGGGGTCGCATCAACCGTTTCACCTACACTGTTTGTCCCGACGATCTCAAACTTTTCGGAATCGCGAATCACCACCGTGTTACCGTTTCGAGCAGTAAGAAATACATAACCTCCGGCAGCGACCGGAGACGCGTAGATCGTGTCTAGATCTCGTACGCGGGTTGCCACATAAAACGGCTTGCCCGTTTTTGCATCGATGCAACTCAGTTGCCCACCTTTCCCTTTGTAGAAATACAATCGACCGTTGCTGAGCAGTGGACTTGGAACATCAGGCGTATCGTGATCAAACTCCCACACGACACTTTTTGAACCCTTGATATCACCTTGACTGTCCAAGCGAAATGCGCCGAGATAAGCTCCTCGAAATCCACTCCCCACAAAAACCAAATCACCTTCGGTCACGGCCGTAGCACAGGGGCGTTCCGTCTGACCGCTGCACCGCCACAATTCCTTCCCCGTCTCCAGATCATAACCGCGAGCAAAACGCTGACCATTCATGACAACCTGCTTCTTGCCTTTATACTCGACAATCAGTGGAGTGGACCAATTTGTCGGTTCATCTCGATCCACTTTCCATAGTGTTTTGCCACTCTTTTTATCCAAGGCAAACAACGCCGACGGACCTTCATGATCCCAAGGGACAATCAATTTGTCGCCAGCAAGTGCCGGCGAGCTACCTTCGCCGAAACTGTTGCGGGTATTCATCTTCCCGAAATCATCTCGCTTCCAGACGAGTTTTCCATCCAGCGTATAACAGTACAAACCGCGCGAACCGAAATGCGCGTACAAATGTACGCCATCGGTACATGGAGAAGCCGAAGCAAAATTATTCGTCGAGTGCGTCCCCTGATGAGGTGTCGCTACCGTGGCTACTTGCTTCCAATTCAGCTTCCCCGTAGTGCGATCGTAAGCAAGCACAGTGAACTCAAGCGTCGGGAGTGCCTCGTTTCCAGAACCAGCCGCTGGAACCCCTGAAGTGATAAAAACCTGATTTTCCCAAACAATCGGAGAGGAGGATCCTAAGCCTGGAATCTCGGCTTTCCATTTGACATTCTTCGTATCGCTCCACTCCGTCAGCGGATTAGCGGTAAGAGACCCACCATTGCCGGTCGGGCCGCGCCAGTTATCCCAATTCTCCCCCAAAACCCAAGAAGAAGAGAAACCTACCCAAAACAGCGCAGTCCAAATTTTTTTGTGCATGACCCAACACCTGACCATCATCGCGAAAAATAAACCCTTCAAACCACCCCCTCATTGTAAGAATCGCATTTCGGAAAAGATAGTGCGTCCGATTGGCTGCACGATCGATCAGGCTTGCCGCTGAGCCACCAAATCAACAATCGCTTGCAAGCGATCGGCATCTTGAATCTGCTTATCTTCTCGAATCCTGACGATACGTGGAAAACGAACTGCGACGCCACTTTTGTGCCGCGATGAAAGTTGCACATTTTCGAATGCGATTTCCATCACCCAATGGGGAGTCACCTCATGAACTGGACCAAAGCGCTGTGTCGTATTGGCACGAATCCATCGATCTATTTTTCGAATTTCTTGGTCGGACAATCCCGAATAAGCTTTGGCAAAAGGAACCAACACACCTTCATTCCAGACCGCAAAAGTGTAATCGGTATATAGAGCTGCCCGCCTCCCATGCCCACGCTGCGCATAAATCATTACAGCATCCACTGTAAAAGGGGCTAACTTCCATTTCCACCAGGCTCCAGTCACGCGGCCCGTCTCATACCGGCTCTGCGAGTGCTTTAGCATCAGCCCCTCTGCTCCGACCATTCGGGCCTTTTCTCGCAGTACCTCCAATTCACGCCACCCTTCAACGGGCAAAAGATCGTTAATACCAATCACACTCGCTCCAATATCCTCAGGCTCCCTTGGTAACGGCGCTAGGATTTCGACTAATTTCTCACGCCTCTGCGCGAACGGCAACTCGCGCAGATCGACCGAATCACATTCCAACAAATCGAAAGCAACAAACCGAACCGGAACCTGCTGCATCATTTTTTTGCTGACATTCTTGCGCTGAATCCTTCGTTGCAATTCGGAAAACGGAAGTGGGCGCTGTTCGCCCCAAGCTAAAATCTCACCATCAAGCACGATACCATCATGGAGCAAACCGGCCGCTTCTTCGATTTCGGGAAATCTCCCCATCAATAACTCCTCGCCGCGAGACCAGAGAAATATCTTGCCATCGCGACGGATCACTTGAGCTCGTATGCCATCCCATTTCCACTCACAACGATAATCGGTTGCCGACAAAGAATCTTGAAAGCCTGCTGGCAATGCGTGCGCCAAACAAAATGGATAGGGTTGACTGGGAGATTTCGCACAGTCCTTTTTCTCCAATAAGCGAGTCATCGCTTCGATCGTTGGCTGCCAATCTCCCATCAGCCGATGGGCAATAACATCAGCCTCCAATCCACTCCACTGGCTAATAGCTTTGGTGATCAATCGCGAGTTGACGCCCACACGCAGATTACCTGTCAACAGTTTGTTGAAGACAAAACGTTGCTGGGCATCGAGTTTTTTCCAGCATTCCTGCAGTAAAACGATCTGTTCCGGTAACTTGACTTGTCCCAGCGGCTGACAATAGCTCTCAATCCATTCACTTAACGCACCATGCTCCAGTCCTCCGGAGACAGGAACGATGTTCGCAATCGTCTCGGCTAAATCGCCCACCCACTGGTACGTTTCTTCAAACAACCACAGCGGAATATTGGCCGCTTCGACAGCCGCCAGCCGTAATGCTTTAGTCGGTACAGTCGGCTTCAACTTATTTCCTAGCAAAAAATAAATCGCCCACGCTTGATCGATTCCGCTGGAATTCCGCAGATAATCGATCATCGCTTCCACTTTCGCATTCGTCTTGGTTGTCGTATCAAGGCTGCGATAAAGTTCGGCAAAATCTTTCATACCTGCCCCTCCTCACTATCGACTTCGCCTTGAAACTCGGTCTTCAAGGGCATGGCTTTTTTACCTAAGTCGCACTGATACCTCGCGAAGCAATCCGCGAAACCATGCGTGACCCACAACTCCTCGGGTCCGCACAGCGCCACAGCTCGATTCAAATCTTCCCAATCGACGTGATCCGATAAGATAAAGCCTTGATCGAGATTACGTCGTCGCCTTGTCCCGCGAATTGCCATCCACCCGGAAGCCGATGCGATCGATACATCTCGAAAACGGTTTAACCACGGCGATTGCTGCGCTGAGGGAGGAGCAATAATCAAGGCGCGAGAAAAATCGGTTCCCGGGGGAGCAGCAGATACCGAATTCAACTCAGACAAAAAGACACCACTTTCGCGATAGGCTCTCAATGGCCCGAGCATTGCCCCATGGACCCAAATGGCTCCCGCTTCCTCGGAACATTGCTGCAACTCGGCGAGAATACGTTGTGCTTTTCCAACGGAATAAGCCAATAAAACACTTGTGCGACCGCACTGTTGATTTTGTTTCCACCAGCCAACCAATTGCTCGATGATATGACGTGTTGCCGGCCAGCGAAAAACGGGTAACCCAAAAGTGGATTCTGTGACCATCAATTGACAAGCGACAGGTTCCCAACTTTCGCACGTTGCATCCCGTTGCAATTTGTAGTCACCTGTGATCAAGGCAACTTTACCGCGCACATCAATACGAATCTGCGCTGAACCTAAAATATGCCCAGCGGGAATGAATGTTAGCTTGGCTGCATTCAGTGTAAGGCTTTCTCCGTACGGCAGCGTTTGTAAATCAATATCCATCCCAAGTCTCAGCCGTAGCAACGCGGAGGAAGTTGAAGCGGAAAGATAATGCGCATTGCCCGTACGGGCATGATCGGAATGCGCATGAGTGATAACGGCATGCTGAACGGGCTTCCATGGATCGATGTAAAAATCGCCCGCAGGACAATAGAGCCCAGCAGGTGTCATTCTCAATAATTCATCAAATCGATCGTTTTTTTCCATTTTCACCGCCATCTTTCCGCAACATGAATCTCTCAGTTTCCACCCAGTCACCCCAGGCGTAGTCCATTTGCATTCTTCCACCCTAACGATTCCGTCCGCTTGCCGCACCGTATTGGATCTGGCTGGATTCGCGTTCTATCGCTGCTACCCCATATGGTAGCAATCCGCATACTTCTGCAACCGCTACGGACTAAGAGGCTTGATAGGTCAATGACGTAACCCTACTATGATTTACGTAGATCGCCTTGGCTCTTCGTATTTTCGATACGATTTTTCGATACGATCTATTTCGCTCCAACATCTATCCTTTTTAAATCCATAAGTCGCACCGAAAACAGGAACAAATGATGTCATCCACCTTGCAACCTTGGCTCGCAGTTGTTCCCGTTGTCATGGTTCTAATGAACCCAGCTAGTGCTCCGGCACAGGAAGCCAAATTGCCACCAGGGAATTTATCGGTCTTGCAGATTCGCGTCACCGAATACACACTGCTTGAGCCGATCGATGAGAGTCTATCCAATACGGAATTGTTAGAAAAAATACTAGCGACCACGGATAGGAGACAGAATCAGCCTTCTCCCACAAAACCCTTTGCTCTTGCCGGTAATGTACTGCGATTTACTCATGTGGTTGGTGTGGAAAGCACGATTCGTGTCGGTCGAAAGATCAATGTTATTGTTGGCGAAACCCGCGACCCCCGCGGTACAATTATGCGCAACGCAAAAACCGAAGAGATTGGAACATTGCTGAAGTTAGTGACAACCCCGACAGACTCGGGTGCGTTTGTTGCACAAATCTCTTATGAGTCCTCCGAACTGGGACAATCTGCGCCCGATTCGATATCGCCCGATGTCACCGAACTCACTTTCGAGAGCAGCGTTGTGCTCGAAACAGGGAAAACCTCGCTATTGATCGCCAGCAATGATCGGAATCCCAAGGTCATCACGATTACGGTCGAGTGATCTATTATTCAACTGGCAACTGGAAACAAACCGCTTCTTCGGCATTTCGAAGATAAAGCTTATCACCCACGACAACGGGATGATTCCAAACTTTATTTTTGAAAACCCGAATCCGCGTCACCTCTTGATGGCCGGTCGGGTCGGCTGCGACCAAAACCAAATCGCCATCTTCACTGGCGATCAGCAGCAGACCTGATTCTTCCAGTAATGCAACTTGGCCTTTACCGTAGCGGCCACCTTTCCACTGCCGAGCACCATCTTCAAGACTGATGCACGTGAAGATCGATGCATCAAAGCCATAAATATGATCTTTATAGATTACAAAGTCGTTGAAGTCGGGCTTTAATTGTCGACTCGTCCAAACTTCTTTTGCTGTCCATGGTTCTACGGCGGTATCTAGCTGTACCAAACGTGTTCCGAATCCCATTCCCGAAGGTAAGAGAATGCGATTCCCTGGCAATAGATGCGGTTGACAGGCGCGATAGCCGGTCACCTTCCAGTCGTAACGAAGAAATTCCTTTCCGGTCGTCGGTTCATAAAGTTGTAAACCGACTTCGGAAGTCAAAGCGACGAGTTTTTTCTCTTGAATCGTAAGCAACTGCGGCGAGCTATAACTTTGCACTCCACTGGCAGTGGACCACTTTAAGTCTCCCGTTTCGATGTCGAACGCGAGCAAGCCAAGCCCCTCGTCGCCACCGGCATAAGTGATGACGAGCGAATCCACCACGATGGGAGAGGCAGAGAAGCCCCACATCGGCGGATTTCTTCGAGCGATCTGCTTCAAATCTTTTTCCCACACAATTTTCCCAGAGATCGGTTCAATGCGTACTAAGGAACCGTTTGCACCCTGCGCGAAAAGCCGTCCAGACGTTAACACTGGCGTCGATCTCGGACCAGGGCCACCTAAATCGTCCTCAAATCGCCCCAAATATTCACTGATCCATAGAACTTTTCCAGAACTCGCTTCGTAGCAAATGACCGCTTCTTTATCTCCTCGCTGTTCTTGCGAAAAGAGCAGTGGGCCTGCGACCACGAACGAGGACCATGCGGGACCAACAGGAATTCTCCACAATTCTTTGGGAGGATTGCTCGACCAGTTGCGCGCAAAAAATGGACCATGAAAAATATTGTCGGCTGCGCCACCTCGAAACTCACCCCATTCCGGTTTTTGGAGCGCTGCTTGAATCGACTCAATATCAGGACGCTGCAATAGTTCTCCATCGCTACCGCTTCCGTTGGCTAGCGAGGAAGAGTCCTTTGCCAATAAATTTTCTTCGACCGTCTTTCCCCAACGCCACTTGAAACCCATCGAAAAGTCGCCCCACATACCATCCGCTTTGAGCAGCAGGGAAAATGAAAATGCCAGTGTGGCAGCAATTAGGGCAATCAGCGTGCGGTGAAAGCCTAAGGTATTTTGGAAGAGGATGATCGTCACGGCGAAAACAGCAAAGCCCAGTGGAATCGTGAACACCAGCGCCGCAGAACGCAACATCGACTCATCGCTCAACGAAAGAACCGCAGAAACCGCTCCAATTAAACCCACAGTGGCTACCAACCGCTCAAACCACCGAGCGCGACTGAACATCACCCACCACACCAACATCGCCATGCAGCAGAGCAATGGCCCGAAGGCTTTGATAGCCCACAGCATTGATGGACCATCTTCGATAAGGCCGGGGACAAATAAACAGAACACCATCGCACAAAGCAGCAGAGCTACCGGCCAAGTTCGCACGGAACGATAGGGACTTTCCAAAACTTTACCAGGCTCTGTAGCGGTTTTGCTTTTGCTCATGTTGACCGAATCCTTAGTAATGTTGCTAGTCAGACCCTCATTCTACAGGATAGCGTCCCAGGCGATACAGGACGATACGAGAGACGCAGATGAAATTCTGCACGCAGATCACACAATTTTCATTATGTTTTACAGGGAAACCGTATGTTGCTTGCAACTTTACAATGGACGTGGAAATGCTGTAGAACATATCTACGCCAATCGCCTCCATTGCCAACCGAACGCGACGCGCCCAGACAGAGCGTCTCGCTGGGGTGGTAAACTAAAATGGACCAACTCTGTCTGCGCACCGTGCTTCGATGGTGAGCCCAACGCGATACGCCTTGCCTACACTTGGGTGTGTTCGGCTACAGGCTAAATGATTCGACATCCGCTCACTAAAATCGTCTCGGCATATGAAATAGGGAGACCATACAACGATGGGACGAGTTCTGGTTGGGTTGCTGTTCGCCGCTATCTTTTGCTCTCCAGCACAAGCGATTGAAACGAGCGAGGATACGTTCAATGTACTTTTCATTTTGGCCGATGATTTAGGAGCTCAGGATGTTGGTTGTTATGGAACCGATTTGATTGAAACACCCCACATCGATCGCCTTGCTCGTCAAGCACTACTGTTTCATCGCGCCTATAGTCCGGCTCCGGTTTGTACCCCCACACGGGCATCGATTCTCACAGGCAAACATCCCGCCCGATTAAAAATGACGATTTGGTCAGAAGGTGCAATCGACCCGCCTAAAGATCGGGCCCTGATCCCAGGAAAATCTCTTCCTAATCTAGAATTAAGTGAAGTGACTCTCGCCGAAAAGTTTCGAGAGATGGGCTACCTCACCGCAATGATCGGAAAATGGCACCTTGGCGAGGCAGCCCATGGTCCTGAAGCACAAGGCTTTGACATCGCACTGGGAGGAAACCATTGGGGGGCACCGGCGACTTTCTTTTTTCCTTATCGAGGAGTGCGTTCCAATGGCGAATATCGTTATCTCCCTGGCCTGGGATACGGAACGGAATCCGAGTATCTAACAGATCGTTTGACGGATGAAACCATCCAAGCGATTGACTTCGCCCAACAAAATTCGCAACCCTTTTTTATCATGCTCAACCATTACGCTCCTCACACTCCCATTGAAGCCAAACCGGAAGTGGAGAAACACTTTCGTGCATTGCTGCGAGCCGATATGAACCATCAAAATCCTGGCTATGCGGCCATGATCAAATCTCTCGATGATGGAGTGGGAAAAATCCTTCGCCATTTGGAACAGACCAATCTATTACAAAAGACGGTGATCGTTTTTACCAGCGACAACGGCGGTTTTATCGGTAACGACGGGAAAAGAGAAATTGCGGTAACATCTAACTGGCCGTTGCGTTCTGGAAAATCGTCGCTGTACGAAGGGGGAGTGCGTGTTCCCTTGATTCTGTACTGGCCAGGTAAAAAGGCGATGGCGCAAAACTCGGACTATCCCGTCTCTCTCACCGATCTACACGCCACACTTATGCGAGCTGGCCCACCAAATACCCGACTCGATCAAACGGCGGCTACGGAGCCTAATGATGCCCTAGATCTCTCACCACTGTTAGATCAATCCCATCAATCTCCTACCAATCGCTCGATCTATTTTCATTATCCTCACTATTACCATGCACCACGCACCACGCCCTGCAGTTCGGTGTTACAGTATCCGTGGAAACTAATCTATTATTACGAAACGCAAAGTTCGGAACTTTACCATTTGGCTCAAGATCCACAGGAGCAGGAGGATCTGGCATCGAAAGAACCGCGAAAAGTGGCTGAGTTAGTAACCGATTTGCACCGCTGGCTTAAATCGGTTAACGCGGAACTTCCCCAGCCTCTTGCAGCGAAACCTTGATATTCCTTTATTTCGTAACTGCACCGCCATTATTTCCGCTCGATTGAATTGACAGCACATTCCCGCGTATCCCAGAATACGTGCACTTGCAGTTGAATTCCTGAGAGATTGGAAAATGACAAGTCCACATGATCAAACATTTACGGGCGGGGTCTTCCACGAGTCGATCCCCAATGGGCGAGTTGGCGCACACATACGGGTGTCCCGTGGAGAGATCATCGCCGAGCCAATGTACGCTGCCCCCGAATTGGATGGAGGAACCTTAAGTTTCACCATACCCATTCGAGAGGTAGAACTCGATATGGGTGGGGCGAGCGGCAAAATGGTCTTTTGTCGAACCCAAGACAAATCGTTAACTATTTTTTGTGAAGAACGCGGTTTTTCGCAAGCACTCGAACGCGAAAGCGCAGGACTGCTCAGCGATAAGCTAAAAAGCTTGAAAGGTTCACTGCGAAAAGACAACCGACGCTTTATGTTTTGGGTTGGGGTCAGTTTCATCGCGTGTCTTGTGTTCTGTGTCGTTGGCTACTTCAGCTTGCTTGCCTCGGCTCGAGTGGCCATCTACGCAATGCCGACCAGCATCGATGAACAGATCGGCAAAGCGGCCATTCAGCAGATGATCCTCAATCGATTGCCGCGCGATCATCAAGCTTCTAAGTTGGTACAACAGATTGTGGAGCGACTTAAGCCGCATGCCAAATATCCGGAAATGGACTTTCAAATCTATGTTGTCCCCAATAGTGAAGTGAATGCATTTGCGTTACCGGGTGGCCAGATGGTCGTTTACACGGGCTTGATCGAGAATGCTGAATCACCCGAACAAATCGCAGGAGTCATCGCGCACGAGATGTCGCATGCAACGCTCCGGCATGGACTTCAGCAGATCAGTCAATCTTTGGGAATCGTCGCCGCCGTTCAATTGCTGATCGGTGACGTCGGTGGACTGCTGGCCGTTGGGACGCAATTGGCCCAGCAGTCGGTGATGACCAGTTATAGTCGCACCGCCGAAACAGAAGCCGATTTAGAGGGAGCAAGAATGCTGTACGCAGCAAAACTGGATCCAAAAGCGATGGCAGATTTCTTCGCAAAATTGAAACATGAGCATGGCGATATTCCAGGCGTCATTTCCTGGCTCAGTACGCATCCCCAGCACGAAGACCGCATCGATGCGATCAACCGCTTTACCGAAAAACTTACTCCCATTGAATTCTTGCCGATCGATGTCGACTTCAATGCGATAAAAGAGTCTGTAAACAGATAAATCATGATACGAATGAAAGACCGATCCTAATTCTTTACTTTTAGGCTTTTACCTTCAGGAACAACATGTGGATGTTGAAATAAGAAACCGTCCCTCATTTGCCAATTTGCTCGTCAATATGCAAGCGGGTGAAAAAATTATTGCGGAAGCTGATGCGATGGCCAGCATGAGCTCGACGATTGAAATGAGCACTCGTTGGAATGGAGGTGTGTTTAGCGCCATAGCCCGGCGTTACCTCGGTAGTGAATCGATGTTCGTCAATGAATTCACAACCGCCAGCGCTGGACACATCGTGTTAACACAACCCTTTCCCGGTGACATGGCCTGTATCGAACTACAAGGCAATACGCTCTTCCTACAACCTGGAGCTTTTATTGCCTGCGAAACCGGCGTCCGGCTTGGCTTGGGCTGGGCTGGCTGGAAAAGCTACATCGCCGGCGAAGGACTATTTCGCCTGAAACTCAGCGGTAGAGGGCGTGTCTGGTTCGGGGCTTACGGTGCGATCTTCACCCGCGAAATTCAAAATGAGTACATTGTCGACACGGGCCATCTCGTCGCTTACGAGCCAACCATAGGAATTAGTATCGGTTTGGCGGGGGGAATCTTCTCAAGCTTCTTCGGAGGCGAAGGCTTGGTGACTAGGGTTCGCGGCCCAGGAAAAATTTATATGCAATCCCGATCCTTCGATGGACTGGCAGCCTGGACCAATTCTCATCTTTACTAGTCCCAATTTGAATCTTGGCCTTTTCAATTCCAATCAACATCCAACCATATTCGCCACACCATGAAATACCAAATGCTCTGCCGCCCAGCGGCAACTGCGATACGCTTTCATCTCGATCAAGGTGAAGGAATCACCTGCGAAGTGGGCGCCATGATCGCAATGTCTTCAGGCCTCACTGTCAATACAACCTCGAAAAGCCGAGGAGGTGCGGGAGGAATCATCAAGGGAATCAAGCGCATGTTCTCTGGTGAAAGCTTTTTCTTAAATCATTTCACCGCTCAACAAGCCAATCAATCGCTGCTCATCGGCCCATCGCTCTTGGGCGATTGCGTTCATCATACGCTTAGCGGTGGAACAATGATTGTCCAAGGCACCAGTTGGCTCGCCTCTACAGGCAACATTGAAATCGATACGACTTGGCAAGGTTTCGCCTCGGCACTATTCAGTGGTGAATCGATGTTTTGGGTAAAGTGCTCTGGATTTGGTGAGCTGTTCCTGAGCAGCTACGGAGCCATCTATCCGATCCAAGTGCAGGGCGAATACACCGTTGATACAGGACATATCGTCGCTTTCGAAGATACGCTGCAGTTCAGAATCGGCAAAGCGGGCAAAAGTCTTATCGGTAGTTTCCTTGGCGGCGAAGGACTCGTTTGCAAGTTTCAAGGTCAAGGAACACTCTATTGCCAAAGTCATAATCCACCAAGCTTCGGTAAACTCCTAGGCCCCAAACTTAAACCACGCTAATCAACCTTACACAACCCAAAACCGACAATCGGATCTCATTGATATGTCAGCATCCTTAGAACACGAAATCAGCTTACGCCCCGATTTTTCCCTGCTCACCGTAAAACTTCAGCAGGGCCAAAAGGTACATGCCGAACCCTCTGCCATGGCCTCGATGTCCACCACACTCGATATGAAAGCGGGCTTCAAAGGCGGTGCCCTGAAGTCGCTCGGACGGATGTTCGGAGGTGAAAGCATGATCGTCAATACGTTCACTGCCTCGCGAGGACCAGGTGAAGTTGTCTTTGCACCGGGTCATCTCGGGGATACACAACATTACCATCTCACCGGTGGCTCCCTACTGCTACAACGCGGTGCATTTATGGCGCACAGCGATGGTGTCGAAGTCACCGGTAAATGGCAAGGGGCGAAAGGTTTCTTTAGCGGCGAAGGTTTGGTATTGCTCAAAGCATCCGGACAAGGTGACATCTTTTTCAATTCTTACGGAGCCATCATCCAGATCGATGTCGGAGGAGACTTCATGGTCGATACCGGCTACATCGTCGCATTTGAAGATACGCTGATGTACAACGTCACCACCTTGCCCGGACTCCGTGGCGGTGGATTCAAGCGATTGTTCTTCAGCGGAGAAGGGCTGGTTTGTCGCTTTCAAGGTCAGGGCAAATTGTGGATTCAAACACGCTATGCTAGCCCTTATCTTTCTTGGATCAACCAGTTCCGCCCAACCAGCAACAGTTGATATGTCAAACCTGCCTTAACCACAATACGCCGGCAGCGTCGCACGTCAGCCCATGCGGGCCCATATCGCCGTGAGATACTCCGTCTCGGGACACCACGCTGAAATCGGATGATCGGGCCCCGCTCCGGTCCGATGCAAAATCTGCATCGGTCGCGGAGCGTGTCTTGGTCGACCATCATCTAAAGTTCCATCCAGTGGTCCGGCCTGCTTGGAGGCAGATATCACCAAACGCTGAAATTCGTCGCCTGCCAACAGTCCAGCGCAAGTACAGGTCAACAAGATCCCACCCGGTTTGACGCACTGCATTGCCAAGCGATTCAGATCAAAGTGCTTGCGTGTTCCTTCTTCCAACTCCTCACGTGAACGAATCAATTTCGGTGGATCGAGCACGACCACATCAAACTGCTTGCCGACGCGAATCAAGTCGCGCATGTAAGGGAACACATCTGATTGAGCAAACTTGATCCGGGCCTGATTGAGATTCGCATTTTCTTTCGCTTGCTGCAAAGGCCGCTCATCCAGATCAACTGCCACCACCTCTTCCGCCTTTCCAAGCACCTTGGCTTGAATCGCAAATCCACCGCTGTAACAACAGAGATCGAGAACACTTTTTCCTTGCGTAAACTCCGCCAGCATGCGACGATTTTCGCGCTGATCACAAAAAAAGCCCGTCTTGTGCCCACCTTCAAATTTTACTCGAAAACGAGTTCCATACTCTTGCACCGTAATGGCCGCTGGCGATCCGCTGGACCTGATAGGATCCGCCGAAAAACCTTCCTGCTCCTGAGAATGAGGACTTGGTTGCAGTAGCCAATGCTTGGCACCCGTCATTTGACACGCCAGCTCGAGAATTTCCGCGCCACGCTGAAACATTCCCAAACTAAAGGCTTCAGCACTGAGCGTGTCACCAAAACGATCGATAACCAAACCTGGGAATCCATCCGCCTCCGCATGCACCAAGCGATATGTATCTGTTTTCGCCGGTAAATTCAAAACGTTGTGACGCAGCGAAATCGCTTGTTGCATGAGCTGCTCGAAGAAAACCCGATCAGGACGCTGGGATGAATAACGAAACATCCGCAACGATATTTCGGCCAGTGGATTATAAATGCCATAGCCAAAAAAATGACCTTTCGGCTCCGCCTTCACCGCAACCCACTCGCCAGGCTCCGGGTAACCATCGACGTCCATAATGCGTTTTTTGTAAATGGATGGATGCCGAATCTCTGAGCCAATCGTTACTACCGCCAGGGCTGCATCAGAACTTGGAGAAAGTGGGGCAGGGGAGGGATTTACGACCGACCGCGCTGGCCGTGGAGAAGACGAACTGTTTCGACGAAAGTTAGAAGGCATGTCGCTCTGGATTCTCTCAAAATTGCAAAAGAATTT
>JBIKMB010000348.1:0-4691 GCA_044359485.1 Pirellulaceae bacterium | reverse complement strand
GAAATTGCGATCTTTGAGTTGTACGGCAAAGCCAAGGCCAGCCTGATAGGGATCGGTTTGTTCATCCAGCTCATGGCCATACAGCGGCATGCCCGCTTCGAGTCGCAAGGTATCACGGGCTCCCAGACCGGCGGCTTGGATCCCATATTGGCGGCCTGACAGCAGGAGGTTTTCCCAGACGCGATTCGCATCTTCGGCACGCACGATCCATTCCAGGCCATCTTCACCCGTATAACCTGTGCGGCTGACGATGCACGGCTTGCCAAACTGTTCGGTCACTTTGCCGTGATAGTAATCCAAACGCGTCGCGCTCGGAGGCAAAAGCTGCGAACAAGTTGCAATAGCTTGCGGTCCTTGCACAGCGATCATCGCTGTTCGGTCGGTCACATCGGTGAATTCGATATCGGGATAATCGGCAAGATGGGGCTGAATCCATTTGACAATCTTGTCTCGATTGCTGGCGTTAACCACCAACAAAAAATAATTGCGGCCGCTTGGACTTTCCAGGCAATACACCAAAACGTCATCCAGTACACCACCAGTGACATCGGTTACCAGCGAGTATCGAATTTGTCCGGGTACCATATCGCGGATGCGGCGAGTCAAAAGATGATCCAAAAGTTCCGCTGCCCGCGAACCTTCGAAACGCAATCGACCCATGTGGGAAATATCGAATAGGGTGACTTGCTGGCGCGTCGCCTGATGCTCATTGACGATCGTCGAGTACTGGATAGGCATTTCATAACCAGCAAACTCCGCCATTCTCGCCTTTTGGCTCAGATGCCAAGTGTGCAAGGGTGTAGTACGAAGGGTGTTGGTCATTTTCGTTCTCCAGCCAAGGCTGCATTCTACGAGGAGTATCGGAAATGGACGCAAGCCTGGCTATCGATCCACGCAGAAGGTCAGACCGATCAGAGGCTTGGCAGAACCAAGGATTCAATTGTCAACGATCAATGGGAGCATTGTAACCGGTTGGCAAATCACCGCCAGCACTACTTAGGAAATGCGACCAACATCCAGTCGCAGTCGCTTCTTCGGATCAAAAATAGGCTATCGTCGAGCCCCATCCAGCCTCAGCGACGGGGAGGTCGCTTTCCCTGACGTTTGGAGTTCTTTCCGGGCAAACCTTTGCGTTTTAATGGAAAGCGAGCCTTCGGTTTTTTCTGTTTCTCCTCTGAATTTCGTGGGCTGCGCCGAGAAGGACCGCCGGCGGGGCTAGGTGCTTTGGCGGCCGCCAACGTTTTTTCCAAACGCAATAGCAAGACGCGACGCGGCAAATCGACATGCTCGACGGCGACACGGACCAAGTCGCCCAAGCGGAATTGATTGTTTTCTTTGTATCCCACCAGAGCGTGGCCGTGCCGTTCGTATCGATAACGATCGGCAGGAAGACTGTGCACTGTTACAAAACCTTCGGCGGGAAGTTGCGTGCCGCGAACATTAAAGCCTTCCGCATTGACCGAAGTGATCACACCCTCCAACGATTGACCGAGTCGACGACTCAGAAAATGTAGCAACTTCACCTTGATCAATTCACGCTCGGCAAACTCTGCGTTTTGCTCAGCATCCGAACATTGCTGCCCGAGCCGAATCAATAACGGTAGTGGTTCGACCGCATTTTGTTGATCGAGAATTCGTTGCACGGTGCGATGAATGGTGAGATCCGGATAGCGGCGAATGGGGCTGGTGAAATGGCAATAGTGGGTCATATCGAGCGCGTAATGCCGTTCGGCCTGCGGTTGATAGATCGCCTTGCTCATCGATTTCAGGATGGCGTAATTGACCGCGTATTCCATTGTCTCGCCTCGAACACTCTCGACGATCTTTTGCAGTTCAAAGCGATCTTCGATATTCTGAAACGATAAACCCAAGTCTTCCAAGAACTCATGCAGTCGCCGCAGTTTTCTCAGTTCGGGCATCGGATGCGCGCGGCGCAAAAAGGGAATTTTTAAATCATCCAGCCAAGTTGCTACAGCTTGATTGGCCGCCAACATAAACTCTTCGATGATCTGGTGGCTCTCCGTGTGCAGCTGCAGATGAGCTCCTTTCACTTTACCGCTGCGATCGAGATCGATTTTCACTTCGGGCAGGGAGAGTTCTAGCGCACCTTGCGAGAGTCGCCGGCGACGGAGGATCATGGCCAAGTGATGCATGTCGGCCAGAAGCTGATGGATGTCCGGTTTCAATCGCTTCTTCCAGTCCTCACGATCAGCCAAAAATTGATCAACTTGCTCGTACGTCAACCGTTGATGATTGTGGATGACACTATTAAATACTTCCGTGTGCAATACGGTTCCCGCATCATCCATTTCGATCAGCACAGTTTTGGTGAGTCGATTTTTGTGCGGCTGCAAGCTGGCCAAATGGTTGCTGATGATTTCGGGGAGCATCGGGATCACGCGATCTGGCAAGTAGCAACTGGTTGCTCGCCGTCGCGCTTCCAGATCGAGTTTGGAGCCTGCGGGAACAAAATGCGCCACATCGGCGATATGCACCAGCAGCTCCCAGTGCCCCACTTCATTCTTGGATAGAGAAATGGCATCATCGAAATCGCGGGCATCAAACGGATCGATCGTCAACGTAGGAATCTCGGTCAAATCGCGCCGATCGCGTGGCTTTTCCTCCTGATATTGATCCGCAATCTCGCGGGCCTGTTGAATGACTTCCGCCGGGAACTCTTCCTGTAAGCCGTATTGCCGCATGACTGCAAGCGTATCAACGGCTGGATTTTGAGCGCTACCCAGCACCTCAAGAATGATGCCTTCGCCTTGAATTCCAGCTTCCGGAAAACGCACTAATTCGATGATGACCTTGTCGTTGTTTTCCAGTGGAAGGCCGCGAATATCGCCGACTAAAATCGGTAGCCGCAACGAGATACCGTCCAGCCACGCAATCGGCTCGCCGTGCTGGAGCTGGAAGGTGGCGGAAAACTGGCGACGATGACGCTGCAAAACCGATTCGATATGTCCCTCATACTTGCTGTCGCTCCGCGTGCTTCGCTGTAACCGAAGCTCGACCAAGTCGCCATCCAGCGCGCTGCCCACGGATGAGGCAGGGATGAAGATATCGTCCGTTAGCGTTAGCTTTCCACCCGGAACGGGGCGCACAAATCCATACCCCGCTGCCGCAGAGCGAAATGTTCCCTGAATAAATTTTCCACCCTGTCCACCCTGGCCGGTCTTGCTCGCAATTCCATTTTCGCCCTCCAATTCGCCTGCTTTTTGCCTAACTTTTGTAGCCGACGGCTCTGTCGCGGTCTGCGGTGACACCAGGTGATTCGAACCGTAAACCAACTGTCCCTGTTGCACGAGGCGTTTAATCGTTCGAATCAATGTGCGATAATCGTCCTCGGGCAAATCCAATTGTCGCAGTATGACTTTGGGTTTAACCGGCTGATAATTCGTTCGATAAACATGTTCTAAAATCCGCTCAGCCAATTCCGGATTCTTCATCGTTACTCCTGACGTATTGGATATTCGATCGGTTATGATGGGGGTCGGTAATAATGGATTTGGGATCGGTCGAAAGTTCCCAGTTTGACAGCTCGTGCCGTGAAAGACGCAAGCCATGACGGAAGAAGGTTCAGGAAAAAATTCAGGTTCAGTACATCGCGTACTTCTCGTCGACGACGATATGGAGATCGTGGAATCGATGCGGTTTGCGTTGGAAAATTCGGGCTTCCAAGTTTCTGTCGCTCGCGATGGTAACGAAGGAATCGCCATGATCGAGCATCAAACGCCCGACGTTCTCATTTTAGACATGATGATGCCCAAACGCAGCGGATTTTTGGTGCTCGAACAATTGCAACGCTCGCCTACCAAAACACCCCGTATCATTATGATTACGGCTAATGAAGGTAGTCGTCATAAAGCATACGCCGAAATGTTGGGTGTCGAGGAATATATTCGCAAACCATTTCCCATGGAAAAACTGGTCGAAACCGTGCGAAATCTCGTCGCCAAACCGCTGCCGGAATAGCAGGTTCAGGTTTGTTTCGGCGGTAAGGTGTTTAAAAGTATACCTTTTCGGTAGTGGGGGAACCCAGAGCCATGGTTGGTCATGAAGATTCGGCACGCCATTCCAAAAACGCTCGAAACTGTTTTCTACTAGGGGCGCTGTTGGCCGCAACCGCGGTGGGCTTGGGGGCCTATCATGCGCATGGACTGCAGGCTTTTCTTGAGTCGCGAGGGCTCGAGGGAGGTCTGGTCACTAAACGCTTGGGGAATTTCGAAGTTGGTGTCCGCTACCAATTCTATCACGCGTTGGCATTCATCGCCTTTGCAGGTTTGGCGGCCGCATACTGGACACGCCCCTTCCAATTGGCTGTTTCTTTGCTGGCCGTTGGGACACTCGTGTTTTCCGGCAGCCTCTACCTGCTGGTGTTTCTCAATATGCCGGTACTAGGGGCCATCACGCCGCTGGGGGGCGTGATGCAAATCGCTGGCTGGATCGTCGCAGCCCTCAGTTCTCGTAAAGTCCACAGCGGTTGACGCGAGACCTAGCCGAAGAGAGTTTGTGGGTTGCCTTTCTGCGACGATGATTTCTTCGTTACCGCTTCGCCGGACGTTAGCCCTTACCGACTCCGGCAGCTTCCAAGAATTTTTCTGGTGTGGTACCAATCCGCTGCAAGGTTTGCTCAAACGAATTTCCTTGCCGCAGCGACTTGATGAATTCATCGAGCACTTTGCGAT
>JBIKMB010000347.1:0-4702 GCA_044359485.1 Pirellulaceae bacterium | reverse complement strand
AGAAAGACTGGGCGCCCACGCATATGATTCAGGTCACTGAATCTTTCGGAAAGATGAAACGAGAACTTAAACAATCTCTTCAGTCGATGAAACCCAAAGAGAATAGCGACCAGCGCAAGAGTCGACTGCGCAGGGAAGCCCGAGAAGCCAAAGCCGTCGCTGATCGCCCCAAGAAGAGCGCAAGGACGGCCACAGCCAAGAAGTCCCGCTCGAAAACAACTGTCGTACCCAACGTCGCTCCACCATCCAATCCAACCAAACGAACAACGCCAAAATCAACGGCACGAACCAACCTCAAACCGAAACCCAAACCACGGCGAGCAAGAAAGCTAGTATCGGCTGGCTGATGCATTGAGCTTCAAGCCTCATAACATCGACGAACGAATAAGCCTTGCTCGCCTTTTAAAACGCACGGCTACGAGGACAACCAGAATGTGTGTCTGATGAACGATGCGCCAGCATCCAAGCATCGACGAACGAATCGGACCTCGTAGCCACTTATACCTCAAACCTTACTCCTTACCCCATACCACTGACCGACTTCCCAGGAGGATTCGCCGCCAAACACGATGACTTAGCCAAGGACAAGACCAACCCAACCGCGCCAAGCACCGTTACCAGTTGACACTGACGTTTCGCATGGACCTATCGCGTAAGCGATCACTGAAACATCAGACGTGTCGCCCTAAAGAATGTGCCAGCGTGAATAGGAAGGTGGCTTGCAGCTCATCGAAGCTCCACGCAAGCCACAGCCACAAGCGGACTCACCATCGATCAAGATGTTTGAACCGTGCATGGATAACTGAGGGGATACAACCTGCCGCGCAGGCCCAAAAGAGTGAAATGCATCCACACCTCGAATAGTCGCCTAATCAACCATCCTTGACTCAAGAAATTGCATTTCGGTAGAAGCGGATCGCTCTTACGAAGCTGACTCACAAACGTCGCCGGTGCCAACTGCTACACCGAGTCGTTGTTCGCCACGTTAGGTGAGCGAACAACGATCGTTTCCGCAGTCGGCACCTAGGACACGGACGAAGAAAAATGTAGGCCCAAAAAAATCATCAAACAGTGGCGACCGTCACTTGCAAACCCAGGACTTCATAGTCGCCACCGATAACCCAGCGGCGGCGAAAAAACGTTGTTGTCAGGAAACGCCCGATCCGCCGCTTGGGTTCATCGGATTGTTCGTGCTTCCTAGTTTAGCTACGAATTCCGCGTAGCTGCGCGCCACTAGCTCAGTTTCTTCAAATTCAGGTTCGCGTCCAAACACGATTGTGCCGTGACGATCGGGCGTGAGATCAACGGCAGCAAATTCATATCCATCCGCAACCGACATCCAAATTGGAAAGTGCAAATCCCAGAATGATTTGATGGTTGCTAACCAGGCGTCATCACCAGCCGCAGCTTCCAACGACATCAGTTCAAATTCATTCCATCGAAATGCCGACTCACCTTCTTCCGAGAAGTCCGGCAGGCATAGCAGCCATGATTTGTCATCGGAAGCGACGCATGAATCCACCGAACAAACAGCGGCGATCACTTCAGATGGTAGCGATGGATAGCGTTTGGTGATCGAACTTGGGAACGGACGGATGGTTTTGGCATCAGTGACAATCCAGCCACAGTCTCTCAATGTTTCCAGCAAATGGATTGGTCCTTAGGTGCACGAACTATTTTAAACCAGCGGTATGGCACGATGCCATGTCCGCTGCGTTGGGAAGTTCATCGGCTTACGCGATAACGGCAATCGCGTTCGATGAAAAACGGAGGGCGAACCCAAACCTCATTACGCTCACGACGCATGCCGACGCTAACGTACGTTGCGTTGCAGCGACTTGAGCGTAATGAGCATGGCAAATTCGTCGGTCTCCGTCAAATCACCGAACGCAGATTGTCATCCAGTCAGCCTAAGTCCGATGAACGACACGCATCACCGCGGTCGCGGCAAGTGATGCTTGATTTGAGAACACGGCCGACCCGCGACTCCGGTGCATGCGATTGTTCGTCCGCTATTTTTCAGCATAGATTCGTTTGAAATCTGAGAACTTTGATTCTGAAAGGTCTTTCGCGATAACACGTTTGGCTGTCTTAAAATCAACGACAAAGCAACAGACCTCCATTGTTCCCGAGCCAGTGCTGCCGCCATCGCAGTTTCCGAGCCCAGTCCACCCTAGCGTTTCATTCATGCGATCTTCCAAATCATGGCGTTTCTTTAGGTCTTTCTTGTTGCCCATTCCGTCTATAGCGTACTCAATTATAAGCACATCAAAGCCATCGTCATCGATTGGCAAGAAACCTTTGGCAAGCGGATCAGCAAGCACGTCAAGGATGTTTTCTTCGTCAGACTTCTTTCGGTCTTTCTTGTGTTCTTGGGATTCTCCGCGATCACCAACAACTCCCCAATGCTCAACGACTTTTGAACCACTGATCCACGCTTCATGGTAACGCATTACGGACTTTGTCTTGAGGTAAAGTTTGATCATGCGAATGTTGCTTTTGAGGACGAACTTATACTTATTACGGTCTGGGTTCCGGCAATAATTCTCGAATACTATTACCCAGACAAATCCCCAGGATTATTTCAGCTTTTTCTCACCCTGTCCAGAAAATTATTGTCGGAATCGCTTTCCGGCAATAACTGGTTATTGCCGGATGGTGAATTTGTACCGAGCGACTCTTGATCGCATTCGAACCTCTACTTGTGCTGCGAATATCGAGTTGGGAACACCCATCGGTCGCCGTTGATTAGGTGAATTGCTAGCTAGTTCATTCTCGCACTATTTGAAACCAAACTCGAAAACTGCCCAAAAAAAGATCGATTTATTTCAGAAAATCGTTGACTCCAGCAGGACCATCCATACACTCCAGATAACTGGTTTTATAAACATTAAATGATCTATGTATAGGTGCTAGCATGTATATATCCAGCAAGAAAGCAAACTCCTATGACTGGCCTCAATTCTGGTACCAAAAACTAGCTCAGTTTCACAAAGTCCCCATGAGAACCGAATGGAACTTCACCCCACAACAGGTCATCGACTTTCTCATCGCCCAACGTCGCGCTAATAAAAAAACTCTCACTCGCATCCATATCGTAGAAGCACTCACCCAGTTTCAGAAAAGAAGACCTCAACTCCTAAATCAAGCCGATCTGAGCGATATCAAAGCCAAACTGCAAAAGCTGCTCCGACAAGAGCAGAAAGAACAAGCCCGTAAACCGATGGATTCGAGAATGCCAAAATCCTGCGAACCCACGCCCAAAGTCAAAGGACGTATGAATCCCTCCGAACCCGATGTCATTCAGCAATTTCGCATCAAGATGCGCAGTGGAAAACATCAATATTCCACCGAAAAAGCTTACGTTCGGCAAGTTCAACTCTTCATGCGTGAACGACAATTGAAATGCTTGGCCGACTTCCAGTCCGTCTCCACCGCCGATGTGGAAAGCCATCTCTCCGATCTAGCCGTCGACGGCGACGTTGCTCCCACAACCCAAAATCAAGCCTACTACGCCCTAAAACTCCTTTTTGAACTCGTTCTTGAACGCGAGTTCGGAAAAATCGACGCAGTACGCTCCACAAAAGCTGTACACATTCCTTCTGTTATGTCACGCAGCGAAGTCGCTCAAGTCATCTCGCAAATTCGCCCACCCTATCAATTGATCGCAAAACTACTCTACGGCTGCGGTATGCGAATCAGCGAATGTTTAAGGCTCCGCATCAAAGATATCGACTTCGAGATGAAAAGAATCGAAGTTCACGCCTCCAAGGGAGAGAAAAGCCGCTTTGTCCCACTACCCGAATCCGTCATCGAACCACTACAGCGAGCTATTCGCTCTCGGAGAATCTTACATGACAAAGACCTTGAGGAAGGAACCGCGTCCGTCGAACTTCCGTTTGCCCTCAGCAAAAAATACCCCAACGCACACCGCGAATTCAAATGGCAATTTCTCTTTGCATCCCACAAACTCTCCCGCAATCCGAGAACGGGGAAGCTGCAAAGACACCATATTCACCGCGATACATTCACTGCTAATCTCGCCGTCGCTATATCCCAGCTCGGATTCAACAAACGCATTACGTCGCATACCTTCAGGCACAGCTTCGCGACGCATTTACTCAAAACGGGAACCGATATCCGAAATATTCAAGAACTCCTCGGACATAACGATATCAGCACCACGATGATCTATCTTCATGTGCTTAACGTCGAAACCGACAAGGTCGTTAGCCCACTGGATACGCTCGAAATCAATCCAAGCCAAAGTAAGGTCCACACGCCGCAATCGGCTCCATCGCCCTCGCTGCCGCAACCCAAACATTTGCCGAAACGCCCAGTAGCGCTCACCCAAGAAGAATTCGCGCAAGCCATATGTGTGCCCCGAAATGCCGCCAGCCCTGCCATAGATTTGGCGTCAACCCGACATCCACTAAAACAATCCCCTGGAATACTCTACTTTGGCTGGGCCTTGGCAATCGGGACCACCGTCTTGTTGCTGACCAACATTCTCAGCAAAGTCTCATAAGACCTACAAGTAGCCTTCTCCATTTTTCAACAGCCTTGCTTCACATACCGCCAGTCCTCCGCTCAGCAGCACTCGAAATCAAATCGCCCCGCCTCAACCACATCCACTTAGCTCACAAAAATCGTGACAGATGCCCGCTCTTCCCATCCCAATCTCCCATTCTCGCAGACCATC
>JBIKMB010000346.1:0-4711 GCA_044359485.1 Pirellulaceae bacterium | reverse complement strand
GGAGGTGAACGTGATGTTGGCAGTTTGGACAAGAGAAGGTCGTCATAGCGGATACGAGCAATTCGGTTGGGGAAGCCAAGGGCAGATCGACACGGCGAGGATCGGCTGAACGGTTCACTGGGTTGAGCAGATTGAAGGCACATTTTGCGGGCGAATGGCATTCACAACACTGTTTGTGCGATCGGAATCATGCGAACGGTATTGTGGGTTCAGTATCTTGGAGGTTTATCTAACAAGGTAGTCTGGAACCGCGATACGTGCATTAATTTCGCAGAAAATCCTACTGTTTTCGACAGGCTTCCGCTTGGAACGCTTGTTGTGGAGCGGGTCATATGGAATGCCCCGCCCTGTCCAATGCC
The DNA here is from genome assembly GCA_044359485.1 of Pirellulaceae bacterium. Lineage (GTDB taxonomy): Bacteria > Planctomycetota > Planctomycetia > Pirellulales > Pirellulaceae > JAFLCP01. The sequence goes on along the minus strand of JBIKMB010000346.1, from coordinate 4,352 downwards.
AGTCCGTTGCTGGGAGTTTTCATTTCCAACCGATTTTTTAGGGCGACAACAAGGCCGTGTCCCGCAATTTCCGCTTGAGATAGGTTAGAAAAGGAGTCGCCGTTAATGAGCTGCCAGTAACCATTTCCACCAATAGCTTAGGCGCATAATGCTTTCCGTGTCGGTGTATGTTGCTGCGGAGCCAGTGGAGGAGTTCTCGAAAATCCCCCTGGCTGTGACGTTCGGACAGATCTCCAACAGACTGCTCAATCGTCTCCATCCACTGGGCGGCAATCAGGTTCCCCAGTGTATAGGTGGGGAAATAACCGAATAGTCCCGCGCTCCAGTGCACGTCCTGTAAACAGCCTTCGGCATGATGGCTGGGCGTGATACCGAGATAGTCTCGATAAGCTTTGTTCCACGCATCCGGCAGATCGGCCGGGGACAATGTGCCAGAAATCAATTCCCTTTCTAATCCGAAACGAATGGCGATGTGCAAATTGTAAGTCGCCTCGTCCGATTCGACTCGAATCAAACTCGGGGCGACCGCATTGGTGAAGCGATAGACGGTCTCAGCATCGCCTTGCTCAAAGCAGCCTGGAAAGTGTTGTTGTAGCAGCGGCCAGCACCATTTCCAAAACGATAAACTTCGACCTACCGCATTCTCCCATAATCGCGATTGCGATTCGTGGATTCCTAAGGACGCATAGCTACCCAGCGGCAGCCCGAATTGTTCGGCCGGTAAGCCTTGTTCATACATGCCATGCCCCGCTTCATGCAAAGTGCTGAACATACTGCTCAACAGATCTTGTTCGAAATAACGGGTCAAAATGCGGCAATCGCGCGGGCCGAGCGTGGTGCAAAAGGGATGATCGGTTTCATCCAGTCGACCGGATTCAAAATTGAATCCGACCTGTTCGGCCACCAGTCGATTGAAGCTGCGCTGACTGGAGATCGGCAATGAGGGTTGACGAAAAATGATCCCTCGTCTTCGCGTCGCTTCAGATGCTTCGGCGACAATCGGTACCAATTGTTGTCTCAGGTCCGCAAATAGTGTGGTCAGGTGAGCTTCGCTGGCTCCTTCCTCATATTCGTCCAGCAGACCGTTGTAAGCTGAACCATTGATCGCCAGCAACTGCGCCTCTTCCTGCTTGAGTTGAACGATCGTTTGTAGGTTGGGCAAAAAGTGTTCAAAGTTCCGAGTCTTACGGGCTTGGCTCCAAGCTTGCTGGCCTAGCACGATGGCTTTGGTCGTGGCTTGTACCAAGTCGAGCGGGAGTTTTTGCCGGCGGACAAGATTGCGTTTCAGATACCGCGCCGTCACAGCCAAATCGCTATGTTCCGGTTCGCTAGAGGCAATTTGAACAAGCGTTTCGATTCGATCTGACTGTGCCGCGTCTGTTCGACGCTGATGGATCAGGCCGCTTAAATAGGTAATTTGTTCCGCGCGATAGGGGCCTGCCTGCGACGGCATACCCGTCCGCTCGTCCCATTCCAAAGTGGCTTGTGTCGATTCAAGCAGCGCCGTTTCGCGTTCCCACTGGCAAATGGCATCCAGCACCGAATTCGGCTCGCTCATAATAAGGACTCTCGTTAGTTTCGGTAACCTAAGTTGCGTTCGATCTCTCGGGCTCGCTCATCAATGCCGGTACCCCAAGGTCCGTTGCCCGTGTTGCTGCGCAATCCCGATCCCAAATTCGCATTGGGGCCATCCAGCCCTCCGCCACGTAACCATTCGGGCATGGCACAGCCCGATACGCAGCCAAGCAGAACCGACAGTATCAATAGTCCCATCAGCGATGAACGTCTCGACGACTTGCCCCGGTGAATCGCACCCCTGGCAGACACAGCCTTAGAAGGTGCAGTCCATAAGGGGCGAATTTGGGCGGACCGCTTCCTCGGAAACATGACGTAATCAGGTTCATCGTTCAAGCCGTTCATGGTCAAAAAAACTCCTCATTCCCTCGAGTTCCGAAATTTCGGTGGAAGCCAATGATCGTCCTTAGGAATACATCTACCCACATTGGGTTGTCTTGCTCGGAGTGATTTGGCAAATTTCGGGGGTGAAGTCCAGGTCAAAAGTGAATCTTTTATGTAGAAAAGCTGCCTACCCGGGGGGGGCGGATAGAGAACTCAATCCCGAGCAGTTAAACTATACGGGGTCGTCTTCCCACCTCACTCACTTCTCGGCTCTCGAGGATTCAAAATGCGAGCTTCCCACGACTTTGCGTCTCCCTCCCGGCACTGGATTGCTCTTTCGGTCGTTTGGACACTGCTTTTTTTAGGGCTCATCGGCGAACCCATTTTCGCCCAAAAGCCACCCGGCGAACCTCAAGGCTATACCGAGACGCCGCTGCTTCCCGGCCAACCTTGGCGTGTGCATGACAAGTATCGCCCACGACCTCAGGTGATCCAGCCTGCGGCCAACCCCGGTGCTCCTCCGTCCGATGCGGTCGTTTTATTTGATGGCAGCAATTTGGATGGATGGGCTGTGGGGAAAAAGGGAGAGGAATTCGTGCCGGCTCCTTGGAAAGTCGAGAACGGCTACATGGAAGTTAAGCCTGGTAGCGGATCCATTTTTTCGCGGGCAGAGTTCGGTGATTGCCAGCTTCATTTGGAATTTGCGACACCTGAAAAAGTCCAAGGTAGCAGTCAAGGTCGCGGTAACAGTGGCGTGATCATCATGGGCCGCTACGAGATACAAGTTCTGGATTCATTTAACAACGATACCTATCCCGACGGCCAACTTGCCTCCATCTATGGCCAATACCCGCCGCAGGTGAACGCTGCCCGTGCTCCTGGTGAATGGCAAACCTATGACATCATCTGGGAAGCTCCACGTTTCGCCGATGGTAAACTGGTCTCACCAGCTCGAGCGACCGTGTTTCTCAATGGTATTTTGGTGCAACATGCTCGTGAGTTGATCGGTCCGATGGCCCATCAAGAAACACATCCCTACTCGCCACATGCGCCGGTCGGTCCGCTATTGCTTCAAGATCATGGAAATACCACCCGTTTTCGCAACATTTGGTATCGTCCATTGCGAACCGAAGAAGTTCCTTGGTTAACCCTTGAAGGAGGTGAAGGCCCTGGTAAAGGGAAGCATATTGTGTTGATTTCCGGGGATGAAGAATATCGATCGGAGGAAGCGCTTCCGCAACTGGCGAAGATCCTTTCCGAGCATCATGGCTTCAAATGCACCGTTTTGTTTGCCATCAATCCGGAAACGGGCATCATTGATCCGAATTACAGCAGCAACATACCAGGCTTGCAGCACCTCAAAGATGCCGACTTGATGGTGATCTTCACGCGCTTTCGCAATCTACCCGATTGGCAAATGGCGTTCGTTGACGAATATGTCAACGCGGGCAAACCGATCATCGGCTTGCGAACCGCCACCCATGCATTCAATATGCCCGGCGATCACAAATACGCTAAGTACAGTTGGAATAATAAAGAGTGGGCAGGAGGTTTCGGTCAACAACTTTTGGGAGATACCTGGATCAGTCATCATGGCAATCACGGTTCGGAAAGCACGCGGGGTGTGATTCACGCAGAAAACAAGGAACATCCGGTGTTGCGTGGGGTTAAAGATGTTTGGGGCCCAACGGATGTTTACGGTATCGTGAATCTTTCGAAAGATGCCACCGTTTTGCTCGATGGTCAAATTCTCAAAGGGATGAAGCCTGAAGATGCAGCGGTCGAAGATAAACGCAACAACCCGATGATGCCCCTGGCTTGGGTGCACACACCCAAAGTTCCCTCCGGTAAGGAAGCTCGCGTTTTCTGCACCACCATGGGGGCTTCCATTGACTTGCAAAACGCCGATTTGCGTCGACTGATTACCAACGCTTGTTATTGGGGAGTCGGTTTAGAGGCTCAGATCACGAACGAACTTAAGGTAGACATCGTAGGTGAATTCAAGCCAACCTTCTTCGGTTTCCGCAACGATCCGAAGTTTTGGCCAAGTCAGAATCTGCGTCCTGCCGACTTCGCGAAATAATCAACGGACTATCACCAAAGTGTTGCCTTTCCCACTGAATCGACGACATGTAAAAACGATCGCAAGCATCTGCTTGGCGATCGTTTTGTGCTGGAACGCGGGGTCGTTTTCTTGCGGCCAAGAAAAAACGGCTCCTCCCCCCGCTTCGCTCGTCCATGTCTCAAAAGCTTATGAGGGTTCGATATCCCCAACCTCAGATTTCGTTGGTAACACTCTACCGATTAAACGCAGCGTTGTCGGTAGCGCGGTCGATGGGCGAGTCGTACAGTTATTGGTTGAAGTGGGACAAGAGGTAACAGAGGGTGATGCAGTAGCTCAGTTGCTGACCAAAACGCTGGAGCTTGAATTGGCCGCCGCACAAGCGGGATAT
>JBIKMB010000125.1:0-15767 GCA_044359485.1 Pirellulaceae bacterium | reverse complement strand
TCGCCAAGCATGTCGATGCCTGGCTCAATATGATGCGAACACGGACTCTTTACTTGGCGGGTCGATTTGAAGAAGCCATTCCTTTTGCACGCTGCGCTGAACTCGACTATTGCGAGCGGTTCGCAGACCGACTCGAACAGACGCTGCGCGATAATATCGATCCGCGTACATGTCGGGTGACTCTACCGGTGTCATTCGTCCGGCAGAACCGCTCGACTTGCGCTCCGGCAACCTTAGCCGCGTTGTCAGATTACTGGGACAAGCCTATCCAACACGAGGAAATTGCAGCACGTATTTGCTACGACGGCACCTTGTCCCACGACGAGCGAAGATGGGCCAGTGAGAATGGCTTTTTAGCAAAAGATTTTTGTGTAACCGGTCAAGCGGCTCATGATCTGATCAACGCGGGCATACCTTTCTCGCTAACAACGATAGGCATTGCGTCCGGCCATTTGCAAGCGGTTGTGGGATACGATTCGATTGGAGAAGTTCTGATTATTCGTGATCCAGCCTCGCACAGTCTGTTGGAAGCAACGACCCATAAACTGTTGGAGTATTATGCCAGCAGTGGACCGCGCGGCATGCTGATGGTACCCATAGAGCAGTCAACCAAGTTGCAAACCCTTTCCTTGCCTGAGTCCGAACTCTACGATTTACAGTATGCGATCGACATTGCCCTGAGTCGCCACGAGCGCGACCGCGCGATCGAATTACTTGCCAAAATGAAGGAAGTCGCTCCCGATCATAGGCTCACCCTACAAAGCGAATTTTCGCTAAGCCGCTACGATGGCCATCATCACGACTGCCTTGCAATCGCTCGCAAATTGCTCGAGAAGTATCCCAGCGATCTTCGCTTGGTTCTGTGCCAATTCGACTACATACACGAAATAGGTTCGCGAAATGAGCGAATCGAATTTCTTCAAAAAGCGGTGAACAAATTCGGCCCGAATCCACGTTTGATGTGCAACTTGGCAGAAGAATATTTGATGGATGCCAGGGAATATCGAAAAGCTGCGAAGGAACTTCGCTGGCTGGCTCGTTGGCTCCCTCATGATGCCAGCGCCGTAGTGCTCTATGCGCGACTAGCCTGGGAACAACAGCGTCATGAGGATGCCATCGAACTTTGCCGAATAGCAGCATGCTTAGAGGAAAAGGACGAAAGCTATTCGCGGACATTTTTTAGCACAGCCTCACGCCACCATGGCGCCGATATGGCTATGGAATGGCTGCGCGAGCGTCATCAATTATGGGGCAAGCAAAACAGTGATCCTACATTGAGCTACATATGGGCTCTTGAAGAGACTCAGCAGGCCCCTCTGGCCTTAGCGACATTTCGAGAAGCCTTGGCCTGGAGGCCCGAAGATGGATCCCTGCTTTGCAACGCCGCTTTATGCTTCGAACGTTATGGCTTGCATGACGAAGCACAAGCTTGCCTTGAGCAAGCCGAAGGGCGAACGACCGAAACAAAACTTTTGCGGACTAGGGCCATGCTTGCCAAGTCGCGTGGACATTTGGTGCAAGCCCGTGAACACTATGAACGATTAATCCAGTTGGCACCGACCGACTGGAATGCGCTGGATACTTTACTGGACCTCGATCTTCAATTGGACGATGAAACTTTGGCGGAGAAACGCTTGCGATTGTTCATCGAACAATGGCCGCAGTGCACTCCCCTGCAAGAGCGACTTGTTTCATGGCTGAGAAAATATCGCCCGGAAGCCTTATCAACGGAACTGGAGAAAGCTTTAGAGAATGATCCTAATAACACTTGGCTACTTCGAGAGGCTGCCATTGCTGCACTGCAACGAAATGACTCTCGGACTGCGCTCGAGCAAGTATCGCTATGTCTGAAATTGGAGCCCAACTATTATCGCAACTGGAATTTGCTGGCTCATATTTACTCCGAGATCGGCGACCGACCTGAAGTTCGCAAGAGCGTAATGCGGGCTCTTCAATTGTGTATCGACAATCAATGGGGAATCCATCTGCTGATTTCAACGTGTCGATCGGACGAAGAATATGAGCACGATTTCAGATTTCTGCTGGATCAACTTCGCATTCAAGCAACGCAGGGCGAAGGAATTTTAGCCTACCATAAATTTGGAACCGCTCGCCGTGACTCGAAACTTTTACTAGAAGACTTACGTGAAGCGCATCGCGAACGCCCCGATTTATGGCAGGCATGGTCCGCCTTGACTCAGCAATACTCTTTCATGGGCATGCACGACGACGCCCTGATTTGCGCCAGGAATTTCACAGAACGCTTTCCATTTTCTGTGGAAGCGTGGCTCGAGTATGCTCACGCTTGCAAGATGTGCGCGAATCCTGACCTTCAATTAGAAGCTTTACAAAAAGCCTTCCAAATCAATCCCACATCTGCTGAAATCGTGAGACAGATTTCAGATATCTACTTTGAGCGGAATGAAGCCGTTAAGGCAATCGATATTTTGCAAAAAGCGATATCCTCCAATCCACGTGACGGCGTTCTCTATGGATATTTGGCAGATATTCTATGGTCTGAGAACCAGCAGTCTGAAGCGCTGCAAGCCATCCGTAAGGCCGTCACCTTATATCCAGACTACGACTGGGCTTGGAATTGTTTAGGCTATTGGTGCCAGCAAATAGACCGTCAAGAGGATGCATTCGAAACGGCCAGATCTCTCCTGCTGTCTGAGCGTACCATCGCTCGCGGTTATCTTCGCTTAACTGAATTCCACCTGCGTTGGCAGCAACCAGAAGAAGCCGTGCGAACGGCTCAAGCGGGCATAAAAGCCGATCCACTCCATGTGGGGTTGCGCACATTGTACGTGCACGCTCTTGATTGCATGGGCCGAAGCGAGGAAGCCATCGCGGCTTGCCAACCACACGATTTTCAAGCAGACATTCCCGCCCAACTCATATTCTTGGAGGGGGATCTTCTTTATCGACTCGATCGTAAAACAGAGGCGTTAGAGAAGCGAAAGCTCGGACTGAATATAGCCCCATTTTCCCATGAAGAGTGGCACAAGTTTCTGGAATTGAGCCGATACTACTCTCCCATTGAAGACCATGTGGTCGCTTGTCAAAAGTTTGTTTCCCTGGCGCCGGCAGACGCATTGGCCCACAGCTATCTGGCCTCGGCGCTGCAAAAGTGGAAACCCGAAGAGCGGCAACTTGAATGTATTGCCGGATACGAAACGGCGTTGAAATTCGATGCCACCCTGGCGACCGCGGCCTACGAGCTTTTTTATCTTTACCTCAAGGTGAGCCGTTGGCAGGATGCCCGCAAACTTGCTCATTCATTTCCTGACACTATTGATCCTGAGCATCACGATACTCTGAGGTTGCTGAGTGATTGTCTACAAGATGAGGTGACAACTCTTGCCAGCATTGACAAGTACAGTCAAAACGATTTGAGCATCTCTTACCATTCGCTTCGGCGCGGACTCGATATTTGTGAGCCATTACACTGGATCACGGCGATGGAGAACGCGTGGGAAACCGAACCTCATCGCCTTTGGCTCGGTAAGGTTTGGGGAGAGTCTGTATGGCGGCAGGAAACACCACAAAGAATCCTGCAAAAGCTATCTCGATTACCGATCGGTGAGGCATGGCATGCTGCCTGGAAGACTCTGCTTCGGAATCAAAGAGCTTCGCAACTTCCTATCGCTCTGGTTAGTAAGGTAACCAAGAAATTCAAAACAGCGATTTCCCAAAGATCCTCGACTTGGTCGGCTGTTGCAACGTATTTTCTAGAATTTGGAGACGCGTCTCAAGCGTATCGTTGGTGCCGCAACTGGAAGACTATCAAGATCGACACACCGGAGGATCTTGTCGCTTGTATTACCGCTCATTGGTTGACACGTCGTTACACCGTAGCCCATTCACTGGTGAAACAAGGGCAAGCCATGCAGGCAGAGTCTCCTGAACGCGTGATTGAATTATGGGATATCGTCGAGCAAATTCGTCGAGGAAGTTCGGCTGGTGTGGTCGAGAAACTCAAAGTTCTTCAGCGGAAATATATGGATAAATGGTACTGCGAATTGACCAGCATGATGCTGCAGTTGGCCAAGACGATTGAGAAAATCGAACGCGCGGCAACCATGAATGAAAAGCGTGCGATCTTGCAGTCTCTTAAGTTATCCGACCTAAAGTCATACGCATTGATCTCTGAGGATTGGAAACAATGGTACCTTACGATAGTTTGTCAATCGTTATCCTATCGATTTGGAATATGGTGGGATTTTTTGAAATTCACACTGGATCGTATCTTTAAAAAATCGCGTCGGGAATAGATGCTCCAGCGTTCTTAGTACGCATAGCGATTAAGACAATGAGCGGGTCATCAAGAACTGCCATCCTCATCTTCCCCTTCGTCCAATCCATAATCTTTTAGCTTCTTGTGCAAAGTATTTCGATTGATGCCGAGTCGGTGTGCTGCTTTGATTTGCACGTGATTGCAGAGTTGCAGAACCTGAGCGATCAGTTCTTTTTCGACACGATCGACCACACGACTGTGCAATTTATTCGGGTCAGCGTTTTCGTCACCCGCGATGCCACGCGCGACCAATTCGCGTACCAGAGAATCTAAATCGATGTTACCGGTCAGATTCGTGGCAAAGGTGGAATTGCTTTGCCGCCCTGAAATGGCCTCCGGTAAAAGGTCGAGCGTCAGTTCATCTCCATCCGCCATGATGACCGAACGCTCAACATAGTTTTGTAACTCGCGCACATTGCCGGGCCAGTGATAATCTTGCAGCGATTCGAGAGCCTGCTTTTCAATCTTGACGACGAATCGGTTATTGGCTTCGCTATAGTATCGCAAGAAATATTGCACCAGATCTGGGATGTCTTCGCGCCTTTGCCGGAGTGGGGGCAAGAAAATGGGTACAACATTCAATCGCCAATACAAGTCTTCGCGAAAACGACCATTTTCGACTTCACTGGCCAATTCACGATTACTTGCAGCAATAACCCGAGTATCGACAGTAACTGTTTGAGTATCTCCAACGCGTTCGAATTCCCGTTCCTGTAAGACTCTGAGCAATTTCACTTGGAGCAGCAAAGAGGTGCTGTTGATTTCATCCAGAAAAATAGTTCCCGTATGAGCCGCTTCGAATCGTCCAGTTCGATTGTTGACGGCTCCTGTGAACGAACCGCGGACATGTCCAAACAGTTCACTTTCCAACAAGCTTTCGCTTAGGGCACCGCAATTGACTTTGACGAAGGGTCCACTTTGGCGATCCGAAAGGCGATGGACGGCATTGGCAATCAATTCTTTTCCGGTCCCGGTTTCACCGAGGATAAGGACCGATGCATTGCTGCGAGCCACTCTCCGAGTCAAACGATAGACCTCCTCCATCGCTGGACTTGAGCCGATTAAGCCTGGGATTGGAGGGCCATGATCCGAGGATGATTGTGCGGAAACACCGTACCTGGACATCAATTCCTTTTCGTCCTTTTCAAGGTGAGCTACGATCCTTGTCCAGCGGGAGCGGCGATGAGTTGCGGTAACTCGGGCCAATCTCGCATCCCAGCACGGGCTTCCATTGCATCCAAGATCCAACCGATCGGTTCGGCGTCTTCGGGTCGCGTGGCAATCCAGCGATTGAACCGATCAAATTGCAATTGCACCGTTTCACGATCCATTCGAACTCCGTGACGACGAATCGAATGGACCAATTGCACTGAGGCTCGCTTTCGCGCGTCCAGTTCGAGTCCCAAATCGGCAACTCGATTCGAGAGTTTGGATTGCCCATCGGCCGAACCGAAGGAGGCCAGCAGCGAATCTCCGGCGATCCAACCAGCTGGCAGAGCAAAATCGCCACCGATATCTTCTTCCATTGAGCCTAGATTGTAGAAACTGTACGTATCTGGATCTGCGGAAATCTTTTTAAGGAACTCTCCAGCTTTGACCGCGGCCGCAACCCTATCATCAGGAGATAACTTTGGAACGGCGACAGGAGCGATCTGCTCCCAGAGCCCCTGCATTGCCATGGTATCACTTGGAATGCCGTCCACGATAATAACATTTTGGATTCCGGCTAAGGCTCGCCGCGCGGGTTCATTCTCCGATAGCACCACGAGTACCGGAATACCTCGACCGTAGCGCGATTCGGTAACGCGTTGAACCAGTTGACTGATCGGCATATCGCTAACTTTGCCAGCGACCGTGATTAATTCATACGGGTTGGGATGATCTAATTCTCGGAGGGTCGCTCGTGCGCTGCCTACCGAAGTAGCCTGCAAGCCATATTGGCGAAGCTTGCTGGCCGCTTCCCCGGTTTCGAAAGAAAAGCCGCTCACGACCATTGCTTGAGGGTATGGTCCCACTCGGAGCAATTCGACGGCCGTTAAAAGAACTCGATGACTTCCGGCATAGGGAGCCTGAGGGTCCAGTCGTGCCAATGTCTCGAATGCCGCATATCGAATTCCCGGATTTCCATGACCGGTGGCTTCAGCGATATCTTGAATAAGCCACTCCGAGATGCTGTCGATCGGGATCGAACCGATCAGTTGCATGGCCCGTACCTCCCCGCCACTCCAACCTCGATCGCGACAGATACGCAGAATCCTCCCCAAGGATTCCATGGTCAACAAATTGGATGGTATTTCAGCCCGCAATCGCTCCAGAGCCACTTCGTCATGATAGGCCGAATTATCTTCGAAAGCATACTGCAGCCGGACCGCTGCCAGCGATTCGATCGTATCGGCAGGGACTTCTTTCCAGAGCAACATGCCTCGGGTTTCACGATCCGCCTGCGACCAAAACGCTTTATCGATAGGAACTTGCTTACCCGTCAGCAGCATCTGCGGGTTATCCCATTGAAGCACCCAGCGGCGATCATACCGATTCCCAGCATACGACATCGCTTCCTGCGTTAAACGATTGATTTTATTGCGCACGTATTGGGTCGCTTCGGTTGAATTTGGTGTATAGCCCAACAATCGATTCAAGCCCTCTAAGGCGGTCTTCTTCATCGATTCGGTTGAGTCTTGGCGATTCATAGCGCTGATCAAAATAGAAGCGGAATCGAACGGACCAATTTTCGCCAGTATTCTGGTAGCTCGCTCGGCAGTCGCTACGTCACTACCCGTTACCATTTCTTCCAGCATCGCGATACCACGTTCACCGAACTCAAATAACGCCGCAGCCAATCCATCGATACGAGTCACCTCATCGGCGGCGACCGCTTTGGCCAATCGCTGCAAGCCCTCAAAATCAACTTGTAATAATTCCTTCCTCGCTTGAGCTCGTTCACCAGCCGATTCACTCGATAAATGGGTGATCCATTGATCGAGTTGTTGCGGTGTTCGCGCTTGCTGGTAGGCTGCATCCAAAACATCGCGGGCGATTAACTTTTGATCCGCCGTTAACTCCGCGCGGTTGACCAAATGAAGCCAGAGGGCAGAATCCGTGTGCTCCAGCAGTTGGGCTTTCTGGGCCAGGTCCCAGTTGGACGCTTTGATCTGCTCCAGGTACCGACCAATTTCATCAAAACGTTGAATGCGCGCCAGCCACACAAACGCTTGGCCGTATTGCTGCGGCGTTGTCAGTTTGCTGTCGCGAATGGAAAGCACCACGACATTGGATTCCTTGGGGGCTGCCTCGGTTCTGGAATCGTCGGTTGTGCGAGCAGCGGGTGGAGCAGCGGCGGGAGCAGCATCAAACGGATCGTCCTGGGCCACGAGACTGAGGCAGCCAACCGAGGAAACCACACTCCACAATCCCGCCCAACAGAGTTGCCGCCGTGTTCGCCAGGCAAGCGAGAGATTCTGCGGATTGCAGCTACAGACAAATGAACAAAACATCACCTGAATGGACAAAAACATTGGCAGCCGATCTTTCAGGTTGGAAAACTAATTGACAAGAGATTCCGTCCGCCGATTTCCTCATCCCACTGATCCAGTCCATTCCTAGTGTAATCGCTCTTTCCAAGATTGGACCTGTTTTCGTACCTCGTTTGGAGCACTTGAACCGTAACTTTGGTAGGCCTGTACGGCCTGTCGCACTCCTAGAACTCCCCTAAGCCCCTCCAAAGCATCCCCTTGAGCCAATTCGGGAGCAGCGGCGAGGAATTCTTCGTCAGTCAGAGCGGAGAGGGGAACGCCTCTTTTGGAAGCAATCGCGACGTAATGACCGACCAAATGATGGGCAGTCCGCTGTGGCATTCCCCGCTTCATCAAGGCTTCCATCAGCGTGGTAGCGTCCAAATAGCCGTATTCGAGTCGGGATTCGATCGAGGCCCGATTCAATTCGGCACCCTCAACGATCGGGACCGCCAGTTCCAAACATGCTTCGACCGTGTCGAATGCATCAAACAAAGGTGGCTTATCTTCTTGTAAATCGCGGTTATATGCCAGGGGCAAACCCTTGAGCAGCACCAAGAGGGTTTGCAAATCGCCCAGGACTCTCGCCGATTTACCCCGCGTCAATTCGAGCGTATCGGGATTCACTTTCTGGGGCATAATGGACGAGCCGGTGCAAAACTGATGCGGTAAGCGAATGAAGCCGTATTCGACCGTCGACCACAAAATCCACTCTTCCGCCCATGTTGACAGATGCAGGGCAATCACGGAAAGAACAAATACGCTTTCAACCGCAAAATCGCGATCGCTGGATATATCGATACTGTTGGCGGCAACACCTTCAAAATCGAGTGCGGCGGCGGTCCAGTGTCGATCGATGGGAAGGGATGTGCCAGCAACCGCTGCGGCTCCGAGCGGACATTGATTAACGCGCTTTCGGCAATCGCTAAGTCGCTGCCGGTCGCGTTCGAATTTTTCGACATAGGCCAGCCAGTAATGAGCCGCCAAGACCGGTTGAGCTCGCTGCAAGTGCGTGTAGGCAGGCAAGACCACATCCAAGTCTCGATCACAACGACTCACGAACGCTTGCTGAAGTCGCTGCAATCCAACATCTACACGATCCAGGGCTTCCCGAACCCACATTCTCAAATCGGTAGAGATTTGATCGTTACGGCTGCGAGCGGTATGCAATTTGCGACCCACATCGCCCAGTTTTTCAATCAATGCCTGCTCGATGTGCATGTGGATATCTTCCAGCTCGGTTCGCAGTGGAAAATTACCTTCATCCAATCGGACTAGAATTTCACCCAAGCCGCGTTCAATGGCCTGAAATTCTTCAGCCGTCAGTATGCCTTGACGCTCAAGCATCGCGGCATGAGCCAGAGAGCCCCGAATATCCTGGGAATACAAACGATGATCGAAGCTGATGCTCTCGGAAAATTTTTCCAAACGTTTGTCGGTTGCGGCTTGGAATACGCCGCTGCGCGATGGTGTCGTCAACTTAGTAAAACCCGTTGTCTCTTGCTTAAACTTTGGCAGCGTCCATGGGAAATGATCGTAGGCAAACAGACCCTACCATGTCAACTTGCTAACACCCTAGAATGCCTGGAAAATAAGCAAAATACATTACTCATTGCCCAGAAGTTCTACAGCAGGGAGCTGGAATGCCGTTTTGTCCAGAAAATCGTTAAGACGCTTGCAAAACGACCGTTTTGGCTAAACCGAAATTTTTAACTGCGATCGACCGATGGATAGAACCTGAGAGAGTCTGCGCCGATTTGCGGTTTACCGAGCGTTGTGGGAGCCATTTTTTCATGTATTCAAACGAATATGACGTAATCGTCATTGGTACCGGACCTGGCGGCGAAGGCGCGGCGATGCAGGCAGCCAAGAATGGCAAGCGGGTTGCGGTGGTTGAAAAGTATCATCGCATCGGGGGAGGTTGTACACACTGGGGTACCATTCCGAGTAAAGCGCTGCGATTTGCCATCTACAGCGTGATGGAATCGATGAACAATCCGATTCTGAAGGAACTGGGCAGTCGCGGAAGATCGGTATCTTTCGGTCAATTGCGGGCGGGAAGTCGCTCCATCATCGCCAAGCAAGAATCGATGCGACAAACTTTCTACGATCGCAACGCTGTACCGGTCCTACAAGGTCATGCTAAGTTTATTGATCCCAACACGATTGAAGTCGACGGCGACGTGCAGATCCGCGGGAAATTCATCGTCATCGCCAGCGGTTCCCGTCCTTATCGGCCAGAAGGTGTTGACTTCAATCATCCAAGAATTTTCGATAGCGACACGATTCTCGATTTGCAAACCAATCCACAATCGATCACCGTTTATGGTGCCGGGGTGATCGGTTGCGAATACGCTTCCATGTTTCGAAATCTGGGAATCAAAGTCAATCTCGTCAACACCCGCGAAAAATTGCTCGAGTTTCTCGACGATGAAATCATCGATGCGCTCAGTTATCATATGCGCGATCAAGGTATCTTGCTGCGTCACAATGAGACCATGTCGAGAATTGAGGGGCATGCTGATGGAGTTGTTTTATCGCTGGAGAGCGGCAAACAATTGAAGACCGATATTTTATTGTGGGCCAATGGTCGTAGCGGAAACACTGAAGGCTTGAACCTGGAGAGTATTGGCGTCTCTCCCAATCGACGCGGACAAATTGTCGTCAATGAAAACTTTCAAACGACCTGTCCCAATGTGTATGCGGTCGGTGACGTGATCGGTTTCCCATCGCTGGCAAGCGCAGCCTACATGCAGGGACGAGCGGCAGCGACTCATTTCCTGGGAGAAGCAACTTCTATGTTGTCTCTCCAAAACGTTCCGACCGGCATTTATACCAGTCCCGAAATCAGTTCAATCGGCAAAACCGAACGCGAACTGACGGAAGCAAAAATCCCTTACGAAGTGGGACATTCACAGTTCAAAAGCTTGGCTCGCGCCCAGATTACCGGACGAGCCATTGGTATGCTAAAAATTCTTTTCCACCGAGAAACGCTAGAAATATTGGGGGTTCATTGCTTCGGCCCGAATGCCGCAGAGATCATTCACATCGGTCAAGCTATCATGAATCAACCGGGCAAAAACAACACGCTAGAATATTTCTTCAACACAACATTCAATTATCCCACCATGGCAGAAGCTTATCGCGTCGCCGCTCTGAATGGATACAACCGACTGTTTTAAAGCCGGAGCTCGAAATCGCCGGACCTATTCAGGCTCACACTGGATAGAGCTTTCACCTGAAACTTCTATTCAAAGGCCTCAGTCGCCCATCGACGAGAAAGCGGGGACTGTGTTGAACTCGATTCGATTGCGCCCCTTGCCCTTAGCGAGATACAACAGTTTATCTGCATGCTCAAGCAATTCTTGAAGCGAACTGGCTGGCTGATTGGTGACTCCAAAACTCGCAGTCACCTGAACCGGAAGTCCTTTGAAACAGAAGAATTCCGATTCGATGCGTTGTCTGAGACCTTCGAAACAATCCCGCATCCCCTCATCCGACATATTGACCATCAAAATGGCAAACTCTTCACCACCGATTCGAGCAACAACGTCGGTCTTACGGAAACGTTTGCCCAAAATATCGGCAACACGTCTAAGCACCTCATTACCCGCCTCATGTCCGAAAGTATCATTGATCGCTTTGAAATGATCGATGTCCACCATCCCGACGGTCATCGCGATTTGCCCGCGCTGTGTTGAGGCGAATAGCTTGCTTCCCAAATCGAAAAGGAAACGGCGATTGTGTAAACCTGTCAAATGATCGCGGGTGGCCGCACTGGTTAGCCGATCAATAATTTCAGCTGTTCGAACAATATTGAGTAATCGAAAGTAGAATTCTTCGTCTGAAAATGGAAATAATAGAAAGTCATTGGCACCGCTTTTCAAATAACTTTGCGCAGTCGACCACGTTCCTTGCTCGGATAGACCCAGAATGGCTAGTCGATCGTGGTCATGAATCGAACGAAGGCAGCGAATCAATTCCACTCCCGACATGGTACCAAGATGCGGTCCAACAATGGCGATTCGGAAATCTTTTCTCTCCTCCAGCAGACTTAGGGCTTCGGCAATGGAGGAGACTGTTGCCACATTGAATCGGTAGATTTTCAGCATCCGGATCAAATACTCCCGCTCTACTGTCTCGGGGTAAAGAACCATGATCTGATGCTGAGCATTTTCGCGAATTCGATTAATGCACTCAAGCAGTTTGAACAATCCCAACGAACTATCACAATTGATACAGTCGATAAGATTGGGGAAATCGTTTGGATAGGAAACGAGTTCATGATGGCCGAACTTATCACCATGGCTCAACCCAACAATGGGTAACCCTCTCTGGATCCACTGTTTTTTCTGCTCGCTCGACAAGCGGTTTAGTTGCGAATCTTCGATCAGCAGGCAGAAAGTCGGAGCTGAGAGCCAAGCTTCGTTGGCAATCAACTCGTCCAGATCAGAAAGCTCAACCGTTTTAAAATCCTCGATTACCTTTAGTTCGCGGAGGATGTTGGCTTTGGCGGAATTAGAATGATGCACCATCACCACGCGATGCTCAGGAGCAACCTTGGCTTGGGATTTTTCGATCGCAAAATCTTCTGGCATCGACGGCACAATTTTTCCTCCAGAAAACAGTAGCTCAGTATTCTCCTAAAAAACAGCGATTTTTAGAGCATTTTTTTAAAAATTCATTTGCCGCGCAGCAAATAAAAAACTGGCACTTCCCAACAGCAAATCAAATTCTTGGCTGACAGACAAAGATACGTATCAATGGATTTCGATCTTTTAAATCAATCCATACGATCTCTACATTCCATCCTTTCGTTGCCATCCAACCAGCAAATTTTTCCCCCGTATAACGCGGCGGTTCGCTAAACAAGACCAAGCCGTCGGGAGCTAAGTGCTCGCGGGCAGTTTCCAGCAGCGCATCCCATGCCAAGGGTTCATAGAGAACATCGGAACCTGCAATAATGTCGAACTGTTCTCCTGGAAATCGATCGACACCCCACCGCAATCGACGCACACGCGTCAGATGCCGAACAGGCCAAGCGTGAATTTGGGCTACCAACAATGCATTGCCCACCGAGTCAGAAAGCGTTACCTCGGCCCCCATCATAGCCGCCGCAATACCCATTGCGCCCTGGCCGCAGCCGACTTCCAAAATACGTTTGCCCTGAACGCCAAGCGACTGAAGATGTAAAACCAAGCCTTGGTAGGCTCGCCAGAGCGAGGCCCAGAAAGGATCCGCTTCGGCGACCGACAAGGCATTGCTCTCAACCGAACGCTCCAACACCTGATCCGGTCGCATGACTTCAGTCCAAGGAAAACTCTGCTCTTGGCCGAGTTTGACCGCAGTGCGACGCAATTCAAAACGCTGGCTCATGCGCCACCAGAGCCGAAACCACTGCCGGCGATCGGCCGGCGTCTCATCGGGGACTGAGTGGCCGTGAACGGCGATCAATGGAGGTGGCATCGGAAATTCAAATCGATTCTTCCGATTCATCGCGCACCGTTCATTCCAATCCAGTATCCATTCCGAGCATCGACCTACACAGAGAAGGTGAAATAAAAAACTGCGCTTCCGAGTTCAACTCTGAAACGCAGTTTCGTCTATCGCAAAAGTGCAAAAACCGATCGCCTGCTACCGGCTCGCAGCCAGTTGACGCTTCTTCTCGGCGATCACTTCTTCTTGAACACTCATTGGCGTCTTTCGGTACGTGGCCAGTTCCATGGTGAAAGTACCGCGACCTTGAGTCATACTTCTCAGGTCGGTCGAATAACCGAAGGTTTCGGCCAGTGGCAATTCGCAAGTGATATAGGAGATCCCATCGCGTGCGTCGGTTTGAGTAACCAAACCACGACGGCTGATCACATCGCCTACCACGGAACCGTTAAAGTTCTCTGGGCACTCAATTTCTACCTTCATGATCGGTTCGAGCAACACTGGCTTAGCTTCCTTCATTGTTTGTCGGAAGCAATCGCAAGCGCAGATGTAAAACGCTCGTTCCGAAGAGTCAACATCGTGGTAGCTACCATCGTTCAAGTCGATGCGTACACCCACCACAGGGAACTCGGCCAATGGTCCTTTGCCGAGCGAATCGCGGAAACCTTTTTCCACCGGAGCAATAAACTGCTTGGGAATACGGCCACCGACAATGTGCTCTTCAAACTCAAAGGCTGCTTCGCCCTCGGAAGGAATTGGCGAGAGCGAACCTTTGATATGGGCAAACTGACCCGAACCACCCGTTTGTTTCTTGTGCTTGTAATCGAAATCGACTTTCTCCGATGGAGCTTCGCGATAACTTACCTTGGGAGCGCCCACCTGTACTTCCACTTTGTATTCGCGTCGCATGCGCTCAACATAAATATCCAAGTGCAACTCACCCATTCCGCAAATGATCGTTTCGCTCGTTTCTTCGTCATTGAACACGCGGAATGTTGGGTCTTCCTTGCGGAAACGAGCCAAAGCCTTGCCCATCTTGTCGGCATCAGCTCGGCTGGCAGGAGTCACAGCGACCTTGATCACAGGCTCTGGAACGAACATCGATTCCAAAGTGCAATAATCTCGGTCGTTGGAATACGTTTCACCTGTGGCGCAATCGATACCCATGATGGCGACGATGTCACCCGCTTCGGCCGAGTCCACTTCCTCGCGTTTATCCGCGTGCATTCGAACGATACGACTAAAGCGTTCCCGCCGTCCGGTACGCTGGTTGGTGTACATCTCACCTTTCTCGATTTTACCTTGGTAAATTCGCATAAAGGTCAACTGACCAAATGGGTCTTCCACAATCTTGAAAGCCATACCAACCAATGGTGCGGATGGATCGGGTTTGAGGTTGATCTTCTGTGTTTCGTCGCCAACTTTTTTCGCACTGATTTCGCGATCCAGCGGACTGGGTAGATAGCGAGTGACCGAATCCAACAAGAGTTGCACACCCTTGTTCTTATAGGCAGAACCAACCAATACGGGAGTCATACCTTGCTGTTGAGTCGCTTGCCGAATCACCTTGTGGATAAGGTCCTCGCTGATTTCTTCTTCCGCGAGGAGTTTCTCCATCATTTCATCGCTGTACATGGACAAGCCTTCGAGCATCGCCGCGCGACTTTCCTGCGATTCATCAAGCATATCGGCAGGAATATCGACTTCTTTGACGAACTCTCCGTCGCGCCCTTCAAAGTTATAGGCTTTCATTTTAATCAAATCGATCACACCTGCGAAAGTCTCTCCAGCGCCTATGGGTAATTGGATCATGATCGCATCGGTATTGAGCTTATCTTTCATCTGGGCAACAACGCGTCTTGCGTCAGCGCCTGTTCGGTCCATCTTATTGATGAACGCCAAACGCGGGACATGATAGCGACGCATCTGTCGGTCCACCGTCAACGATTGACTTTGCACACCACCCACGGCACACAGAACCAACACCGCGCCGTCGAGAACACGCAGCGATCTTTCCACTTCGATGGTAAAGTCCACGTGCCCAGGAGTATCGATCAAATTGATGGTGGTGTCATGCCACTGAACTTGGGTGGCAGCCGAGGTAATCGTGATACCACGCTCCTTTTCCAAGTCCATATAGTCCATCGTGGCGCCGTCTCCACCACCTTTCACTTCCTCGATCTTATGGATACGGCCAGAGTAGAATAAGATGCGCTCGCTGAGCGTCGTCTTACCTGAGTCGATGTGAGCGCTGATACCAATATTACGAATTTTCGCCAGATCCATAAAAACCACCTAAAATCGATACAAAAACTAACCGTTAGTTATATTCACACTTCTATATTTTCAGCCAGCCATCCAGCCTCGCGTCAACCTACCGACTGCGATCTGGAACGCCATGACTTGCCGAGCAAATTCCATTAACCTTTATGGAGACTTCAAATTCACAACGAATCGATTTCTGCTGCAACAACCTCACTCGGTGCGATTGATCTAAATTGCGATTGATCTAAATTGCGATT
>JBIKMB010000345.1:0-4727 GCA_044359485.1 Pirellulaceae bacterium | reverse complement strand
GGAAAGGCTGTGGCAACTTCCATAATCGCTCCAGCGTTGTTGCTGTGATGGTTGTAGCCGGTTAACAACGCGGTTCGCGTAGGACTGCATAACGCTGTGGTATGAAACCGATTGTATTTTAGTCCATTGCTCGCCAGTCGCTCCAGTGTCGGCATCGCACAGGGACCACCAAAGGCGCTCGCTTGGCCAAATCCGATATCGTCGATCAAAATAACAACGACGTTGGGAGCGCCGACCGGAGCCCGAACCTCCCAGCGAGGAGGTGGCTTGGCACTGCGCGCGTCAAGCTCCTTCATTACCGGTGGTGCCGGTTCATGAATCGGCAGAATCGTTCGATCTATCTCTCCGCCCATACTCACAGTCGCCGCACCTGCGGTGAAGAGAGCAAAACTAGAAAAGTAAACTGGAATCGCCCAACTCAACCATTGCTGTCGCCATGCACACATTGATGCTATTTCCTTACCGTCTCATAGCGGAATTAAAGTGAGCCAAGGTATTCACTCCTTTTTCAACATGTCGACCTTGCAAGCAGATCCGATGATCGCACTAAACAGTTGCCAATAAGTGCAGTTGCCAATAAGTGCAGTTGCCGATAAGCGTCGAAAAAGATGAAAGCAGTTTATACCACAAAACGGATAACAGGTGGATTGACAGTCTTATGCTCAGTCGCGTTCGACCAACGCAGCACACTGCAACCATCGCCCTAAGTTGTTCGTGCAGCAGATTTTTCTCCGCTGCCACAGTCGTCCATGCCGCAGAGTCCAATAGATAAAGTGCACACTTGACACTTGGGAACGTATTCTAAGTAACCTCCGCAATCTGTCAGACCGCTCGGACTTATAGACTAACCCCAAGCATTCGCGATATCAACTTTTTTCAGTGCCCGACAAGGTCGGTCAATTGGCTTTTTCGCTGGCGAAACGTTACCCTTAAGTGAAAATTTGTGACATGGTCTAGAAAATTGCATGTGGGTTCATTTGACAATTACAGGTTAGTATGAACAACAATCCTCCATCGCATCACAACACGCGTCGCCAATTCTTCTCCACCGCCGGATCATCGATGGTGGCAATTCCACTGGGTGGTATCGGCCTGCCGGGTGTCGCGGCAGAAAAAACACCCCAAGCTTACGAGAAACTCAGTCAAGGCATTATCGACTGCCAAAGCCATCTCTTTTTTCCGGAAGTCATCGAGGTGATGCGCAGCCGAAAAGTCGAGCCTTTGGTTTACGATCAAGAGGGTATCGCCATTCTCAAGATGGGTGATTGGCTGCGCAAGGTACCACCAATCTACATAAGTGTCGAAGCGAAACTCAAAGCGATGGATGCTAACGGGATCGAGATCACGCTGCTGAGCACCAATGATCCTGGACCGGAATGGTTTGGCGCCGATGGTCCAGCCATGGCGCAGTTGATTCACGATTCGCTGGCAGGTGTGATTGCCAAACATCCCAAACGATTTCGTGGTCTCTGCACGTTACCGTTACAAAATGAGGTCGCGGCCACTGCCGAACTAGATCGCTGCGTCAAACAACTTGGATTTGTCGGCATATTGGTCTACACGAATCTTGCAGGGGCTTGGTGTGATGAGCCACAGTTCCATTGGCTCTATGCGCGCGCCGAAGAACTTGGTGTTCCCATATTGCTGCATCCTGCCAAGCCGACGACGACCGAACAAGTGAAGGGCTACGAATTGACAAGCACTTTGGGCAACATGTTTGAAAACACCATCGCGCTAGCAAGAATCGTTGCCAGTGGCTTGCTCGATCGACATCCGAAGCTAAAACTTGTCTGTCCTCACTTAGGAGGTACTCTTCCGTATATTGTCGGACGAATGGATCACCAACTTCATGTGCTCAAACGAGGTCCTCAGAACCTGCAACGCAAGCCGAGTGAATATCTTCGCTCCATCTACATGGATATCGTATCCCCCTTACCCGAAGCGATGCAATTTGCTTTAGATTTTACGAAGCCTGAGCAATTGCTGTTTTCTAGCGACCATCCTTGGGTACAACCTCAAGAAATTCTTGAACCGTTTCATACGTTGGCGCTGCCGCTCGAAACGCAACGCCAAATCCTACGCGAAAATGCTCGCCAGCTTTTTGGGCTATAGAAATCCTCACTGCGATCTTGATAAAAGATAAATAGAAAATACAACACTCTAGCTGGCACCCTGCCCAATGACCGATGCGGATCTGCCTGCGTTCTGGACCACACGGACAGCCCATCATCGACTGACGACTTTTGATCTAGGAAAATCTATCATGCTCAGCAAGACATTACCGGATGGCTCGGAACCATTACCTCGTATACCCGAGCTGCCTCAAGCTTTTGCCGAATTGCTTCATTGTCGTCGATCGGTCCGTGGGTTCGCGAAACAACCTGTGCCAGAAGGCATCATTCGCAAAGTGTTCGAATTAGGACAACTGGCTCCATCCAATTGCAACGTGCAACCCTGGCGAACTTATATCGCTTCGGGAGCAGCCAAAGATCGCCTTCGAAACGCACTGACGACCCAGGTCCAAAATCAAGTACCCGCGAATCCCGATTATGCCTACAACGATCGATTCGACGAACCTTACCGGGGACATCAGATCAGCTGTGCAGTCACGCTGTTCAAAGAAATGGGTATCCAACGGGACGATAAGGTGGGGCGAGCTCGGGCCAATTTACGCAACTACGAATTCTTTGATGCGCCTCATGTCGCCTTCATCGGAATGCAACGTAAGTTTAAAGAGCCTGTTGCAATTGATATTGGAATCTATCTCCAAACTTTGATGCTGGCGATGACCGCCTATGGTATCGGTTGCTGTGCGCAGGGAAGTCTGAGAAATTATCCCGATATCATTCGGCGTGAATTCGAAATATCCGACGATATCGGGATTTTGGTTGGGCTTTCCTTTGGTTATGAGGATTCCAGCGTAGACGCCAATCGTGCTCGCATGACCCGAGCGCCGCTAGAGGAAAATGTTGTATTTCGCAGTTGAGCGGCAACTGGACCACGACGATTTCGTTGTCGATTCACAGCACCTTCGACACAGAGCGAACCTCTTTCCGTCGCCTAGCTCAGTCGCCTATGGAATTAGGTGCTCCCGTATTCGAAAACGCCTTATTCGAAGCCCCGCCATTGGCTCCATTGACATTTCGGTTGGTCCGATTTGCGTTGCCTCTATTGCGAGCGCGATTTGCATTGGGCGTATCAATAGCGCTTGGGGGGGCCTGCTGGGCGCTCCATTGATCCCACATCACTCGCAACTTCTTGACATCATCGGGACGTGACGCGGCGAGGTCCTTCGATTCGCTGCTATCGACAGCTAAATCGTAGAGTTCGGGTTGGCCACTGCCGCCACGGGCTACCACGAGTTTCATGTCGCCATGGCGAATCGCCCATTGCTCACCGAATCGCCAGTACATCGTCTCATGGGGACGTGCCTTGCTGGTACCGGTGATAAAAGGAGCGAGATCAACACCATCGATCTGCTCGGACGACTGCAGCTTTTCTCCGCAAGCCGCCACCATCGTAGGAACCACATCAAGATTGAACACCGGGAACTCGTACACGCTTCCCGCAGGCCAGTGACCTTTCCACTGCGAAATGAAGGGAACACGTGGCCCACCTTCATATGTGGTCATTTTGAAACCTCGCAAGCCACCGTTTTTCGAAGTGGTACTTTGCGTTGGACCTCCATTATCGGCAATATAAAAGATGAGTGTATTTTCTTCTTGGCCCATTTCACGAATCTTGCGGAGAACCTTTCCGATAGCATCATCTTGCGCGGATAGCATAGCCGCAAAGAGCCGTCGTTTTTCATCTTGGATACCAGGAAATCGATCGAGATATTTTTGGGGAGCTTGCAGCGGTGCGTGTTGAGCATTAAACGGTAGATACAGAAACCATGGTTTGGTTTGGTTCTTATCCAGCCAATCGACTGAGCGATCTGCATAGGCTTCGGTGGTATAGAATGATTCATCGGTGACTTCCCGAACATCATTGGAGATACGGGAGTCGACAAAATTCTTAGCATTGAAAAAAGGTGTGTTAGCCAAAGTACCGTAAAATTCATCGAATCCTCTCTTCGTCGGTCGATACTCTTCACCATTACCTAGATGCCATTTGCCAACACAACAGGTTGCGTAACCTAATTTCTTGAGTCGATCGGCAAGTGTTACTTGATCCAGTCGCAAACCGCTTTTGTTCGCCACCGCGTTGAATTCATGTCCAAATCGAGTGGGATAACGCCCCGTAAGCAACCCTGCTCGCGAAGGACTGCAGTACGTTGCCGCTACGTAACCTTGGGTGAAGCGAACGCCGTTGGCCGCCAAAGAATCGATATGGGGTGTGGGAATCTCTGCATTACCGTAACAGCCTGTTTCTCCCCAACCTTGATCATCGGAATAAATGATCAGCAAATTCGGCTTGGTTTGCTCCGAGGCCTGCAAGAGAAAACTGGATAACGAAAATACCGCAAAAACAACAAATCGATACGCGAAGGAGGGACTAGTTCGCATAACATCACTTCATGACAAAAGTTTTTGATAAAAACCTACGCCGCTCGCTGCCCCCCGCGAGCCCAAAAGATTGTCGAAGCGGGAAGATTAGAGACAGCGATCTTCAAGAATGTAATCTACACAACTGGCCGACACAAGTTTGCCGATCAAAGAGCCGCGGATCCCAAGCGTTTCACTCGCTGTTCAGTTGGCTCCAAAGTTAGAAGGAAGGACGCGTTT
>JBIKMB010000017.1:0-50663 GCA_044359485.1 Pirellulaceae bacterium | reverse complement strand
TTCGCACAAACATGGGCGAAGCGTTGCGGCACACTACCAATTCCACTTCGCCGGAGTAAACACTCATTACGACAGATAGGGCATTTGAAAGAATACCCTGCTGTTTAAGGGTGCTTACCGAAGCCATAAGCCGCGGAACGACAGCTACCAATTGAAATTTGGCGAGCTTGGCTCGGTTTTGCCACAGCGCTAACTGTTTTTCGGATAAAGAGAAAGCGAGCGCTTCGGTGGGTCGAGTTCCATCGCGACGAGAAATCAAATAATCGGCTACCGGCTTACCATCGGCATCTCCCACCTGCTGCTCAACTTCCGAGGCAACCAGCGCGGGGAGTTCCGATTCTTCTGCAACTGGCAGCGCAATGGTGGTTAGTTCCAATTCGGTTCGCGAAAGCGTCAAGACAATCTGCGAGCAATGGATCTTCTTTTCTCTAAAGTGTTCTGCCAGTTGCTGTAATGGCTCGCTGGATGTATCGCGAGCCATATCACCCGCAGCCATATACCGAAGCGTTCCACCCCGCTTTTGGGCCACAATAAAGTGTATGTCATTTCGGCCGATATGGACTGCGGCGACTGCTTTGGCAGTCGTGCGTCCTTTCGGCAACATGAGTTTCAAATCCGGTAGGGAGCGTTGGAATTTTATCATCTTAAAATCGTCCCCAATTTTGCCAATGTTGAAACTGTCGAACGCGAGCTGGACGCTCGCGCCCATCGATGACGGCCGAGGCACGGAAGGTAGGACTTAAATCATCGCGATAACCGATCACTTGTACCTGATAAACGTCGCTGCGGGCTATCAAGTAAGGATAGAGTTGCTTGAGCGTCTGCAAGTTGCAAACATTTTGAGTCAACAACCATCCGATGTGATAGGCTTCTCCGGTGGAAGTCGTGGACTGGGACTGTCGAACTTGGACACAGCGCTGAGCGATGGAAGAACTCATCCCAGGGATTCCCATAAGGACTTCGAACGGAGCGGAGTTGATATCGACCAGGCCAGTGAGAAATTCGCTGGAGCTCACCGTCACATCATCCAACAGCTTTCCAAGATAATCACTTTGCTGCACCATTTCACTCAAAAAAGGGCTCACAATCACTTGGGTTGCGCCCGATTCAGAGGGTATTCGTACGACGCTGTCCATTAAATCCAATGGGGTTCGAAAAGTGAACTTTGGGGCGAGCCGAAAGTCTGGAACAACAGTGGCATCCGCGCTTGCCGAGGGAGTGGAAGCCGACTTAGTAGCGACCCCAAATTGACGAGCCAAAATGACATAATTGGCCCAGGTATCAGGCCATATCGCAATCAATTCACTATGCAATTTTTGCAGGTTCGTTTGATTCAACAGAATTCGCGCTTGGCCGCTCCAGCCGATATTTCGCTGTCCGCTCTCCCAGGTCAAAAATTGATTCCAGCCCACCCATTCCCGTGCCGCTTCGCTTGAGCTGTTTGAGTCCAGTGGGGTTGAATCTTCTTGCGCGATACGTTGAAGCTGCTGCTCAAGAGAGTCAAGTTGGTAATTGAGATTCCAATCACCTCCATTCCATAATTGAGCTATCCGATCGGGCGCAGTGGCTTGCTTGGGAGCTTGCTGTGGCGCTCGACAATACTCCAGAAAAATAGTGACGATTTCTTCGCTTGCGCCTGGTAAATTCATCAAGGCCCTTCGCGCGCTGCCCGGTTGTGCTTTATCCCAGGCCAATAAGGTGGGAATGTGAAGTTTGGCCGATTCATTTTCCATGCCATAGCGATAAGGGAGCGAGGTTGTATTGGTTCGCGACGAATCTCCCTTCTGGCTCGAGCGTGAAATCACGGTGAATCGCCAGATATCTGTTTGATCTTCATCCGTCGATCGCTGTGCAGCTAGGGCCCGCTCTCCAAACAAACCTATGTTGTCTTCCAAGCTTCCGAGCGCTTGACGCTGCTGGCCATTTTGATCGAGTAAACTGGCGCACAAGTCGAGCCCACTGAGTGCCGTTTGCTTCGCCTCGGTCTGTTCGAGTTGCATCTTGGCAATTCGATATTGGCTTTGCATATGGTCAAGGTAGCCATACGCTGCCAGCGCAACCAGTACGATTACCATACTGACCAACAGCAGAGCCATACCACGACGAGAGTTGCGCGTGCTCATTCAGCATTCTCCTGAAAGAATTCTGAACCAGCGCGACTGGCTGACTCACGGAACCCCGAGGGGTCGAACGAAGAAGAGGACGCACCGGTAGGCCTACGATCGACCCAG
Source organism: Pirellulaceae bacterium (assembly GCA_044359485.1). Classification (GTDB taxonomy): domain Bacteria; phylum Planctomycetota; class Planctomycetia; order Pirellulales; family Pirellulaceae; genus JAFLCP01. The sequence continues at coordinate 48,432 of JBIKMB010000017.1, read as the reverse complement.
GGAAGTTTTACCACCATACGAATTTGGCGAGGCTCTTGAAGCATCGCTTCTGCCACGTCCTCATCCAGCTCTACGACAGGAGTCTGGATCTTTTCAGTCGAATCGGGCAATTCCTGGACAGATTCTTCTGTCGCTGTTTCCGAAGTTGCCGGTCGGGATAGATCTTGGGAAAAATTATCGAGGTCAAAGGATAATTCAATCGCTATCGGCAAAGCTAAGGATGATGTAGCGACCCAAGTCGATTTCCAGGAGGAGCCATCATGAAAACGAAAGCGAGGCCGATACAGGGGTCCGAGTCTCGATTGACTCGAGTTGGAAGTGACACGGCTGGGCTCATCGACTCGCTCGGATTGGCGATAAAGGTCGTTGACTGTGAGCTTTGGTTCAATCGGTTCATTACCAATCGTCGACGTTGAGTTATTGCGTGGATCAGTGGGTGCTTGGCTGGTAAGCGTTCGCACCAACATACCATCCCCCTGCAGTTGATAGGTTGCCTCGACGCGATACAAGCCGAGTCGCGTGTAGCGATTCAACGATGTGGTTTCATTCGATTCGGCATCTTGATTGCTCAACACCAATTCCTCGAGCCAGGGCAACGGATCGATCGAAGGTGCGTAAGTAATCGAGAAGCCCGTTGCACTCCCTTGAAAGGCAATCGGTACGCGGATTGAATCATCGGTTGTGGCAAGTTGCGGCAGCGGCTCAGAGAGGTGTGAAAGATCCTCTTCCAACCAGAGTCTAGCGGAGCGGATGGATTGCAAACGCGAGGCGACTTTCCAGCCACGTTGTTCGGCCGAGCGAAAATTATCTAGGATCGACCAGGCAAGTGCTGAGAGAACACCCAGCAAAACAAGAGCAATCATCAACTCGAGCATTGAAAAGGCGGTACGCTTTTTCATGGTATTACCTCACCAGCGGAGTTCGCGGTCGAAACTCGAACCCAGCGTGTGAATCGATAGATCGGTTCCTCTACGGCCTCGACACGTTGTGGGTTTTGCGAGTGAAAAATCTCTACGGTAACCGCACATAAACCCGGTTCTTCGAGCCATTGAGATTCAACTCGATAGTTCCATTGAGGCGCTTCTTCAAATGTCCCCGTCTGTTCGGTGCCAACGTTGGTGGGCGCTGTCAGCCATTCATCTAAAGCCGATTGAGCGAAATGTTGGGCATAAGTTAACTCTTCCGCGCGGAGCGCGTACTTGCTGCCCATACCAATGATTGAGAAGAGAGCCAAACCGCTGCCAGCCAAAATGGCGGTGGCGATGATGACTTCCAAGAGAGATAGGCCCGAATTACGATTTCTCTTCCGGGAACGAGATTGGCAGCGAGTGCATAGCATGGCACAATCTCCCGAGTCATAGGTTTGAGGGGACAAGTGGTTCGGTGGACTCGATTGCTGTATCCGGAAGTTTTGTCAGGGTTATAAGACCTGTTCCTTGTTGATGTTGCAGCGCGAGTCGCTTTTGCGTCGTCGTATCTTTCAAAATAATACTTACGTCTTTCGATACACCGGACGGAGTAAAGGTAACATACCAGGAGTTTGAGCCAGAATCTTCGATCGGCGTTTCGGGCAAAGAATCGCTCCAGAGTATTTGGTCCACGACGATATCGGGTGGCAGCGCGAATCGGTACTTGAAAGGTGGGCGCTGTTTGGCTCTGAAGCTTACGCGATTGGGTTGGTCTGTTTCGGCCGAGGCGTTCTCAACCGGGGTCGAGAGTTGGAGTTGTTCGGCAAGCAGTGATTCCCAGGATCCCATATCGATCGCGGAAGATTCTTTTTCCAAGCGAAGCATGGTCAATTCGCCTCGTAGGACTGCCTGGTAGCGGCATTCGTCGATTAACTCCCGTAGGTTGGCGGCCGCCTGCGACAATGGAGTGTCGCTGAGAGGTTTGCGCAGATTGGGCCAAGCCAGCGCCACTAAACCGGCGATCACAGCTAAAACCATTAATAGTTCTAGCAGTGAGAAGCCGGTGCGGGCTGCATCAGGTCCGTCAGTGCATTTATGACGATCAAGATTCACGATGGGAAGATCCGCGCGGACTAGTTGGAGGCAGTGGAAGAGGTGGGTGAATCCGAGGACGAAGGTTCGCTGTTAGAGTCGCTTTCTTCTTCACCGGCTGGGGCCTGGTTGGCAATATCGTCTTCATTTCCCGCCTGTCCATCCGGTCCCATCGAGAAGATACGAGGAAAATCGCTGCTACCTTCTTCGGTGGCAAATTCATATTGGAATTCATTCCCCCAAGGATCGATGGGTAATTTAGAACCCTCGATGTAAGGGCCGGACCAGTTGCGCGCCAGTCGCTCATCCTCCGGACTCTTGACGAGCATTTGCAAGCCATCTTCGGTTGTTGGATAGGTTTTCATATCGACCGCATACATCTTTAAGGCCGATACCAAGCTACCGATCTGAACCTGGGCGGTTCGCACGTCAGCCTTCTTTTGCGATCCGAGCAACCGCGGTCCAACCAGCGCGATCAGACCAACCAAAATGACCAACACGATCATAAGCTCCAGCAAGGTAAGACCACGTCGCGATCGGGGATTAGAACGTTTCATAACAGACTCCTTTTCTTTTCGGTAGGATTGCGGCGCGAAAATCGGCCGGCAGGTAAAGTGGCTAGTTCACAGTCGAATTCAAATCAAAAACAGGAAGTAAGACGCCAACGATCACAAACATGACCATGCCTCCGATAAGGACGAGCATGAGCGGTTCGATCATCCGTACTAAGATTTCTAAACGGCGTTCAATGCGTTGATCCATGCGATCGGAAATCTTGACGAGCACATCATCCAGGGTATTGGATTCCTCCGCGATACGGATCATCGCCATGATTTGGGGTGGGATCAAACCGCTTGCGGCCAGTGGCTTTGAAAGCGTATCGCCCGAGGTAATATTTTCGGCCGATGCGAGCATGGCTTGTTCCAGCAATTTGTTGCCTGTCGATTCACTGCTGATACGCAGCGATTTGAGCAATGGTACTCCGTTGCGAAGCATGGTTCCCAAAATTCGACACGCGCGAGAGACAGCCGCATCATGAAAAATGCTTCCCAACACAGGCACCTTCAGAATGTAGCGATCGAAGGTCACGCGGCCTGTTTTGGTTTTCAGCCATTTCGAGATACCGAAGCCGATTCCAAGGATGGCTATAGGAATCAGTAAGCCATACTTCAGCATGACGTGGCTCATCGCCAGCAAGATCACCGTAACCAGTGGTAGGCCAGCGCCGGATTGTTCCAAACGATCGAAGAAGGGTTGAAACTTGGGGACCAGAAAGGCAATCATTAAGCCGGTGATGACCGTACCGACAATACCAAGTATCAATGGATAGGTAAGCGCACCAAGAATTTTTGCACGCATTTCATCTTGCTTGCGCAAAAATGCGGCCGTCCGCTGTAAGGCTTCCTCTAAGAAGGCCCCTTCCAAACCTGCGCGAACCATGCTCAACGTTAATTCAGAAAAAACATGCGGTTGAGCGGCCATGGCTTGATCGAGATTGGCACCTTCGGCCATCGCATCATGCACGCTTTTCAGAGCCGATTTCAGACCGGTATGAACGGCAGCATCGGAGAGGATCCGCAGAGCTTCCAGCATCGGAACGCCATTGCTCAGAAGATCAGCCAGTTGCGTACAGGCGTCTGCGACTTGATCTTTCTTGACGCGAGGTTTAAATTCCCATCGCGCCGCGGATAAACCTTTTTTGGTAGAGTCCGTTACATTTAATGGAAAAAGGGATCGCTGACGAAGTCGCTGAAGGGCTTCTATGCGAGTCGCCGCAGAAATGATCCCTTCAGTGCGATCTCCTTGCTGTGTCTTAGCGGTATAGGCAAAGTCTGGCATGAGAGGCACCAAATATTATCAATCCGCCTTGCTGACGCGCAAGACTTCATCCACCGTTGTGATTCCATCCAGTACCTTCTGCCATCCATCGGCGCGAAGTGTTTGCATGCCAGCCTTCATCGCAGCTTGCTTGATGACCTGCGATGAAACTTTCTGTGTGGCGAGTTGCCGGATCTCTTCGTTGGAAACCAATAACTCGTAGATACCGAGTCGGCCACGGTAACCATTGCCGCGGCATTTTTCGCAGCCGACCGGTTGATACAATTTCAATCCAGGATCAAGCCGCGCATCCAGCGGGAAATCATCCGGCAATTCTTCCGGCGAAGGATGATATTCGCGACAACAATCGCGGCATAGCTTCCGGACCAAGCGTTGTGCCATCACACCTTCGACCGTGCTGGAGACCAAAAAGGGCTCCACTCCCATATCGCACAGTCGCATATAGGCCCCAGCAGCGTCATTGGTATGCAATGTGCTGAAAACCAAGTGCCCCGTTAATGAAGCTTGGGTTGCGTTTTCTGCCGTCTCCAAATCGCGAATTTCGCCGACTAGGACCACATCAGGGTCATGACGCAAAATCGCACGCAATGAACTTGCAAACGTTAAACCGACCTTATGATGCACTTGGATCTGATTGATCCCTTCTAGTTGATATTCGATCGGGTCTTCGATCGTAATAATCTTGGTATCTTCCGACTTGATTTCATTTAGAGCGCTGTACAGTGTGGTCGTTTTACCGGAACCCGTCGGTCCTGTGACCAATACAATACCGTGCGGCAAATTAATGAGTTTTTGAAACTGCTGATACACTGCATCCGACATGCCAATGCCACGCAATGAAAATTGTAGATTGGTTTTATCCAACACGCGCATCACAACGCTTTCGCCATGCAGCATAGGGATGATGGATACGCGAATATCGACTTCCCGACCAGACACGCGCAATTTGATGCGGCCGTCTTGGGGTATGCGTTTCTCAGCGATGTTGAGCTTAGCCATGATCTTCAAACGGCTGACAATCGCATTGCGAAATTGATTCATTTCCGCTGGAGTCGGTTGACGCTGAAGAATACCGTCGATCCGATAACGAATCTTCAGTCCATTCTCCTGAGCTTCCACGTGAATGTCGCTGGCTCGCGCTTCGATGGCCTCACTGAGAATCTCGTTGACTAACCGCACCACGGAAGCTTGTTGAGCTTCTTCGGCATCCTCAGAACCATCGAGGTTGAGATCTTCCAACATCTCCACGTCGCCACCCAGCTGCCGCTGCAAGGCGATCAATCCATCGACCGTTTCAGCGCCGACCCCCAAGTACTTTTTGATCAAGCGGCGAACGGCATCGCTGGTGGCCACGACCGGTCGAACTTCCAATTCCAAGGAAGATGCCACCGAATCAAACGCATTAAAATCAAACGGATTGCTCACCGCTAAACGGAGAAACTGACCCGTACGCTCTAGCGGGAACACTTCGTGCCGATGAATCAATTTAATCGGAAACCCCTCCATGGCCCCCGGATCTACCTGAACATCGTCTGTTTCAAGGTACTCCAGTCCAAGCGCGCGAGCGGTTTCGATCAGCAATTCTCGCTCCCCTTCATAATCCCATTGCTGGGCTAACGCTTGCAACGAGGCTTTGTCGCGCAGACAATCCGCCACGCTGCGAAGTTGGTATGGATCCAGAGAGGGCGTGAGCGATGTGGTATTGGTAATCATGACTTTAAGGTGAGCTTCACACTGCCAATAGACAAAAGGATCGATTCATGTCGATGCTTGTGCTTTGGTCAGACCATCCGTGGTTAGGGTTTAAGGTGGGAATAAAGGTGGGTTGTTAGCCGCAGGTCGAGTTCATTCGGTCGGCAGGACTTGCTTGGGGCATTGCTTGCTTGAAGCAATGCCACCCTGTGTCTCTGGCCATCCATCTGGCTCGGCGACCACTCGTTGTACGCTCTTAGTTTAGGTAGGAGGGAAAGAGCGAAGTGAAGTGGACGTTGCGGTTGGTTACTCTTCTGAAATTTTCTGGCAGCGATTCCTTCATGGAAGCGCTGTTGACGACATCATTTCGTACGAGGTTTTGCCCATGGTACCGGGCAGGGACTCGGTAAACACATCTTGAATTTTATCGATTGTAACGCCCTGAGTCAAACCAAAATCAATGTATGGGCGTTCATTATCTCCCCTGTCTAGGGGTCTTGAGGAGCATCTGTAGAGCCTCCTCGATTTGGGATGATTTCGACTCCCGCAAGCGAATGACTTGAATTTGTCGGGAGCGTTGTTCGCCGGCTCGTTGGTCGATCAGCTGGATAAAATCGCTGATTTCCCGCGATAATTCGGCGGGAGCTCGGACCACAATAGCGTTGGAAGTTGTTTCCACGCCTAAGGTTAGGAGCGGTCCGGCAGTTTCGGCGTTAATTTGCTGCAAAATGGTCGCCACATCGGCAGAAATACCCTCAGGGATCGTTAGTGGCTTGCGGCCACCGTCGCTGGTGAGCTGGTTTTCGTAGACATCTTGAAGGACGTCCACCACCCGCTGCGCGTCGGTGTTTTCGACCGAAATTAATGTCGGTTGCTCCAGTTGAAGTTGGTTGATCAGTTCATCGGAATCGAGGACCGAGAGCAATTCTTCGATCACCATCCGATCGGCATTTCCGCCGTACATCACCAAAGCGTTAATTCGGGTATCGGCGACGAAAGTGGTTCTGAGGAGCGAACTGGAGTTGAAACCGCTACTGCTTCCGGTGGCTCCGCGGCGAAAAAGTGAAGTGAATACCTGTTGTAGTTCTTCCGCATCAGCGTGGCGCAGCATGTAGACCGAATAATTGCCCGTCGAAGCGGCTGGGAGCACTGGCTGCCGCATTCCCGCAGCCAGCAAAGCTTCGAATTGGTCCAGGGCGGCAGTATCTTCCGAAGCGATTGTCCATTGTCGATCCCCAGGGATAACAACTACCGGGGGGGCATCGGTCCCAGTAGCTTCTGCAGTGCCAGCGGCTTGTTGGGGGAGCGTTGGATGGACCGCGGGCTCTCTCGCCTGCGCAGGTGTAGGATCTTGAAAAGGATCTGGATTGGGTCCGCGTGGAGGTGGCTGCGGATCGTCCGATGGTTTCGCCGACTGGGCGGGGGGAGCCGATTCGTTCGGTACACGAATGATCTCCAGTGGATTATTGCGAACTTGCGGCCAGACTTTTCGCAATTGTTCCAGCAGCAATTCCGAATCGCGTTGGAGCACAACTGTTCGCACGCGACCGCGCGACGCCGATTCTGCGCGTTCCGTCAAAGGCTCGCCCATCTTTTGCAGCAACTGTCGAATCAAGGTCAGCTGCTCTTTGGTTCCGCGCACCAGAACTTGGCTATTGGCTTCATCCTTATTGACCGTAGGTGACGTCGCATAAGGTTCATCGGCAAATAGAGAACTGATCGCAGTTTGGACGGTACTCGGGTCGCTATTTCTGAGATAGAAAATCTCTAACTCCCTTTCCGGCGGCGCGAATTGTTTCAGTGTCTCCTCCACTAGCGCAAGTTGTTCGGTCGAGCCAATCACCACCAGTTGTTCTTTAAGCAAGTCCCAAGAGACATTCACCTCTGGATACGATTCTGGAAAGAGGGCTTCGATACTTTCTACAATCGCATCACCGTCAGCACCGCTTAATGAAAATGCTTTTAGCTGTCTACCCACACCAGGACTCTTAATCACATCCATCTGTGTAATGACTTGTTCGGCAACACTCAATTCTTCCGGATTTCCGACAACGAAAACCGCGCTGGTGTTCTCGTCAAAACTAACACCCACATTGGAGCGACGACCGAAAGCTTCTTCTAAAGAATTAGCGACTTCCCCGGCGCTGGAGTGCTTGAGCATAAAAGTCTTAAGAGTCGGCTTGCGTTTCAGCGATTGATTGGTGCTCGCGATGAGCTCAGCAATCTGTGTATGTTCTGCTTCCGTAGCCGTCACATAAAGAGTTCCATTGGTGTCGTCAGCCGATAGAGTGGCTCGCGGAAAGCTGGACCGTAGAGCACGCTGCAGCGCTGTGGGATCAGCTTCCTTTAACGGATAGCTCTTCGTGGTAACGTTAGCCGATACGCTCTCTTCCATCTGTTTCACGATCGATTCCACCATCTGTAGCTTGGCAGTCGAAGTGGTTACGACAATCGTATTGCCTTCATCATCGGCCGAAATTCTTATCTCATCATCGATTTGTTGGATCGCGTCGGCCACGCTGTCTGCGGTCGCTTTTTTCAGAGCGATAACGACTGTCTTTTCTTCACCGCCACTGGCATTGTTGTATTCATCGATCATCGCTTGAATCTTCTGATGATCCTCCGGGGAAGCTGTCGCCATAATGACCGACGTTTCGCGGCTACCATAAATGATCGCTTCCGGTAGCATCTCCGAGAGCACAAATCCAAAACCGCGTCCGGTACCTCGATTCAGCTGATAGATTCGCGTTTCCCGTGTGATGGAAACAGGTTGATCATAGGATGCGACAAAATCGGCGATCTGCTTATGCTCAGCTTCCGAGGCTGTCGCAGCGATTTTCTTGCCGATAGTATCCGATGCGAGTGTCGCTTTGGGCAAAAGGGAACTTAACACACGCACGGCGGCAATCGGATCGGCATGCTTGAGCGCATAAACGACGCTTTGACGCTTTTGTCCCGGTGGTAGTTCTTTCTGCAAGGATTCCAAAATCTTTCGGACTTGCTCTATTTGTTCATCCGTCCCGACAACCAACAGGGAGTTGGAGGCAACTAAGGGAGTGACGGTTATCGATGTGCCCAAGCTCGATTTTACCGAGGTAGAAATGCTGGTAACATCGGCCTGAGTGATATCGATGGCGAAGAGTTCCATCCGGCGACCTTCCGGTTTGGCGGCAGCATCCATCAGTATCTTCAAAGTTCCGGAAACTCGTTCATGCACTGGGCCAGTTGCTTGAATGGTCAACTCCGTAGCTTTCGTAGTGGGTACGATTTTTATTTCGCCTCCAAAAGCCCCTGCTAAAACCTCTGAAGCCTGTGTCTTATCAACACTGCCTAATGGGTAAATGCGCAGATCCAGCGGTGGAGGTGGAGGCATGGTGGTATCGAGTTCGGTGATCCACATTTGAATTTTCTCGTGATCGCCTGCGTTCGCAACGGCGACCATCTTGCCTGCTGCTGGATTTGGAAAAAGGCGAGCGGTCGGAGCAAGGGAGGTGGTGATTGTGGTGAGCTGGGCAATCAATTCACCTCGAAGCGAGTAAGTCTTGAACTGCAGTCCTGTCGTTTCTTGAAAACTGCTCTGCAGTGACTCTCGCAATTTGTCTATTTGAATGTGACCTTCGTCGGTATCCGCAATAACCACCCGCGTGGCAGTGGCTGGGGAGAGTAGTCGAGCTTGGGGACGAGTTTCCGCCAGTAGATTTGCAAATGCTGCCGGCTCAATGCTCCCTAGATCATAGACCTTAAAGTTCACCGCTCCCACATCAAGATCTTGGCTTTCGATCAGCGATTTCACCAGGATTTCAATTTGCTGGTGTTCCTCAGTGGTTGCCAAAATCACCAGCGGAGAAACCAAGTCGGTTGCAGGTGTTGCAATCGCGATCGATGTCGAGATCGAGTTGAGTAAGGTGGGCAAGCTGCTACGAAATTTTTTGGGAAGATCATAGCGCTTTGCTGTTCTCAGCATACTGGCTTCGGGAGCATCGAGCAGTTGTTTGATGGCTTCTTCGATGCGTGTCTGCATTTCTTTGGTGGCCAGGACAAGAATTTGTCCGCTATTGCCATCGACACCGATCGATGCCGTTGGGAATGTGGCAACCAAAGCCAAACGGACCATCGCGCTCCGCTTAAGAGGAACTTTGTAAACCTGAAGGATTTGTCTCCCCTCGGATTTTTGGTTCAGTTGTTCCAGGGCTTTCGCAATCTTTTCATGCTGCGATGCCGTTGCCCACACCAAAAGAGTTCGATTGCTGATATCGGTACTGATAACAGCTTTGGGAGCGATTTGCATGAGGATACTGGGTAGAGTCGTCAAATCGCCATAGGGAACCTCATACGTTTTAATCTCGATACTCTCGCCTTGATCGCCAGCGAAAAGTCGGTCGAGTACCGATTGCAAGTGCTGGTGATCTTTCAGCGGACCGGTTGCGAGAATTTGATTATTGGTGCTATCCACGGTGAGTTTCAGTTTGGGAAACATGGTTTGCAGCGTGGTGCTCAATGTGGCCGCTTGCAGATTGTTCATCATGGCATACGTGCGAATCTCTTCCGCATCAAGTGCCGCTCGAGGTATATCCAGTTGCTCGATCGTGGCTTTGATACGAAGTTGATCCATTAACGAGGCGGTCGCGATCAATTGCTTTCCATCGCTATCCACCACGATCACTGCTTCGGGAATCGCGGTGGCTAACAACGTTTTGAGATTTGTGCCATCCACATGTTGCAGCGGATAGGCAACCAGAACTTTTTCTTGATTCGAGGCAGGCATTTGGGCTATTTGAGCGACCGCTTCGGATAGTTGAGTGTGAACGTCTTGAGTAGCCCAAACAAGCAAGCGGTTCCCGGCACTGTCCGGAATAGCCTTCGACTTGCCCAAGACATCCGCTAACATCGTTTGCAAGGTGGCGACGGGTACCTGATCCACCGCATAAACTTGCAAAACGGTTGGTGCTGCGCTCTGCATCTCCGTCGAAAGCTGTTTCAATATTTCATCGATCGCTTGTTGACCGGCTTGATCTGCCCAAACAGTCAGCTCTCCATCGGCATAGGAAATTTTCGCATCCGAAAATCGATTTTGTAGCAGCTCGACAACCAACGCAGGTTGCTGAACTTTCAGCGGATACACTTTCGGCCAACGCACTTTGTTGTCGGCGGTAGATTGCTGCTGAAGTTCCTCTAGCAGCGACTTGAGCTGCTCATGATCTGCGGGTGAACCCCAGACAATCAATTCATTTTTTTCCGTCGGGGGAGAGAGCGTAGCATTGGGAATGATCGTCTTAGCAGCCGACTCTACCAAAGGCCAACGCTGTAGTTGTAGCGGCGTCAAAGGATAGATGGCGATCGTACGCTTTTCCATCCTTGGCAAAAGTTTTTTCAATTCGGGGAGCATTGCTTCCAACCGATCATGTTCTTCGATGGTTGCCAGCGATAACAACTGTTTTTGCTCTGCATCGAGCCAAAGGTTAGCTTCCGGAAAAGCTTTCGTGACCTGAGCAAGCCAGGATGCTGGTACAGATTGTTCGAGTGGAAAGACCTTTAATTGAGAGATCGAGTCGGCAGGTTTTGTTTTGTACGTCGTAACCACCTCATCCGCTAACTGCAAATCGGCAGAAGAGCCACGCACGATCACGATACCACTGGCTTCATTGGAAAGAACTTGCGCATTGGGAAGCATGGCTTTGAGAGCCTCCGTCACCGCGTCTGCCTGTGCTGGCGCAAACGAAAAACTTTTCACAGCCATATTCTGACTGGTCGTCGGACTCCCCAAAACCTCTAAAAGTTTGGCGACCTTGGCCTGATCCTGCGCAGGTGCTGTCACGATAACTTTACTATTCACCTTGTCAAAGCTGACCAATGCCGATGGGGCAATCGCCAGGATCTGTTTTTGTAAGGCTTCCTCTTCGATATCGGTCACTCGATAAGACATCGACTCGAGCCCCGGAGATTCCGTTGTGTCCTTCTGCATTTGTGTGATCGCCGTCTGAATGGCCGTTTGCTGAGCGGGTATCAAGAAGGCGCTCAGCACACGAGTTTTATCATCCACGGTGATCTGCTCACTGGGAATCAGTTTCTTGATCGTGGCTAACGTGGCCTGGGGATCAAGATTACCTAAAGGATAGGCGGCGAAGACAGCCACGGGCGGAGGCTCTGGCTTAGGAGGTTGCGGCGGAGGTGCAGGTTCTGGCACCGACGCGATCAACAGATTGATCGTTTGCATCTTGCCTGCCGTTTCGATCACCAATAACTGTCGGCTTTGGGCCAGCGGCACGGCTCGACCATAATTGCTCAAGTAGGGCTGGACCTCGTTGACCACCGCCTCGACCGGTCGCTTCCCCAGCGGAAACAGGACACTGACCAATTCAAATCGGCCTCGGGCTGGAAGCTCTTCTAGTTTCACGCGAGGAATCAGCTCGATAGGGATCTCGCCCGTGAGCTCGAGGACCGTCAACATGCGATCGCGTCGCAACAGGGTAAAGTTTTTGGTGAGCAAGACACTGTTGAGCAAGTCAATTCCTTCGGTTGGCGTATACGATCGATTGTCCGAATAGGTAAATGTGCCAGCGGGAACTCGATCCATCACCAGAGTCAAATTGTCTTGCCGCGCGAACCACTGCAGCACATCTCCCCAGCTTTGCTCGCGAAATTGAAACCGCAGTTTCTGTTCTGGAGGGGCGTCTTGAAAGGCTTTCCACTGCTCCGTTGTCAACGTTTCTTGTATTTGTTTATCGATCGCAGAAACATCCGCCCGCTTTTCGGGCGTCGCTTGGCTTTGCAGCTCTAATCTTTGTTGCAACAACGTCTGAATCTTAGCCCTCTGAGCATCGTCCAGACCGACTTGATCGGCGACATCGGGATGCACTAATCGGGCGACATCGGTCGAGGTCTGGGCGTGGAGCGACGTAAACGACAGACAGGCCAACGCGAAAATGGCGTTGCAACCCACAGCAAAACGGGGACACGCTGCAGTACGCATGTGGAATCTTTTCAGGTTAGGCGGGGAGTTTTGGAAGGACTTTGCCGCTGGAGGACCGATTGCCCCGTGCAGCAGTCTATAGGTTAGTTCAACGGCCGGCCTGGGTAAAGAAACGCATTCCTTTAAGGACTCCCTGAAGGAATGGGGCTCGAAGTGGTGGTTTTGGGGGTTGTTTGCAGTGCGGCGAGCGATTTTCTGGCATTTTCGTTCTTCGGATCGAGAGCCAGCGCGGCTTTGTACCAGTTTTGCGCGACGTCGTTGAGTTGTAATTCGGCGGCGGTATCCGCCAAATCGACGCGGATCGACGCATCTTGCGGTTTGGCAGAGGCGTCTTGATGCAGTTTGGCGAAACGTTCTCGGACGACACGAATGCGTTCTGCTTCGGCGGCTTCTTGATCGGCGCGTTCGTTTTGTTCGCCGCGGCGTAGAGCTTGGGAGAGTTTAAAATGGGCGGTGAAATCGAGAGGGTATTTTTGGGTAGCGCGGTTTAGGACGGCGATCGCACCGGCGATGTTTCCTTCTTCTAAATCCAGCGTTCCGCGATGCAGCAAAGCGCGAAGATGATTTGCATCAACGGCGAGTACCAGGTCGAGTTCCTGCAACGCTTCATCGTTGCGTCCTAAACCCGATAGGCATTCCGCTTTAAGGACTCGAACGTCATTGGATTCGGTGCAACGTGTTATGGTTTCAAAAGCTTGTTGATAGTTTCTCGTTTTTAATAGGCATTCGGTGAGTTCGAGCAGTACTTCTTGCTGAGTATCGCCTGACAATGTTTTATCGAGAGCTTGTTGGTAGTATTTGGCGGCCTCCTCATATTGTTCGTTATCTTTGTGGATGAGAGCCAGCAGGCGGAGAGGTCGTCCATCTTTAGGTTCCAATTTGATAAGTTCTCGCAGATGGTAGACCGTGTTATCTGTTGCGCCGAGATCATAGAAGTACATGGAGAGAGAGCGATGGGTGGGAGCTTGATCGGGTTTAGCGGCAATGGCATCGAGCCAATGTGTGGCGGCGAGTGAGGAATTGCCAATCGCGTAAGCAGCGGCCCCTAACCAATGAAGTGCTTGGGGGCGAATTTCAAGATCGCTAAGTGCTTCGGAAAAGGCTTGCTCGGCAGCTCGAGGTTTACCCAAGGCTAGCATCAGTCGCCCTTCGAGCATAGCGCGACGAGCGGCCAAGTTCGAATCACCCTGCGAAAAGGCTATATAGTCTAGGGCGGCCTGGGACTGTTCTTGATCCAGTCCGTTCATGGCATTGAGCCAATCGTCTTTGGTCAATCGCACAATTTCGGGTGTCTCGATCTTGTTGGAGCCCAGGGCGAGATAATCGATTCGCCAGACCTGCCAGGCAAGAAATAGCAGGCAGGCGATTGTGCCGGCAGCGGATATGGGTTGTATGAATTTTTTCATAGCTTGTCGCGTCAACAAAATATGCGAACCGTTTTGGTTGGGGCAGATCTGAGTGGACGATTATCGGTTTGGTTCTACGATGGTCATACGTGGGCTTAATTGCGAGGCATCGATTTCTTGTTGGGTGCCCGAGGGCCAGCGGATGATTAACTTTTGAGCAGTGACCTCCTTGGGCCAAGCGAAGAATAGCTTGGATTCGGAAGAACTTAAATAGCTGCTGCCCCCTTTGCGATAGCGGACAATAGGCTGCGCGTCGGTAACCAGGGTTGCGGTTGCCCCGATAGGATCGCGGCTTGATCGCGTACCGATGAGTTCCAATACGAGTGAATGATCGAAGCTGTGTTGGTTGTGTTTTAGTAGGGCGGCAGGTTCATTCAGATTGGCGATTACGATATCGGGAAGACCATCGGCATTGAAATCGCACAGGGCGAGGCCGCGTCCTTCGTGGTCGAGGGCAAAATAATTGGGCGACTCAAATTTTTGCCGGATGAATTTACCGCGTTGATTCAGTAGTAGTAAGGGTTTCTGTTTGCGACTTGCGTGCAGCGGATATTTGATAACATGTCCGTTGGCGATCACGATATCTTCCCAGCCATCGCCGTTGACGTCGGTGAAGGCGGTTCCGAATCCTACGAACAAGCCACCCAGGGCGGTGATACCACTGGCTCGGCTGACGTGCAAAAAGAAACCGGCTCCTTCGTTGCGATAGAGAGCAAACGACTCGCGCTCATAGTTTGCGGCCCATAGGTCTGGTTTGGCATCGCGATTGTAATCGCATAAATCGACACCCATACTGCCGTTGGGTATGCCTTCATCGTCGATCGCGACTCCCATGCGATGAGCTTGTTCGACAAATTTTCCATCTTTGTTGATGTAACAAAAATTGGGTTCCGTATCGTTTGCCACATAGACATCAAGCCTTCCATCTTGGTCGATGTCATGTAGAACGACACCGAGTCCTTTACCGCCGGGCTTGAGGTCATACGGTGTTGAGGCGTCTTGGAAAGTTCCATCACCTTGATTCAGAAAAAGGATATCTTTGAGGCCTTTGAAGTCTCCGGGTGAGCAGACTTCTCGTTTGGAGCGATCGGCAGAGAGGCAGTTGGGATGGTTATTCCAATTCCAGTCGACGTAGTGTGCGACATATAGATCGAGCAAGCCATCTCCGTTGATATCACCCCAAGCGGCACTGCTGCTCCAGGCATCATCGATCAAATGGGCCGCTTGATGAATTTCTTGAAAAGTTCCATCGCCTTGGTTTTGCCAAAAGGTTAAGCCGCCGTAGCCAGTCATGAGGAGATCGACGAAGCCATCGTTATCAAAGTCGCTCGCAAAGGCGCCGTGAGAATAGTGATCATGTTGAATGGTGCCAGCGGTGGTGGTCACGTCTGCGTATTGCTGGCCTAGAAGATTACGGTAGAGTTTTCCTGGCAGGCCGGGTAGCGACCGATCGCTTATCTTTCCACCTCCTGGAAAAAAAAGATCGGGAAGAGAATCGTTATCAAAGTCGAAGGCAGCCACACCGCCACCGAGAGATTCTAAGATGCTGGCTTCACCAGCCTCTTCATCGTTATGATAAACAGACTCGACACCATACTGCGGCGCAACATCTTGAAAAAAGGATTGATCCGCAGCGTTGGGGACTGGAGCAGGTGAAAGGCTCGCGGGAGCGGGCGTAGCATCCATGTTTTTCGTGGAAGCTGCATCGGTATTGGAGGATGATTTTGCTGAATTTTCTTGCGTAAATTCTTGGGAAGGTTGCGGCCGTTTTTGGCAACCGCTTAGGCCAGCGCTTAGCAGTCCACACAAACTCATTAGCAGCCAGAATCGCATCGCCCGCGCGGGAACTCGTATCGCTGGATGGTGAGCGTATCGCATCTGATTATCCTGGGTTGTTAGGATAATATTGGCGAACGATCTCCAGTGCTGGAGCATAGTTCGGGTCATATTGCAATGCGGTTTCGATCCACCGCAACCCTTCGGGCACTTTGCCTTGGTCGATCATCAGTTTTCCGACCGAAGTTCGCAAAGCTGGATCGGTAGGTCGTTCCAGAACTTGGGCGAGGATTTCGCGAATCTTGCGAAAGTTGTCGTTTGCAGACTGCAGGAGAGAGGTGCCCCGCTCGCGATATTGGTCTGCCAGTTCGGTCTGACCCAAACGCGATAGCGCATTGCTGAGTGCGAAATGGGCAGCGGAGTCATCGGGTGCGATTTCGATCGCGACCAGTAGATCCGCAGCGGCGGCCTGCCATTTTCCTTCTTCCATAAGAATGCGTCCACGAGTCGAGGAGGCTCGTGCTCGATCCTGCCGACCGAGGCCCATTTGAAAAGCATCTTGCAGCGCCTGCTTTGCTTCAGCGCTTTTGCCAGAACGGAAAAGAGCTTCGGCATAATCGATTTGGATGCTGGGGGTCGTGAACTTTTCTTTAACCAGGCTATCAAGTTTCACTAGAGCTTCGTCGATTCGATTGTTTTCGATCAGCAACCGGCCAAGTTTAGCCCGCGTGGCGGGATGCGAGGCATCGATGGTCAAAATTTGTTCGAGCTCTTTCATGGCGTTCGCGGGATCACCTATCCGTTCATAGATATCCGCTTTAAGAAGATGGGCAGCGATGGACTTGGGCTGCCAGTTGAGCCAAAACTCACTCGCCTCCCACGCTTCTTTAAGTCGGTAGTTGGAGAGATGTCCATAGGCGATCGCTTGATAGATTTGGGCAGCGACCGAATCAGAAATGACGGCGTTATCAACGCCTTGATCCCCTTTGCTCAATAGATCGCTCTGTTGAGCTGGATCGAGTTTTCCGGTTTGGATCTCCAGCAATTTTGATTGAAAGTCAATGGCTGCTTGGGACCAACCATAATCTTTGGCCAGTTCCATGCAGTTGCGGAAAGTGATGAAGTCTCCTTGGCGACGTGCCACAGTGCCCAGCAAATAGATCGCTTCGGCATCCCGTGGATGTTGCACCACAAACTGTTGCAGCAGTTCGCGGGCCAGCGTCAGGTCTTCACGATCAATAGCCGACTGAACATTCAGCAAGTTCTGATATCGCTGAATGTACGGTAGTGCGAGACCTACCAGTAAGACAGTAAAGCTGATCACCCACAGAAGTTTGACCGAAATCCAACCGGTTCGCCTCACAGGATGCGAGCCGATTGGAATTGTGGGGTGAGAGAAGTTGACCGTGAAGCTGTGCACGACGACCGTCTTGCCATCTTATTGAAGATTGAACTCGAAAGTGTTTTCAGATGCATTGGTACTGACATCTGCGGTGAGATTGCTAGTGGTCGGATTGCTGTATTGATCGGGAACTTCGCTCTTGGGGGGCTCGGTTCGTTTCAGCCCGCCACCTTGTGCGGCGGCTGCAGCCATTTTCGCCATATCTTCTGGAGTCGGATTGGTGGGCATGGCGCCGGCGGCAGGTGCAGGGGCTGGCTTGGAGATCGCGACTTTGTTTAAGCCAATCGGTGCGCCGGGACGACCGTTGGTGGTCAGCGTAAAGTTACCTTGGTCATCGGTGATGCCTATCGCCATCGGGCCCTTTTCTGGATGGAACTGGACGTTAGCACCTTTGATAGGAGTCCCCTTCAAGGTGACTTTGCCAGTGACTTTGGCGATGCTGGGGCCATCACCGCCACAACCAGCGACGGTAACAAGAGCTAAAGAAGTTACCAACAAACAACAAAAAAATTGTCTGCGTTTCACAGTTCACTCCATCTGAGTAATTGGAACAACGATTCGTGGGATAGGTACATTGAACGACGTAAGTCTCTTGGGAAGCTCCGTCGTAGATGACTGAAGCTGGAAGAGTTTTGCGATGGCAAGAGCGATGCGTCTGCTAGAATTACAGTACGCAAAGCTGCCAAAGTTGCCGAACGAGAAAAAACAAGCCGGCTCTCTGGGAGAACCGACTTGCTTATTCTAAACCAAATTCAGCATGCTACGAAAGATCTTAGGCATCGACGATTAATCGATATCGCTAATCGGTCGTGCATCGGCTCGGCCACCAAGCATCTGGTAGGTGTTATAGTTCACGTTTTGGCTGATAAACCGAACGCTACCATCCACATACAAGAACTGTGCGCCGCCGGTATGATTCGAACGGAAACCCCAGGAGTAGTTCCAGTTCGATTTGGCAACGCATTGAGGATTAGGATAACCTCGTCGAGTTGCGTCCGCTTGGTCCGCAGCACAGGTGGTCATTGTGTTCATGGGAACGGAAGTGCTTGCATGAGCATTACCCATTCCATTGAAATCCCACCAACCTGCCAAATGGTCGTGGCATTCAGGTAGAATTTCCCCAACATGAATCACTTGGGAAGTTCCATCCTTCACGGCCGCGAACCCAATCTTCGGTCCAAGGCGACCCATCATACCCGAAAGACCGTTAATCGCATTGTGGTTTCCATGCGATGCCCAGCCATTCTGGTCATAGTTCACGCCAGCTGCCATCCAAGTATTGCAGTTACCATCTGCCGAATCGGTACGTTGAGATCCCAAGCTACCGCTATAGTTGGTTTGTGCCCAACCATTATTGGGATCCCATGAGTCCGAAGGACAGCGGGCATATGGAACCTGAATCTGACGAGCTCGACGATTGGGGTCCGTTGCCGTTGGTATGATGGTATCCCAAGGGGTACCGCGCATATTCAACTGATTGTAAAGAGCAGACTGTTCCATTTGCGGCAAGATTTGAACCTGCCAGCTAATGTTAGGGTGAATTCTGTTCCAATCGGACAGAACCAAAGAAGGAAACACCTTGTAGGCGTCATGATAATTATGCAAAGCCAAACCGTACTGCTTCAAATTATTGGAGCAGCTCATACGGCGGGCGGCTTCGCGAGCTGCTTGCACAGCCGGTAATAATAAACCAACCAAAATTCCGATAATCGCGATAACGACCAGCAATTCCACAAGTGTGAACGCTGAGCGTCTACCATGCATTCGATGTATGGTCATAGAAAACTCCACGCAAATACACAAAAGAAAAGAGCATAGACCTAGGACTCTCTGAATGAAATTCCTTTTCATTCGTTTTCAGCGATGGGTGGTTCAAGAAGAATCACCGGTGATAAGCACACCATCGCTCAACCAACCTTCAATCGATACAAATTTCTTTGTAGCGATTTACCAATGAATCACTCGCTCTTGAAAAGCTTTTGACTCCCTTTTGCCTGTTCTCCACCCAACTCGACAGATGTTTTGGGGCGATTAGGAAAGTAGGATCATCATCAGACTTCAAAAAGACGAGTCTTGCTGGCTACATCCACGACTCACTTAAAACCCTTAGCTATATAACGCTCTGCTACATAACCCATCGAATTTTTCGCATGTCGCTCTTCAAGCCAAGTTTGCCTGTACAGTAGACATTGTCGTTCGACAGCCTCTATTGTTCAGCAATCTCTATTGTTCAGCAGTCTCTATTGTTAAGCAGATCTTGTCTTTAGCAAAATCTGCTTCATGCGATTCATCTACTCTGATATTCTCAGCGGCCATCTTTTATTCTCAGCGGCCATCTTTTGAATCGGTCCATATTCGGCTCTGCGACTATGGAGGTCAGCAAAAAATAGACGGAAAGAAAATTCAGCCAAAGTCATCAGAAGAGTTTGCTGATTATCCGAGCAAGATCCGAGACTTAACCGACATTGCACAGATCGGCTTAACTGACGGATATCGCGCACAGATTTTAGGTTACCTAGCTTCTGTATTTGGTCTAAATTGCGAGCAGATCAAATCACAAGGCCTATTCGGTGCTCTTTGGTCAGGACGAATGGAGGGAGAATTCCCAAAAGTATCCCCAAACTAGAGTGCCCCGAATCGCGGCACACCCGCACAAATTAACATGTCACCCTGGCAAGGTCAATAAAATTATGGAAAATAAGACAAGCGAGGGGGATTGATCGCCCCTAAACCCGACTTTTATGGCCGATCGGCCGCCTCCGTCAGCCGTGGTTTTCCCGTCCCAGCGGTACCTGCCCAACGGTTTGCTGTCCTGCGCCCCGCAGTGCGTTCGTCGCATTTAAAAATCTTTGTAATTAAAAGCGGGAAATAAAACCTCCTGGAGCATCTTATTTCCCGTGAACGAGAAATGGGCCAATTTATTTATTGATCCGAATTCTGCTTTTTCTTGCCACCTTGTTTCGCAGCGGGAGCGGAAACCGTTTTGCGAACTTGTTCGGGCAATTTGGCAATTTGGTCTTCGGTCAATTTCTTGCCCGCTTCCTGCTTGGCCTTGGTCAGCGCTTTTTCGGTTTCATCCAAAACCTTGAGTTGATCTTCGCTTAAACCCAAAGCGGCCTCAACATGTTTTTTCAATTCGGCACCTTTCTTACCCGCTTCGGTACCTTCCTTGCGAGCGGCGGTTCGTTTCTTGAGAATTTCGGCGGTGATGCCCGCTTCGGTTCGTTTGGTGGTAACATCTTTTTGAACGGCAGCCATCATTTCCTTGATGGCTCCTTTTTGATCTTCGCTCAGCGCGGCGGGTTCAAGCTGCTTGAGGAATTGATCGACGATACTCATCTGACCTTGCTGTTTCTTGCCTTTCGGTTTGGCTTCGTCTTGGCCGTTGACTGCGCCGGTGAAAACGAAGGAAGTCATCAGCAACATGGACATAAATTTTGCAAGCGATCGCATAACTAAGAGCACTCCAAGGAAGAGGAAATGGATGAACGCGGATCAGAAGAGATAACACGCCCCTACAAAACATAAACAAACTCATTGGACATTAAAATCGTGTGGATGATTTTCTCCCAGCCGTCTGCTGGTTGAGAGACACCCTTGGCGCGTTCCATCGCTTGTTGTTGCTTCCGCTGCTTGGCTTCCATAAGACCTTTCTCGAGTTTACGAAGTTGGTCTAGTTTTCTTTTGGTGGCCTTATCTTGTTTGGCTTCATAAGCTTTTTCGGCCGCTTCGATTTTCGTAGCCAATTCGGCGACTCTAGGATCGACAACTTCGTTTTCGACTTTCTGTGCTGGCAATAGCCGACTGAGCCATTCGATTTCATTGCCAGTGGCATCGCGCTGTAGAATTCGACGGTAGAGCCATTCGATGCGAGTTGCATCTTCAGGGAGACTCTTGAATTCTTCAGAGCGGGCCAATTTTCTGACGTTGTTTAAGACGAAAGGATTGTTCATCAAAAACAGTGCTTGCGGTGAGACGGTCGAGACGAAGCGTTCTCCCTGGGTGAGGTTGGGATTGGGGACGTCAAAGGTGCTCATGACGGCAGGTATATTCGTGCGGTCCACAAAGGCATAAAGTGTTCGCCGAGAATTATTGGTATCGGTGAATAAGGGCACCGATCGGCCAAAGGAAGTGGTATCGAGATTTCCGGTTACCGCCAGGATGGCATCACGAATCGGTTCGAATTCCAGGCGTCGCACATTTTGTCGCCATAATAGCGTATTTTCGGGATCCTTCTCAGCGGCAACAGCGTAATTCGGATGTTCTGTGCTGCTCTGCTGCCAAACTTCGGAGAGCATGATATGTCGATGTAATTGTTTGATCGACCAGCCTTCTTCGATAAAGGTAGACGCTAACCAGTCCAACACATCGGCTTGGACCGGTAATGGGGTTTGCAATCCAAAATCGCCGGTCGTCGTAACCAAAGGTTTTCCGAAATGATATTGCCAAACGCGATTGACCATGACGCGGGCCGTCAATGGATTGACTGGATCGGTGATGGCGTTAGCCCATTCCAATCTCCCCGAACCTTGTGTGAACGGCTTGGGATCGTTGCCGGCCAGGATCGAAACATAGTGTCGAGGCACTCGCTCCTGGGTGGCTTGATTGGGCTCTCCACGAATAAAGACAGGCGAGTCGACGATGGAGTCGCTGTCGGTCACACTCAAGGCGCGAACCGGCGCACCGGGGTGATGGAACTTGGCATCGAGAAGTTTTTTCACGAGCTCAGCGCGTTTGCGATCGTTATTTCCGAAGGCATCGCGAACCTTGTTTTCGGAACGGACGGTCGGCATGCCAGGTTCGTAAAGGATTTTACGAAATGCTTCGAGTGTCGGATCGGCCAATTTAGTAGGAGTGGTGTTTGGTTTGTCAGCAAGGAGTTCCTGCCAGCTTACATCCGCTTTGGCAAAAAAATTGGTGTAAACCTTGGCCACATCGCGCATCGATTTGGGCTGGCTGGCGATGATCGCTTGCAGCAATTCTTCGTTGGGACGTTTGGAGCCCTCTTTCCATTTCGAAACCGCTCGCTCGAATTGTTCTTCGAAACGATTCTCGGGTAATCGAACCAAGATAACCCAAGGTTCGAGAATCGGATCAAATTTGCGGCCCGCTTTTTGAAAGAGTTGTGTCCAGGCTCCAAGCACAGAGCGATCCATGCGACTGCGGGCATAATCTGTCGCCGAAAGTCCTCCCCGTTCCTTGGTTGTCATGGCGAGCACATCGAGATAGTTACCCACCTCTTTGCGCCACTTCTCTTCCTTGGGGAGCCATACTTTGTCTTCGTATTCACGCAATTCGTTTTCGACTTTAGCGACTTCTTCTTGGTAAGCTTTTCGCAAAGCCTCGTCGTCGCATTCATCGATGACAGGGGAGAGTTCATGATCGACGCGTTCAGCGCGAGCGCCGGTTCCCAGTTCGAGGGTTGAGGCGATGACGCCGCGCAGGGCATAGTAATCCTCGGTGGGAATAGGATCGAATTTGTGGTCGTGGCAGCGAGCGCAGCCGACCGTCAAACCTTGAAACGTCTGCATCACCGTGTCAATTCGCTCTCCGATTCGCTCTTCTTCGGTTCCCGCTACTGAGCCAACGGCCAAGAAAGCTGTGGCTGCCAAGTCGCGTTTGTCGTCGAGTTGGAGTTGATCGGCGGCGAGTTGTTCCTGGACGAAGCGGTCATACGGTTTATCGTTATTGAACGCGCGAATCAAATAGTCGCGGTAGGTAAAAGCGAAAGGGAGTCGATCGTCGCGGCCTTGGTTCCGCAAGCCGCCGGACACATCCGAGTATCGCGCCACATCCATCCAGTGCCGCGCCCAACGTTCGCCGTATTGAGGCGAATTCAAAAGCTCATCGATAAGATTTCGCATCGCCGTCTGCGGATTCTCTTCAAAGGCAGCTTGGAAACGTTGAACTTCGGTAACGCTCGGTGGCAAGCCGATCAAATCGAAGTAGGCGCGTCGAATGAGAACGGACGCGTCGGCCTGAGGAGCCAGCGCCAGTTCCTGTGAGGCTAAGCGGTTGGCTATGAATCGGTCGATGGGGTTATCGCTGCGGCTGAGATTGTTCTTTTCAGGTACTTCCGGTTTACGGAGTGCCTGAAAGGCCCAGTGAGATTTCGCTTGCTCGAGTATTTCGCCCATCGGGGCGATCACGCTCGTGGGTTGGCGCGTATCGATAGCGCCTTGATCGATCCAGCGAGTCAAGACTTCGATCTCGGCTGTCGTCAAGCGTTCTTCGGGGGGCATTGGACTGACTTCGGGGTCGTCTCCGCGGACTGCCCGAACGAGCAAGCTATTGTTGGCTTTTCCCGGTTCAATAGCTGCACCGGATTCGCCACCGGTTCGCAGGCCCGTTTGCGAATCAACGACCAATCCGCCCTTCGATTTGCCGGATTGGTGACTGTGGCAACTGTAGCATTTGCTTTGCAAAAGCGGCAAAACTTCAGCTTCGAAAAATTCCTTCTCTTCGGCCGATACCTCACTAGGGCCAGCAGGCTGAGCGTTGGTTAGCTCTTGAGCCAAAAGCATCGACCATGAGGTACAGAGCAGACTGAGAAGTCCCAGTCCGACTTTAAAATTTTTCAGCATCGAGTGCTCCGATCTCATGCCAAGATCTCCTTGACCAAACGGCCATGCACATCGGTCAAGCGATAATCGCGACCGCTGAAGTGATAGGTCAACTTTTGATGATCGAAGCCGAGCAGATGGAGCATCGTAGCGTGAAGGTCATGGACATGGACTTCGCGATCGACGGCGGATCGCCCAAACTCATCGGTGGCACCATGGGCATAACCGCCGCGAACGCCGCCGCCGGCAAGCATGACGGAGAAGCCACGATGATTATGGTCTCGTCCCATTCCATCACCCACTAAGCCTGCTTGGCGAACCGGTGTTCGTCCAAATTCGCCAGCCACAAGTACCAATGTGTCGTCTAGCATTCCATTGGCTTTGAGGTCATGCAGCAAGGCGGCAAGACCACGATCAAGTGAGGCCGCTTTGGGACGCATGCGTGTCACCAAGCCTTGGTGATGATCCCAACCTCCGTCAAATACTTGCACGACGCGCACGCCGCGCTGCAGCAGGCGTCGCGCGGCCAACATGCTGCGATTGAGGGAATCTTCGAGATCGTAAAGCTTCAACGTTTCTGCCGATTCGGAGTCGAGATCAAAAGCCTCGGGAGCCGCCGACTGCATTTGATAGGCGAGTTCGAAGGACTGAATTCTGGCCTCCAGATCAGCTTCATTCGGAGCTTTTTTGAGGAACTGTTGGTTCAGTGAGGAGAGAACTTCGAGTTGTTGTTTTTGATCCTGTGGTGATATGAGTGGATTACGCAGATCGGCCATAACATCGCCGCGATCCACATTCAGAGTAGTTCCTTGATAAACTGGCGGGAGAAAAGAAGAACTCGAGAGTTGCCCTTGACCGCCTCGTCCCAAGACAACAAATGCGGGCAGATCATCGGCCTCGGAGCCGAGGCCGTAGGTAATCCAAGATCCATAGCTCGGTCGTGACAATTGCGTATGTCCTGTAGCCAGCATGCGACTGGCTGCCGGGTGCGCTGGTACGTCGGTCTTCATGGAGCGAATCACGCAGAGATCATCGGCATGCTCCGATGTTCGCTCCCAGAGTTCGCTCAGTTCCAAACCGCTTTCGCCATAGGGCTTAAATTGAAAGGGAGAGCCGAACAATACGCCGCGCATCTCTTGATGCGTCTCTCCATCGCGTTTGACCAATTCGGGTTTTGGATCGAAAAGGTCCAAATGGGAAGGACCACCCGATAGGAAGATATGGATAACGCGTTTGGCCTTGGGGGTGAAATGAGGCATTTTGGGTGCCAGCGGGTGATCGCCAGCAAGGAGATTCGTGGTGGGTTGCAGCAAGTAAGCCAAGCTCAGTCCACCGATACCCAGGCCCGTGCGTGTCAAAAACTCACGGCGTGAATTCATGCCAATACGCGCGTTGCAGAGTTTGGTATCGCGAAGCACTTGTCCGTTGATGATTGAAGATTTCATTCTCTGGTCTCCTCTGGCCATTCCATTAAAACGAATTGTTGGATTTCTTGTCCGCCGCTGCAACGGCAATACCATACATTAAGTTTGTTCCTTTGAAGCCCTTTACGAAAGGACTTCCTAGGACGACTTCGCCTGTTCGGTCAATACGACATTTCCAAATAGTGCAAGGTATGTAAGTTTTTCCATCGCTATCTGGAGCGACGTCCTTGTAAGCGGTGGCTGGCCACGGGCCTACGCGAACTTGCAGGTCTGTTTTTAGAAATTCGCGCTCAAGCCACTGGGGAGGCGTCTGTCGGTTGTCGATGATGACGTACAAAGTGCACGGTCGACTGATTTGTATTCGAATCTCCAGATCACGATCGCCACGATCTGCCAAAAAAGTTCGAATCAAGTCGATCGATTCCAGTTCGCTGGGGAATGTCCCGCCAGGCATCGCTTGCCACCGCACGTTGGGCCGATCGGAATAAGGTTGAGAATCGGCCCCCATTCCCTGAGGGACTACGCCGAGATAGTTCAGAAACTCAGGTTCGGTCGCATTATCCTCCACGTCGATCACCAGACTCGTTGGAATGGAAGACTGAGTTGACCACAGCTTTTTATTCTTGGATAAGCGAACTCTGGCTAAGCGTTGCAGTTCCTTTTGTTTCGCCACACGCACGGCTTCACCAGACCTCAGCGTTGTCCATTTTTCGGCCTTGGTAGGACTGTTGTTTCGCCGCAGCTTTACTTCACCTTCAAAAACGACAACGTCCGTTTCTCCATCGGCCTTCGCGCTGATTCCAAAACGAGTTCCCAAATCGACCACTTCGCTGGTCGCCGTTAGGACGGTGAAGCCTTTCCCTTTTTCGGCGACCTCTGCGCTCATCGTCCCATGGAACAACTGCATCGCCCCACTGTTCTGAAATTGCGCATGAAACGGGCCTTCCAAAGATAGCGTAACGCCCGAATCTAGTCGGACATCCAATTCGCCGGCATCGATTTTCAATTCGCTTTTTTGCAACCGCTCCCCAACGCCCCAGGCAGGAAGTGCTGAGGATAATTTCAGATCGTTCACTTCCAAGACTTCAAACCATACGGCCTTTGTAGATGTCGCCTCGCTGGGCGTACTCCAGCGATGCCAGCCGATCCATACGGAAAGCGATGCGGCTGTGGCAACAATCAGCATGGCGAGAGACCGCGTTACCGCGCGACTTCGGCGAACCATAGGCTGAGGCTTCGAAAAGCTGCGGTTGGCTGTAAAGGCGTTTACGGCTTCAGAGGTGTTGGCCGACGGTGATGACGAGTGCGCTTGACCAGCGATAGCGGCCTCTGCGCGGATGGATTGTTGGCTCTCGAGCGATGCTGCACTTTGCGGTTCGCGTTCGCTCTGCAGCGCATGTTCGCTCTGCAGCGCATGTTCGCTCTGCAGCGCATGTTCGCTCTGCAGCGCATGTTCGCTCTGCAGCGCGCTATCTAACGCTAACAAATCGATCAGTATCTGGCGGGCTGTCGCATGCTCCCGCAAAATGGATTCCAGCTCCGCTAGTGATTCGGCCGTTATCGTCTGGTCGACATAAGCCTGCATGAGCGGCAACCACTGGGGTCCCAACTGGGAAAAGTCTGAAGTGGGCTTTGGATGATCTGGCATCAGGCGAGCCCCTCTTCGATCAATCGCTGTCGCGTGCATTCCATCAAGGCGGCGCGAATACGTTGCAACATTTTGTACAGCGACATTGCCGATTGACCTCGACGCTCTGCAAGGTGATCGATTCTCGCGCCGGGGCAGTAGGCCTGCTGCACCAGCTCTCGGTGCACTTGCGGAAGTTTATTCAAACATTCCTCTAAGGCATCGCGTTGGCGCTGATGATATTCATTTCTGTTTTCGGCTTCGTTGGCGATGAGTTCGAGAACATCTTGGCTAAAAACCAAACGGTCTCGAGCTCGATCGCGAAGCCAAGCTAGGGCTTCGAAACGACTGACAGCAAAAGCCCATTTGCGAAAATCTTCACCACTGGGATAATCGGCAAACTTTTTCCAAAGTACCACCGCGATGTCTTGCATTACTTCTTCGACGTCGTCCCGGCTGGGAATGAGGGTTCGCACGTACGCCCGTATCGCCAATTCGTTCGCTGTGTAAAGTTTGAGAAAGCGAATTTGTCGTGAATCTTCGGAATCCATGCTCTCGGTCGGCAGTAGGGACAGTGGGCTGTACGGATATTGGACGATTCGGATATTGGACGATTCGGATATTGGACGATTCGGATATTGGACGATTCGGATATTGGACGATTCGGATATTGGACGATTCGGATATTGGAATGTACGAATATTGGACTGTAGGAATATTGGACTGTAGGAATATTGGACTGTAGGAATATTGGGCCATCTGGGCCGCACGAATATTGGGTCGCAATACGTAGCCAACGCAGTTGCGGATCTACAGTTGCGGATCTAGCAATGTGGCTATTTAAAGAACTCCGCAAAAGCTGCGGTTTGCCACTGCACC
Source organism: Pirellulaceae bacterium (assembly GCA_044359485.1). Classification (GTDB taxonomy): domain Bacteria; phylum Planctomycetota; class Planctomycetia; order Pirellulales; family Pirellulaceae; genus JAFLCP01. The sequence continues at coordinate 20,854 of JBIKMB010000017.1, read as the reverse complement.
GAGAAAAAATGCCGAAAAACTAGGCAATCATACGTATAGTGTTTAGCCTGGATAGGCTCTTTAGTCTGGAAAAAGGTAGTATTCTGTATACTAAAAACGCTGCGCGAGGGGGCTCGCGCAGCGCACAAAGCGTCTAACGATATTCGTGAAAGCTTATTTAAAAATGCAAAGGCTTTGGCGGACTAACCTCCCATAGCCACGATGCGGGATGGAGTGCCGCTGACCTGATGCTTGCTTTCTACGTTGAGATCTTTGAGCGATAAGATCCAAATGGAACCATCACCGGGATTGGTGATAAAAGCGAGTCGACCGCTGGCTGAAAAGCTAACTTCATGATGTCCGCCATGACCGACCACGCGACTGGGGCCAACCGCAATCGTCTTGGCAACACGCGCATCGGAAAGATTGCCGTCGGCGTTGGGATCGAGATCTACAACAGCCAAAGTCTCTTCGGCTTCACTGGAACGTCGATCGCTGAAGAGCAAGGCGTAATTTTTTCCTGCTGGTGTTTTGACGCAGGCTGGAGTGGTCCAGGCAAGGCCTTCCGCGATCGGCATCGCCATCTTGAGCACGGACGGTTCGGTAGCTTTGGCATCCACGATGCATAAAGTTGCTTGATCGGCTGCGCCGGTCATGAAGAGCACATACTGGTTGTGATTGGTAAATGCGCCTGTTCTCATCGGCTTACCAGACTTCGAATCGACGCCCAGCGAAATGTGTCGAATCTGTACTTCTTCAGGCCGCAACTTGAGGTCGAGGTCTGCATCCAGCCAACAGATACCATCGGAGGGTGCAAAGAAGACACGTCCTGAATTCGCCGTCGCTCCATGCAAGCCACCACTGGGAAGTTTCAGTTGGTAGCCTTTGCGAATGGAGTCTCCATCGATTGGAATCACATCGACCCTTCCCTGGTTATCTCCGTCGCGATCGACCCAGGTTGAATAGCAAACTTTGCCGTTCACCGCTGCCAAGGTGATATGCCCTCCTCCACCGGAAAAGAAACGAGAGACTTCGGCAGGTGCAGTGGCGCTTGTGGCCGAGTTGAGAGCCGCCGCGCGAAGTAAAGTAAATCCATTGTTTTTGTCGTTAGCTAGAAAAATATCGCCGTCATAATGATAAACGTGCGCTGGATTGCCTTGCTGTTGGTCCAACTGAGAGAGAACCACGGCGGGTGGTTTTTCGAAATGCCAGTGAGAATGGTCGCCATGCTCTTCCTCGACCACACCAGAGGTCACTGCTACCCAGCCCGACTGAAACTTTCCATCGTCTTTATCGTGAATGCCAACAACCACAACTCCCGCAGTTGGCTCCATCTGCACAAAGCTCTGTTGTTCCGCATCGAGCTTAGGAAAGTTGGCGACTGTCTGCGCAGAGAGAGTCAGGCCATTTGACCCGCGAATTACGTCGGACCACTTCAGTGTTTGGTCCGCATCATCTTGCCAAAGGAGTCGAGCGATGGGGCGCGGCTTGGAAGGAGTCGATTTGGAATCTTTTTTTTCTTGAGCCCATATCGGTTGGGTCAAATGGCAGGCTAATAGCAAGAACGAAGTGTGAATGAAACGGTGCATATTGCATTCCTGTAGGGAAGGAAAAAAAGGAGGAGTTTCGAGCGGGCAGCTATGCGGGCGAACAGCCTGGCAGGGCTACGGATCGGATCGCAAACCGCGGGTCGTCGATCGCTCTTCCATTGAGAAAATGGCACAAAATCCAGGCATACCAGGAAGGTGACGCCATGGCGAAAAGCTATTTTATCGCCTATTCGTTGCAGATGCAATGGTTGTGCAAGAGAGGTGTATTACTTGGGATCGTAGAGGAAATGTTTATCGTCGCGGGGAATGATCCACACATTGCGAAAGCGGACAGGACTGTCGTGGTCCTGCAAAAAGAATGGGCCAACTGACGACTTTTGCATTTCAGTATGGATGGCCTTTAGATAATCGGTCGTACCATAGCGAAAGGGATGGTAAACCGAACGAGGCTCCATAAAGGTGCTCTCCTTCTGAACCAGTTGCCCATTGAGCCACGCAGTGATCATCCCGGCTTGAACAATCTTGCCTTGGTCATCTCGGCGAGGGGCAGTGTAACGGATGTCGTAGACCTGCCACTGGCCAGCAGGTTTAGCCGCATTGACCAGTGGAGCATGAAAACCATAAATGGCTCCTGCATCATTCTGGTCTACCTGTTTCTTATCGAAAGAATCCAGTATCTGTAATTCATAGTTCCCATGAATATAAATGCCGCTGTTGCCTTGGGCCTTTTTGACGGTATTGAATTCCACGTGAATATCGGCATCGCGAAAATGGAGTTTGCTCACGATGTGATTAACGCGATTTCCATTCTGAGTGGAAACCAATTCGCCGTTCTCCACGGTCCAATGGACCGGGCCACCATCCATTGCTTTCCATAAATCGAGCGATGTTCCGTCCCACAGGACGATCGCATTCTTGGGAGGCGGGGTGGGTATCTGGTTCTGATCGGGTCGAAAGTCGCGATGGGATTCATCGGCCCACAGCGAAAAACATCCGTGGAAGCCAAGGAGGCCGGAGAAAAAAGCGACCAGCGCTAGAAAATCAGCGCAGCAGCGGAAGAGGTTCATAATTGGATATCGCGACTAGGAGGAAAGCAGTGGCTTAAATTTCCATCAATCCCTGCTTGATCACCCACACCGCAGCAGCAGTACGGTCCGTCGCAGGAATCTTTCTGAGCACATTCTGCACGTGCTCCTTCACAGTTTCAACACTGATACCCATGGAGAAACCAATTTCTCGGTTCGAAAGACCCAAAGCGATATTGGTGGCCACTTGAAGTTCACGAGGAGACAGCCGAGTCCCATCGACCGGTTCCATGCGTTTGATCCGGCCCATCAATAACTGAATACGTTTAAACTCTTTGCCCACCGGCTCATCGATACCCGTGGCCGCGTTTTTAATCGCAGTGACAAGTTCTTCACGCGAACAAGATTTTAAAACATAATCCAGTGCCCCGAGCGCGACGGCTCGAGCCACAAACGTCATGTTGTCCCACGCGGAAAACATCACCACTTTCGTATCTGGGCTTTCGGCTCGAATTTTGTCCAGTGCCAGCAGTCCATCGTCATCGGGCATGCGCACATCCATCAAGATCACATCGGGCTTGATGTTGGCATACTGCGCTTCGGTTGCCTCGGCGCTTCCAAGAACACCTACAATCTCGATTCCCGATCCTTCCAGCATGGCGGGAAGACCGGCACGGATTAGCGGATGGTCGTCAGCAATTAATAGTCGAATAGACATGTTTTACACCGGGGCATTAACTACAATGATGATGGTTCCCATCCGTCGTATGGGTGGAAATAACTGCGAATTCTTCAAACACACTCATGCTTCAACTTTTTGGATTATACCCCAAAACATGGGTGTGTGCGGAGTCTTACATTGGTTGAACGTCCGATTTACGAAAAGGTTCCGTTATTTTTTGGCACTTTTTCCCAATGAAAATCGCTTTATCCTCAATTATATCCCTTCGACGAAGGGTATATGGTCCCTCTGAAATAGTTGGTTGGATGTAGTTTTTTCGGAGGGTTGTTTGCGGTGATTTTCAAGAGAAAAGCATTCTCCCTTGTCGAGTTGTTGGTCACTTTGGCAATCCTTGGAATCTTGGTGGGCCTGCTTCTCCCGGCCATCCAATCGGCTCGCGAAGCGGCCCGGCGCATGGGCTGTGCCAACAATATGCGGCAATTGGGATTGGCGCTGCACCTCTTTCACGATGCCAATCGGGCCTTTCCTGCTTCGGGCTGGACAACCAGTGGGCCAGGAAATCCGGCTGGAAAATTTGTCGGTTGGCGACCATTGGTTTTTCCTTATTTAGAACAAGTCCAAGCACATCGGCTCTATAATTTTTCGATTCATTGGTGGGAGGAAACCAATTTAACCTTAGCTGCCATTGCTTTCCCTCAATTTCGCTGTCCCTCGACACCCGAGGGATCTCCCCTGCTGAACATCATCGCCAAGCATCCTCGCCCTGCCCTAACGCTGACTCTCCCCTTAGGTCCCACCGATTATGAAGCCCTGCAAGGAGTGCAACCGGCCTCAATCGATCCAGTTTTTTATAACAGCACGAATCGTTTTGCCGTTATGCATCGCAACTCAAGGACTCGGATGAGCGATATCGCAGATGGATCTTCAAACACGATTTGCGTCGTGGAATGTTCTGGACGCCCCGTGGTTTACCGTTTGCTGCGGCCGCGACGCGACCTAAGCAATGATCAAGGTATTGGCTGGGTCGATAGTGAAGGTGCTTTCAGTTTAGACGGCGCGAGTGCTGATGGGAGTCGAGAGGGTTGTACTCCCGCCTTGGGTTGCGATCGTCCCATGAACGTTCGCAACGACAATGAACCCTTCAGTTTTCATCCAGCAGGTATTCAAGTTCTGTATGCGGATGGGCGCGTCGAGTTTTTATCCCAGTCGCTCGATCTCAAAGTCATGGCTGCTTTATCCACGCGTGCTGCTGGCGATTGACCCAGCAGCCGCGCGTGAGAAACATGTTCATTTTCAACTGCAGTGTGGCAGACGGCGAATCGCTGTAAAGTTTAATCGCTGTGAAGCTTAATCGCTGTGAAGCTTAATCGCTGTGAAGCTTAATCGCGCTGCGTATCGGTAACCTTCAAGTCAAAATCGGTCGAATTGCCACGTAGTTCAGGTGCATACATGCCAGACACGTCAGCCGGTAAAGCGGTAAATGTGCCGGGAGCCTCCGCTCGCAACTGATATCTCAGCGAGTGCGTGCCACGAGGAAGCGTTCGTAAAAAGAACGCTGTTTTTTGGTCGCGCAGTTCACGGTAAGCGCTCAAGCCGCCGGAAGAAAAGTACCCGCTGGTCGTATCGACCGCTTCCAGGCCGGCCGGTTTACGATCTTCGAGCAGTAAATATTCATAATCATTTTTCGATTCGATGATCAATTCGACTTCGACCAGAGTCCCGCTGGGCAAATCTTGCAAATCTTCCAGCAGCACCCGAGTCAATGCGGTTCGCTCTGCATCCAAGACTTCGCCTCGATCACCGGCGACGGCCAAATCTTTCTTAATGCGATCTTGTCGATAGAAGCGGCGTTCCACTTTTACCTCGAGTCCCGCCGCTGCGATTTCTTGTTCCAGCGTGAACTGTGTCAGGTAGGCATTCCAGTAAATGGATCCCTTGCCTGCAGTTCGGCGAATTTCCAATTGATGCTCGCCGGTTGGAATTGCGTTGCCGACAATTTCAATCGTATTGTTCACGTCGAATAAATTATCTTTTGTAAAAACCACAGTTCCCAAGCGTTTGTCGTTCAGCCAAATTTCGGCGGTGACGTCTGGTGCGAGTTCTCCGGTAGCCTTCAAGTAATCCGCAAAGGCTTCGATCACCAGCGACGTATCGCGTGTGCTGTTCCAGTAGGTCGCATTTTTGCGTTGATTCAGCAAGTATTTGACCAGGCGTGGTGCAATAGCACTTTGGGGATCGACTCGAGTTAGCAATTTGAGATACATGGCCATCGATTCGATTTCACTTCCGTACCAATACCACCATGGAGATGGATCGCGCAGGTAGGCGGTCTCATTTTCCGCATCCTGCACGAGGAACTGCTCGATATTTTCACGCAGCAGATCGGTTTGGGCTTGGTTGCCAACATGATGGGTGGCGATGGCAAGCAGCGAATGGCTGTAAACGCTCAAGCTGCCTCGTTTCTCTACCAAGATATTTTGCATCTCGGCATTGTTGCGACCTGCGAGCGTCAACACATGCAATACCAAGGCATCGATATTATCGGGACTTGTCTTAAAGGGTAAGGTTTGAGTTGCTGCATTTTTCAGCTTTTGCAATTCCCCGGCTTGGTATTGGTCTAGCCAAGCCAAGCCGCGTTCGACTACATCGGGAACAATGGGAACATCGTTCTCTTGTGCAATCCGTAAACCTCGAACGACAACGGCCGTGGTGTGTGGCCAGCTCTGCTCGCCATAACCACTGAACCAACCCCAACCTCCATCTGCATTTTGCATGTCGGTCAGTTTATTGACGTTGGCTTGAACGATCGCATTGACTTCTTCTTCGCTGAACACAGGATTGCGATCGAACCTCTTCCACTGGGCAGCGCGATCGGCTGGGTTGCCCAATTCCTGAGCGTTCAAATTATTGCGTTTTTGGGCAATGGCGGCTAAATCCAATTGCATCTGCTGCAGAGTCCGCTGGGTGATCACCGTTGGCAAAAAGCGATTCAAAGTTTGTTCGGTGCAGCCATACGGATACTCCACCATGTACGGTAAGGCATCGATCATCGCGGCTGCCAACGAAGGAGATACGCGAACGGTGAGCTTGGATTGTTCGGCTCGGCGTTCCGCAGGTACATTAAACTTGAGGCGGCTTATTGCATTTTCGCCGCGCACGGTTCCCGCAAAACTTTCGGTCTTCAAAATTCCATTGACGAGGATTGGGAGTTTCAGTTGCATCGCATCGGATTCCACGTCCGTAACGGCTGAGGTACGGACTACGGCTTCCCCTTCCGCGACCGCTTTGCAGAGCCAATCCACGCGGACTTGACCATGAGCTTCGACACGTACCGTTTGCTCGGCCCGCGCGGGGTCAACGAGTTGTAGCTGTGTTTCGCCATCGATTTCCAATTTGACTTTGACATCTTTCGCTTCATTGAGATCGTTGTTAACCAGCGAAGAGAGAACAACTTCGTCGCGCTCTACAAGGAAACGGGGCATCTGGAGGCGTACCAAAAGATTTTTGCGAGTCAGCGCCGTAATGCTGGACGAACCGACCCGAACATCCGATCCAACGCCCCAAGATTTGATATTCCAGCTGGTAAGGTTCTCGGGCATCTTGAATCGAAGTTTGGCTTTACCCGATCGATCGGCGGTGACACTTCCGAGCCAGAATGCGGAATCCGCAAAGTCTTTTCTGACTTTGGGCGCAGCTTGGCCCACCGGTTCAGCGACCGCATTGGCTCCCATGCCGCCTGATGCTCCATCGCGCATGGCCATAGCATCACTAGGCGCTTCTGCGGCCATGGCTGCGGCAGGCGCGGCTTCGACGGCTCCCATGCCGCCACCAAAACCACCTGGCATCCCAGGTCCACCACCGCGCATCCTGTTTCCTTTCCGCATCGCACGGCCTGGCCTGCCATCGGCTTGCTGAGCATCGAGATTGTCGCCATCATCGGCCAGTGTATTTCCGAAAATACCGATGGGATTCCATGGCTTGATTTGGTCCAAGTAAACGGGGAACGTAGAAATCGATAAGTTGTTCAGGTCCGAAGGCGAGTGATTTCTGCGCCATTTCCAGAAGAACTCGCGAATGTCGCGGGGGGCAATATCGCCGGCCAGTGCATCCAAAGCGCGATCATAGACCGCCAGCACGACCGAGCCTTCGACCGGTTCGCCGCTTGGATCGGTAATGGACACTTCGACTTCAGCTTCTTCGCCAGGCAAGTACTCCGCTTTGTTGGCAGAGAGCTTGATATCCAGGATACGTTGCTCTGGGGGTACGATGATTTCGCGCGTGGCTTGATGCACTTCACCATCATAGACCGTTACCGCTTCGACAAAGAAGTTCGGCTGATCTCCAGCCGCAACAGATATCTCGACTACCTTGGATTTGCCTTGCAGTTGAATCCACTGGGGAGCCGGATAGACACCATTGACCGGTCGGACGAAGAGCATGACCCACGCATCATCGCGATCGGCATTGATTTGCAATTTGATTTTATCGCCTGGTTTGTACTGTTTTTGGTCTGGGATCAATTCAATTCCACTGAATCGGAAGTCGGTTCCCTTGTCTTGCTCACCGCGAATGGTGAAGAGGTAGCCCCCTTCGATCGTGTGTTCGACTTTATCGGTGAGTTCTAGCTTCAACCGATATTGACCCCCACGCTGTGCTTCCAGGTCGAATTGCAGTTCCCCTTGTTCGTCGGTCTGCACATCCCATTGTTCGACCAGGGTTTCCGTTGGTTTTCTTTCTGCATCGTACTTAACACGCAGCAAGGAGAGCTTACCCGTACCCGCAACCGGTTTACCGCCCAAAGTGCGAGCCATAAAGTTAGCTCGAATTTTATCACCGACTCGGTAATACCCGCGATCGAGCCATGTGTAGATCTTGAATGCATCACGAGCGGCGATTACCTGGCCACTGGAAACAATCGTCCGCCGCGAAGCATCGCGTACCTCAACGGTAATGTTGTAGCGATGATCGAATTTGCTCAACACAGCTTTGGCCAGAGAAGAATCGATTTCAATCTCTGTCTGGCCTTGCTCATTTAATTCGACTTCTTGTTCGAGTACCAGCTCCGGGGGTTCAAAACTAAAGCGGGGGAACCACCAAGGGCTAGGCATACGGCACCCGACCCAACGATTCCAGCCAGGGTACCAAGGGTAGTCATAGCAAAACCACCAATATCCAGGACCATAGCACCAATCGTACGGCATCACCGGGTAGAAGGTGTCCTCATAACTGGTCCGTTCCACGCGGATGGTTGCCTTGGCACCAGCGACCGGAGTACCAAAATAATACTTCGCATCGATCTTAGCTTTAAACTTATCACCCAATTGAATCGGGTCCTGAGGCGCCTCGATACTCACTTCGAATTCTGGCTTGCGATACTCTTCCACTCGGATACGTAACTCGGTCGAGCAATGCCCCTGTGGACCGATAACCGTAAAGCTGTATGCTCCCAGCGAGCATTGTTTGCTGAGTGGGATTTCCAGCTCACCGCCACCATATTTGTCGGTCTTGGCGGTTCCTTTCCAGAATTGTTTCCCTTGAGGGTCGGTGACGGTGACAGAAAAGTCAGAATCGGGAAGAGGGGCCGAAGGAGTATTGGGATCGTAGCTTGCCGTGGCCAGCCAAAACTTGACATGCGCCGTATCGCCGGGCCGATAGATGGGGCGATCGCTGACTCCATACGCTTTGGATTCCGTGTAAACGGAGGGCTCATACAGCGATCTCCACAAATGATCATTTCCCAACAAGGCCAAGCGGCCATCGTTGGTGCGAGCGATGGATAGCCACTGCAAGTTATCGCCGGTTTCGTTGTTGGATAAACGAATTTCACCTTGCGTATCGGTTCGCTTGGCAAAATTCTTGATGTTCCAAGAAGCGCGCCCCGTGTTGGGGTCGTAATTGGATCCAAATCCGAAAAATTCGACATTAGCACCAGCGATCGGCTTGCCCGTTTTCGAATCGGTTACCACATACAAATGACGTTCATGAAGCGGCTTGCGCACCAAGGCTGTGTTTTGAACCCACACCAAAGTGCGAGCGGTATGTTGCTTGCCATCGAGATGGACGGTAACTAAATACAGGCCCGATTTTTGCAGCGGTGAAGCTACGTCGATGCGCCGATCCCAGTGATGATCGCGAGGCTCAAGTTTCAAATTCCAAGAAGCAACTTCCCCTTTCAAATACTTGTTCGGTTTCAATTCCTGAAAGAGAGCCTGCGGTTGCAGTAAGTCTGGTGGATAACGCCCAGCAACACCTCCATAAGCCGGGTTATTCTGGTTGCTTTGCCGGCGAAAGAAATCTTTTGTATCCGCAATCAACTTCTCAACATCCACTTCCTGTGCGGTGAATTGAGCCTCCTTGGCATTGCGAAATACCAACGAAAGTTTGGCCCCTTCACCAGCGAGTTGTGTCGGCGTTGGATCGAACTGAGCTCGCGCGTCGACAATATTCGACAAGCGAGTTTGAGTCCAATCGTCGTCGCCCCGCAGCGCGATAATCTTTTTCAAGATGTCAACAGCCCGTGAATACTGACGACGATTTTCATAAATGGTCGCCAGTTGTTGCAACGCGGAAACGCCCAGTGATGTCTGCTTGTCATCCTCTCCAATCTCGCGCAAGAGCTTGATCGGGTTGTAGCCATCAGGAATCTTGAAGCGGCGGACCCCATTGGCCAATCTGGCAATCGTTTCATCGTCGCCTAAAGTGTGGATTTGAAAAATTCCAGCTTGGCTCTCTGCATCATCTCCCTCATCATCCATCGCTGCCATGATCCAGCGATCGTTTTGAAGTGTATCTACCGAAAAGAGACCGTTGAGAAACATCGCCCAGTTATATTTCGCATTGATACCTAAGACGGGCGAAGCCTCGACCGCTTGATCGAGCAACCAATGCAGTCGCTCGCCATCGTTTGCCGCTTCTCCCCAACTCTTGGGCGATGCGAAATAAACGGGATTACCTTCTTTGTCCACCGGCGCATAACGATTTACGCTTTCCGACGGAGCCTCAAAATCTAAATAGTCCGGCGGTGTTTCTAAATCTGTTTTCTGCTGCAGACGCCATGCGAGTTGCTGCTGGCGATGATGCTGAATGGCATTCATCATCTCCAAATATAACGGTGCAATGTCGGCAGGCGTTTCGCTCCTCGCATCGACGGCTTTCAGTGCCGACTGCAATGCCGCGTCGTACCAAATGAGCGCCTGTTGTCGATCCAAATCAACCGTATTGATCCAAGCACCAGTCTGACTCCGATTGGGGGCGCGATAAAACGTTTGATCCGAAACAATGCCATAGTTCGGACTGTACAGGACCGTAAACGCCGCTTTCGCCATCAACTTCCAGTTGCCTGGGTGAGTGCTCACGGCTTCCTTGAGAAGCCCGTCGACTTCCTCGTTGAGATTCAGACGCCGTAGTGAGTCGATCGCTTTCTGCAAATCCTCCGGTACCCTGGCAGGTGTTGTCTCTTTGCTTCGCACCAATTGCCGATAAGCTTCGTAAGCTTGCTTCCAATTATTCTTCGAGAACGCATCGTCTGCTTGCTGGCGAAGTGACGATTCGTCGAAAGGTTGGTCATCGGGAGTTTGGGTTACACCCACCATGGCTAAAGTTCCTATGACAAGCAGAGCGAAGGCCATCCAAAAAGCTTTGGCGATCATTGATAACACCTGAATGAAAGACTCTGGGTAAAAGGCCCGAAGTTGCATAGTTCTACCACGGATCAGAAACGTATGAAGGTAGACGAGTGTTTTCCGACAACGGTTCCTGACGGCGCCGAGAATTTGGGCAAAATCGGTCTACCGCTCCGGCGATAGAAGACGCTCGATGAAGATTTACCGAGAATTTCTGCGAACCAAAGCGCAGTACCACGACAGAATAACCAGAAATAAATCTTTGAATCGCTCGACCTCACCGACCGCTTTTCAGAAGCCTTCTTGGCGAGCAACCCTCCAGTGAAACCCGCGGGCAACCACCCACCACGACGCAAATCGCTAGCCATGAAAAGTACTCATTAAAGACGAGCTCCCGAGGAGGGGTTTTTGCTCTCTGTTTTTCGAGCAGCGGTAGTTTTTGGGAGTAAAAGCGGAGGAAATGAACCGACCTCACCGCCGATTCAGCGGGGAGAAGGCGGACTTTTATGGGCGGGCCGTCTACAATAAGAGATCATGGTTTGAGCCGACCTTAACAAGCTGTCTTATTAGAGGCCCCACTGAGTTTTTACTATGCCGGATCGTTTGAAGTTTACCCTGTCGTGGGCTGCCGTCTTCCAGGTTTATTTCTGCAGCGGGTTGGTTTCGGTAGCGGTTGAAAGTCCGATGGCTGCCGCCGACTTTGCCCGCGACGTGCGACCGATTTTGTCGCAGTACTGTTTCAAGTGTCACGGGCCCGACGATGCGACCAGGCAGGGTGGTATTCGCTTCGATCAACGCGAATCGGCCGTAGGGGAAGGCGAATCGGGGGCGATCGGCATTGTGGCTCAAAAGCCAGAGGAGAGCGAATTGATTCGTCGCATCTTCTCGCAAGATGCGGACGAAGTGATGCCGCCCCCGCACACCAAACAGGAACTCAGCGAATCGCAAAAGCAAATTCTGCAGCAGTGGATACGCGAAGGTGCTCCGTATGCGGAGCATTGGGCCTTTCAATCGCCCCAACTTCCCGCGGTACCGCAGCCAGCGGGAAGTGACTGGGCGGGTAATCCTATCGACTTATTCGTGCTGGAGCGGCTGCAAGTGCTCGGTTTGACTCCTAGTGAGGAGGCGAAACCGGAAGAGCTCATTCGCCGACTGTACTTAGATCTGGTGGGGTTGCCACCCACTGAGGCAGAGGTCCAAGCTTATGTACAAGATTCATCACCGCAAAAGTATGAAGCTTTGGTAGAGAGGTTGCTGAGCTCCCCTGCGTACGGTGAGCGCTGGGCTCGTCGCTGGCTCGACCTTGCCCGTTACGCAGATACCAATGGCTATGAAAAGGATCGTGTCAGAACGATTTGGCCTTATCGCGACTGGGTGATTGACGCCATCAATGAAGATCTTTCATTTGATCAATTCACGCTCAAGCAACTCGCCGGAGATCTTCTTCCGGGGGCGACTCTAGCGGATCGGATCGCTACGGGCTTTCATCGCAATACGATGTTGAATGAGGAAGGTGGGATCGATCCTTTGGAGTTCCGATTTCATGCAATGGTCGATCGGGTTGGGACGACGGGGACGGTTTGGTTAGGCATGTCGATCGCCTGCGCGCAGTGCCATAATCACAAATACGATCCTGTGAGCCACAAAGAATATTATCAATTGATGGCCTATCTCAACAATGCAGAGGAGCCTGAACTCGAGATCGTCGATGAGGCTCTAAAAAACCAGCGCGTCCAGGCAAGGCAAAATATTCAGCGTTGGTTAGCTGAAGCATCGCAGCGTTATCCCATTGATTTGCCTGAGGTTCAGTGGTTGCCTGCGGAAATTGTTGGCAGTGTGGCTGAGAAGGGATCCACGTTTGAGGCGTTGCGGGATGGATCGTGGATCGTGCGTGGTGATGCGGCGGATCAGGATATTTATCGACTGAAAGTGAAGTTGCCGAAGAATGCAGGTTGGGTGACAGGGTTGCGGCTGGAGGTTTACGCTGATGCTGCGTTACCGAAATCGGGGCCGGGGCGAGCTCCTAATGGGAATATGGTGTTGACTGAACTGAAAGCAAGAATGCCTGCTGGGGTCGCTTCGAGCCAATACGTGGAGATGCAATGGAGTGGAGTTGAGGCAAGTTTTTCCCAGCAAAATTTTTCGGTCGAAGAGACAGTGGATGGAAACGATCGAACGGGCTGGGGACTCGATCCCTTTCCACCGGGGCCCAATTGGCACGCCAGTTGGCACTCAGCGGCGCCCTTGTATCAGGCTGGCGGGGATGCTGCGGCTACGATGGAGGTCGACTTAGAGCAACTGTATGGCGGTCAACATTTGATTGGGCGGTTCAAATTGCTGATCGGTTACGTGGCTGCCAATCCAGTTCCCACCGATATTGCTGCCGCAACTCGAGAACTAACCGAGCGATCGTTGGATCGAGCTTTTGCCAATTGGCAGGAGAGTGCAAAGCCCTCGCAAGTTCGCTGGAAACCGGTCGCACCGCATTCGGCGCAAGCTAACATGGCTCGGCTTCGCCAAGAAGAGGATTTGGTGTTCTTCGCTGAGGGCGATCAATCGAAGCGGGATTGGTACACGCTTGAATTCGCTCCGCAGAGCCAGCCTGTTTATGGTGTGATGATCGAAGCTCTCCCCGATCCGCGTTTGCCCAAGCAGGGTCCCGGGCGAGTGTATTATGAGGGCCCTATTGGCGATTTTTATTTGAGTGAAGTGACGTTGGAATCGGGCGATAAAAAGCTTTCTTGGGCTGGAGCAGAGCAGAGCAATTCGGGGGGCAATGCGGCGGCTGCGATCGACACCGATCCACTTACCGGTTGGTCGATCCAGGGTGGACAGGGCAAAAGACATTTTGCAGCGTTCCGATTGAAGGAACCGGTTGCGGCTGGCGAAGCGTTGAAGTTCACGCTGTTATTCGAACGCTACTATGCAGCGCCGCTGGGCAAGTTTCGCATTTGGTTTACCGATGGCAACAACGAAAAATTATTGTCGCTTCTGCCGCCGGAATTTTCGGTGTCGGATGAATCGGCCGATCAGGAATTAGCGGAAAAGTTAAAGCAACAATTCGGGCACAAAGAAGCGTACTTTGCACTGACCAGTCCGCGAATGAATTTGTGGCAAAAAGAACTCAGTCGATTGCAGCAAGCTCTGGCTCCGACCACCACCTCCTTGGTACTGCAAGAGAGGCCGAGCGATTTACGTCGACCGACCTTCATTCATCATCGCGGTGAGTTTCTTAGTCCGAAAGAACAAGTGGTAAGTGCTGGGCCAGCATTCTTGCCGCCAGTGACCCGCGCTTCCTCCAGCAATCGGCTCGACTTTGCCAAATGGTTGGTGAGGGCCGATCATCCACTGACAGCTCGCGTCATCATCAATCGCAATTGGTCGATGTTCATGGGGCGTGGACTGGTCTACACCGAAGAGGATTTTGGGTATCAAGGTAGTTTGCCCACGCATCCCGAATTGCTTGATTGGTTAGCTCGCCAATGGATGGATGGAACGGGTGATCAAGATCCGAATCGCTGGTCGATGAAAGGGTTGCATCGCTTGATCGTCAATAGTTCCACTTACAAACAAACTTCGAAAGTCGACAGTCAGCGTTTGGAAAAAGATCCCGACAATCGCTGGTTGAGTCGTGGTCCGCGCAAACGACTGGAGGGAGAGCAATTGCGCGATGCCTTATTGCTTGTGTCCGGTTTGCTCGATCGCAAAATGCGTGGGCCGAGTGTGTTTCCGCCGCAGCCTCTGTCGGTCACCACAGAAGGGACATATGGTCAATTGGCCTGGAATGTTAGCCAAGGAGGAGATCGGTATCGACGTGGGTTATATACGTTCGCGAAACGTACAGCCCCTTACGCGATGTTCCAAACATTTGATGGACCGAGCGGTGAAGCGTGTCTAGCCAAACGGACGCCTACCAATACACCCTTGCAAGCTCTGACGCTGCTCAATGACCCCGTGGTCGTGGAGACTTCGCAAATCTTGGGGCGCTGGGCGAAACAGCAGCAGGCATTGGTGAACAGTGCGCAGGGAACTCCGGCAGCGGCAGTGATTGACTCTTTGTTTGTCAAAATATTGGCTCGCCGGCCTGATGCTGCCGAAGCGGAAGCCGTGCTGCTTTACTGGAATACAGAGACGCAGCGTTTGAACCAAGATCGTGAAGCGACCCAAAAATTATGTGGACAAGATGAAGCGGATCCAGAACAAGCAGCCTGGGTCTTGGTCGCGCGTGCCTTGCTTAACACCGATGAATTTTTGACGAGAAATTAGGAACTAGCAACATGAAACCTACCGATATCGCTCGTCGTTATTTCTTTTCCGAGTGTGGCTATGGACTTGGCAAACTGGCTTTGGCCGGCTTGCTCACCGGCGGTCTGGATGGACATCTATTATCGGCTGATCGCCTCTCGGATCCTCTCGCTGCGAAACCACCTCACTTCGCGCCGAAAGCGAAGCGACTGATTCACTTGTTTATGGCGGGCGCGCCAAGTCATCTCGACCTCTTTGATCCCAAGCCCAAGTTGACCGAATTACAGGGTAAACCTATTCCGCCGGAAGTGATCGGCGGACAACGCTATGCATTTATTCGCTCCGATTCGGCGACCTTGGGGCCACAATTTAAATTTGCCAAATATGGGGAATCGGGGGCGGAGCTTTCGGAGGTGATGCCTCATTTGGCGAAAGTGGTTGATCAGCTTTGTTTCGTCCGATCGATGCATACCGATCAGTTCAATCATGCCCCGGCTCAGATTTTTTTGAATACCGGTTTCGCCCAGCCTGGAAGACCGTCGATGGGTTCATGGTTGTTGTATGGACTGGGGAGCGAAACGCGAGATTTGCCAAGTTTTGTGGTGATGAGCACCGGAGCGGGCATCTCGGGTGGGGCCGCTAATTGGAGCAGTGGATTTTTGCCGACAACTTATGGTGGTGTAAGGCTGCGAAATTCGGGCGATCCCATTTTAAATGTTACCAATCCCGATGGCATCGATGGAGAGACGCAAAGCGAATCGCTCAAGTTGATTCAGAAGCTCAACCAACATCGTTTACAGCAGGTGAACGATCCCGATATTGCGGCACGCATTCAAGCGTACGAAATGGCATTTCGTTTGCAAACGACGGCTCCCGAATTGATGGATCTGCAAAAGGAAGATCCCAAAACCTTGGAAGCCTATGGATGCGATCCGAAGAAGCCCTCGTTTTCTCGCTCCTGTTTGCTAGCTCGCAGAATGATTGAAATGGGCGTGCGAGTGGTCACCATTTATCATGAAGGCTGGGATGCGCATTCCGATGTGGTGGGCAATCATCGCAATAACTGCAAGCAAACCGACCAAGCTTGTGCGGCGCTGATCAACGACTTGAAAGAGCGAGGATTGTTGGAGGATACCTTGGTGGTTTGGGGTGGCGAATTTGGAAGAACTCCCATGATCGAAAACAATGCGGCTCTCGGAAGAAGCAGAGGACGCGATCATCATCCCCAGGCCTTTACGATCTGGCTTGCCGGTGGAGGAATTCGGGGCGGGATAACCTATGGTGCTACGGACGAGTTGGGCTTCCATGTTGTCGATAAACCGGTTCACATTCATGATCTCCAGGCGACCATCTTGCATCTCATGGGCTTGGATCACGAAAAGCTGACCTATACCTATCAAGGTCGAAATTTTCGACTCACCGATGTGCATGGCAAAGTGATTCACGATATCCTTAAAGCTTGATCGGCGACCGACTGCAGCGTCGCGGAAAAACTTGGTGCCTATCTGAAAACCCTCCGACGCTGGGCGTTGGACGCATTTTTCGGCGGTGACGGATAAGCCATTCGCTCGTGAACCACCCTATTCCATGACAACAAGTCCAGCCAAAGTTGATTCGTTTTACACCGCCAAGACTTGGGTTTCGCCCGATGCGATTACCCAGCTCCGCACCACCGCACAACTTCCCGGTATGGAACGCATTGCGGTGATGCCCGATGTACATCCCGGGACGGGGAGTCCTGGAGGTGCCGCTTTTGGAAGTCGAGGAATCATTTATCCCAAGTTGATCGGTGGTGATATTGGCTGTGGAATGCAACTGGCTCGAACATCGATGGATGCTCGCGTCAATGTGCGGAGGCTGGCCGATTCATTGGGGAGCATTGATGACGTGTGGGAGGGCAATGCGTCTCAATTTCTAGAAAGACATGATTTGGTTCTGCCAGAATTCGAACATGCGGCAGGTACCATAGGTGGTGGAAATCATTTTGCTGAGTTGCAAGTCGTTCATCAAATTTATGATAAGGCTTGTTGCGAAGAGTTGGGTATCGATATCAAAAAAGCATTGCTGCTGATACACAGCGGTTCGCGCAGTTACGGGCAAGCCGTGTTGCGGCAAGTCGGTGCGGCGTCGGCAGAGCGAGGAGGTATCGATCCGGATTCGACGCCAGGGAAACAATATCTAATGGAGCACGACCGCGCGGTAAGGTTTGCCTATGCGAATCGCTGTTTGATCGCGCAGCGTTTTGCGGATCAAACCCATTGCGAGATCGATCGGGTTTTGGACATTTGCCATAACTATTTGTCGCGTCGCGTCGATGACTCTGGGCCGCTATGGTTGCATCGCAAAGGAGCAGCGCCGGCCGATCAAGGCTTGGTGGTCATCCCAGGTTCGCGAAGTTCTTTAAGCTATCTGGTACGACCTTGCGGAGATGGTCATCAAAATTTATTTTCGCTAGCGCATGGAGCGGGCCGGAAAATATCGCGTTCGCAGAGCGATGAAAAATTTGGTCAGCTCTCGGTTGAAGAATTAAAAAGGCCTCGCGATAAGTCCATCGGGTTGGACAACCTGGTCATTTGCGAACAGCGAAACCTCTTACGGCAAGAGCATGGGAAAGCCTACAAAGATATCGATCGCGTTATCGACGATATGAAATCTTTTGGAATACTGGAAGTGGTAGCCAGCTTGCGTCCCATTCTTACTTACAAAACACGCAGTGATAGCGATGACGGTGAAGGTTGAGGATTCTGTTAAGGATCGGCGTCGCCCGCACACTGCCCCGTTCATTAAGGCTATACTGGGAACTCCATTTTTCAGCGTTTATGGTGGAGATTCGCGATGCGCCTACGAATTTGGTTGACGACCGTGCTGCTGGCATGCCTAGTTCTGTTAACGAACCATTCTTCCCTCTTGGGGCAAAATATTGAAGCGGCGGAGACCGTCGGTACCGATCCTGTTCCGCCAGTACCCGCTCTTCGGTACTGGAAAGGCAATATCCATACCCATTCGTTTTGGAGCGATGGGAATGATTTTCCTGAAATGATTTGCGAATGGTACCGCGTTCGCGATTACCATTTTCTAGCGCTGACCGAGCACAATGTTTTGGCGAAAGGTTTAAAGTGGAAAAAGGTTGCCGACATTCTAAAACGAGGTGGCCCTGATGTGATTCAAAAGTACCGTGCACGTTTCGGCGGAAGTTGGGTCGAAACCCAAGGAATGCCAGATTCACCCGAAGAAGAGATTCGTTTAAAGCCGCTGGACGAATACCGATATCTGCTCGAGGAACGAGGGAAGTTTATTCTCATTCCTGCGGAGGAGATTACCGATAGTGCGGACGGAAAGCCGGTTCACATGAATGCAACCAATATTTCCGAAGTGATCAAGCCAGTGGGTGGCGCTACGGTACGGGAGGCGATGCAAAACAACTTGCGAGTCATACTCGAGCAGGAGAAAAATCAAGGTCGCGAAATACTCCCCCACGTGAATCATCCTAATTTTGGTTGGGCTATTACAGCGGAGGATTTGGCAGCGGTGATCGCAGAAAGATTCTTCGAAGTTTACAACGGACACCCCGGTGTCAATCATCTCGGCGATAAATCGCGCATGAGTGTTGAGAAGATGTGGGATGTGGCGAATTATATTCGCTTGACCAAACTGGATGCTCCCTTGCTGTATGGCGTCGCAACCGACGATAGCCACGAGTATCATGGCAAACCGGGTAGTCGACCTGGCCGAGGTTGGATCATGGTGCGGGCTGAGTATTTAACACCCGATCATTTGATTCGAGCGATGAAAAAAGCAGATTTTTATGCGTCCAGTGGGGTGACCCTGAACGCGGTTCAGTTTGATTCCGAGAGCAAGACGCTTAAGGTTAAGATCGAGCCAGATGCCAACGCAACCTACAAAACCGATTTCATTGTTTCAAAGAAAGGTGAGGATGCGACCAAGATCGGCATTGTCGCTGCTTCATCCAGTGAACTTGAATCGAGTTATCAATTGCAAGAGGATGATTTATATGTTCGCGCGTTGATAACGAGTTCGTTAAAGCCTGTTGATCCTGTTTGGGATGAGCAAAAACAACAAGCTTGGACCCAGCCCTTCCGCATAGAAAGTAAATAGTTATGAAGAAAGTTTTAATCATTGTAGGCGATGCAACCGAAACGCTGGACACGATGTACCCCTTCTATCGATTGATCGAAGCGGGTATTCAGCCGGTTGTGGCGGGTCCAGAGAAGAAAAAATATCAAATGGTTTTACACGAGGTGAAACCGGGTTGGACGATTACCAAGGAATGGGAAGGATACACCATCGATGCAGATATCGCTTTTCGCGATGTGTTGCCGGAAGAATATGCGGGCATTATGTTTTCTGGTGGTCGCGCGCCGGAGTATATCCGCTATGACGAGGATTTAGTTCGCATCACCAAGCATTTTTTTGAAACCAATAAGCCGATCGCAAGTGTATGTCACGGAGTCGAAATTCCAGCCTATGCCGATTGCGTCCGCGGTCGAAAAATGGCGACAGTCTTAAAGTGCCGATTCGATCTAGAAGTTTGCGGAGGCATCTTCGTAAACGAACCTTGCGTGGTAGATGGCAATCTTGTTAGCGGTCGTACATTCCACGATAACGGACATTATGTGGGCAAGTGGATCGCTCTGCTGGAGCAAACGCACTGATTGCTGTGTGAGCAAGCTCATGGATTGCTGTGTGAGCAAGCTCATGGATTGCTGTGTGAGCAAGCTCATGGATTGCTGTGTGAGCAAGCTCATGGATTGCTGTGTGAGCAAGCTCACTGTGGCATCGCAAACTCTTTGCTCAACGGGAGTTTCTTTTCGTTAACATAAGCTCGTGTGGTGAGAAGGATTTTCTTCCCACCGGGCTTATCTGCAGCATCTACCAAAATCCAGATGAATTTAAGTTCCGCTGAAGTCGTATCTTGGATGCCCGGCGTTGGATTGGCTCGTTTGACGAGGTCGGTCAAGACCTCGCGCAGTGGCTTGCCATTGTGCATGAATTGGCGGATTTGTTGGTTTTGCGTGATGCCATCTTTTTCCATCGAAGTGTAGTCGAGTTCCATGGCCAATTTTGGTTGATTGGCTGGAAGCCCATCGGCGGTTGCCTCAGCGATGGATTGCAGTGAGATTTCTAGAGACTCCTGATCAAAAGAGAGTTTAATAGGTCGATCGAGGAATTGCTCTGGCGTAAGGGTTGGTTGATCGGCGGGTGTGTTGTCCTTAGCGGCCACCAAAGATTTACCGGCGTCGCTATGGGCGGCCAGCCAGCTAGCCACGATCAAATTGGGAGCAGCGACCTTGGGTAAATAGAAATTCCCAATGGCTTGGCCATCCTCGACATTGACGCGCAGTTGTCGGATCAATTCCCGCAGCATCTGAGGATAGCGTACCGAGAGTTTACCCCAGCTCGGATCAAAGGCTCGGTCGTTTATACGACTTTCGATCGTATCCGGAAGAGTCGTAAGTCGCGTATTGAGATCTTTGGCAATGCGAGTTGCGTCGAGATCGGAGTTACCGATCAAGCGAAGCTCGGTATACCAATTCGGCTTTAGGGTCGTGGTCAGTAAACCGGCTTGCATGTCGGTCGCTAAAACCTCTGCCAGAGTCGCGCGAGCTGCAG
Source organism: Pirellulaceae bacterium (assembly GCA_044359485.1). GTDB lineage: Bacteria > Planctomycetota > Planctomycetia > Pirellulales > Pirellulaceae > JAFLCP01. The sequence goes on along the minus strand of JBIKMB010000017.1, from coordinate 120 downwards.
GTACGGAGCTGGTAAGGATCTGCCGACCATCGGTAAATAAGAATCCGGGCGCAAACAAAACGGTCAAATCGGCTGAGCTATCGGTCGTTCGCTGCAACTGTTCCAGCTGGCGTCTTAGTG
>JBIKMB010000344.1:0-4761 GCA_044359485.1 Pirellulaceae bacterium | reverse complement strand
TCAACGTTGAACTTCGGCGAAGCCGCCTTATATCAACGCTGCAAAACTCGATACAGGGCCTCGGGCTAAGAGTTACCCTGGCGGGAACTGCCCCCGCTCGTTCTCAAATCATTTCCAGTCCGCACGTGCATCGCTTTGTTCGTCCATGGTTTGTGCTTTCCCTGTTTCCAGTTTCGTTGGTGCGGACAGCGCAGAAACACATGATCGGCGAAAACCAACGTAGCCGAATGCGATGGTCAAAAGACAGTATACCGCAATCGAGATGGGGCTTGCACCATGTTCGAGCAATTTTGGAGTATCGAGGTAGCGGTCACCAGAGAACCAAGCAGTTGCAATGTATGCGCCATTGGCAAGTATGCAAAAGTTCGCAATGAACCACATCCAATCGCGTTGAGTAACCAATGCGACGCCCATGGGAGCCAACACGCCAATAACAAGACCTGCCCATAGCGTCACCAATGGAAATGGATCTGGTTCAAAGATGCTGTAAGGAAGGTGCCATGGCAGCAAGTCAGCCGATTTCAATGACCCACCGCAGAACGTTCCGCCGATAATGTGTCCCGTTTCATGAGTGAACGTCATTACGACCCAAGACGCAGCGAGCAAGAGCTGGAATCGAGTCACGCGGATTGCCAACGGTCAGGTCTCCATCTTCCGCGATTCGATTGTGTGGACGAACTTTGAATTAATTCGTGTGAACCGTTAGCTGAGTCAACCATCTACTCCATAGAGCGAGTAAATTCATAGAGCGAGTAAAAAGTAAGATCAACTGCTGCACTGGAATACATCACAAACCTGGGGTTGCGGGTTCGAATCCCGCCGGCGTTGCGAGTCTAACGAGCGAGCTGTAGCTCAAACTGGATAGAGCACAGGTAAAAAAATTCTGGTCGATCTCTCGTTGATCTTATTTTTGAACTTTCAATGCTCGACGCATGATCCCAGTGCTTGGCCTGTCGCAGATGGCAAAGAAAGTCCAGCGCGATAGACCTGCTTGCAGTGCCACGTTAATGGGCCAATTTCATTCGGCCAACTTTATTCGGACAATTTCTCTTGGTCCAGCTTTTTCTGAATCACATCTTGCGCAGCGATCCATCTGTGTCTGCGGAGTGTCTATCTGCCCATGGCCGCGAGTTGCCTGGAGTGCTGGAGGATACACTTTTCGCCGACAAGCTTTGCGTTGTAGAGGAGAGGGCGAGATGAGATTTTGTAGCAGCTTACGAAAGGCAAGGGTTGCGTACTAAAACGCAAACCGCCGCGATGCTGAATTTTAAGCAGAACTTTTTCCAGATACTGAGGTGAAACCTGTTCCGGCAGAACTCTTTTGTTTAGACCGAAACCAGAATGAACTCGGCCAATTCAAAGCTGGCCAATTCAAAGAGGACCAACTCATGATTGGCCAAATAGAAATCGGCCATGCTGAAATTGGTAGCCGAATATTATGTTGCTGAGCGATGCGTTTCACTTCGCGAGTTGCCAAGTAACGCGGGGCTCCGGTTTCTTCGCGATACACGAGCACCGCTTGATACCATTCCCCTTCTCTAAGAAGGTGCACAATAATTGCCTGGTGATCCATTACCACACTCCCATGGCATTTCGCAGCGTTCGCCTTCGAAAAAAATGGCTGCGAACAATACTCGACTGCGACAAAATTCTGTTGCGAAAAATAGGTTACTGCGAACAACACAGCCCAAAAATAACGCGTAGGGAGTCGAGAGAGGCTACGAGCCTGTGTGGTTCGGCGACTTTGAGACAACGCCGCTTGACCAACTGAAACATGCCCGCTAGTTGGCCAGTTGGCAAAGAAAAAACGTCGACCAATCGCGTTCCAGCGACATCGCTCGACGTTCTATTAGAGCTGGGCAAAATGTGCGGATGGCCGCAATCCAGTTCAGCCGCCGCTGATACCAAAATCGGTCTATCAGTGTTGACGCTTGGGCTTGTAAATTTCAGTCGCGGTTCCGAAATGCACTTCGCCCGCATTCATCAAAGTTTCGCTAAGCGTTGGATGCGGATGAATCGCTTCCGTCAAATCGCGAACTTCACAGCCCATCTCGATCGCCAATACCGCCTCTGCGATCAATTCACCGGCACCTGGGCCGACAATTCCGCATCCGAGGACACGATGCGTTTCTGGATCGACTAACCATTTGGTAAGACCGTCGGTTCGCCCCAAGGCTTGTGCCCGTCCGCTGGCTGCCCAAGGGTAGGTTTCAACATCGACCGTCAAGCCTTGCTTTTTCGCTTGATCTTCCGTGAGTCCAGCCCATGCGATTTCCGGATCGGTAAATACGACGGCGGGAATCGCAGCCTTATCAAAGCTTACCGGTTCACCCAAGATAACTTCCACAGCGACCTTGGCCTCGTGAGAAGCTTTGTGTGCGAGCATCGGTTCGCCTGAAACATCGCCAATCGCAAAGATGTTGGGTTCCACCGTTCTCTGCTGAGAGTCGCATGGGATGAAGCCGCGTGGATCGGTTACGATCTTGGTGTTTTCTAAACCGATACCGCGCGACGTAGGGCGGCGACCGACGCTTACCAAAACGCGGTCAAAGCGTTCATGGCCGAACTTGCCTGGCCCCTCGAAGGTCACCTCAACTTGTCCTTCCACTTCAGCCATCGATCCCACTTTGGTATTGAGATAGATGCGTTTTTCAAACAGGTTCTCCAAACGTTTATGCAGAGGCTTGACCAAGTCGCGGTCAGCTCCTTGCAACAATCCATCGGTCAATTCGACGACCGACACTTTAGAACCGAGGTTGGCATATACGGTACCCATTTCCAGGCCTATATATCCTCCGCCAACCACCAGCAGTGTCTTAGGAATATCGGCCAGCTGCAAAGCACCGGTGCTATCCATCACCAGCGGACTGCCGATTTGGAAAGCGGGGGGCATTGCGGGTGTGCTGCCTGTCGCAACGATGCAATAATCAAAAGTGATTTGCTTTTCAGCCGGTACCGATTCGTCGTCTCCCTCCAAGCGAATCGACGTATTGGACTCGAACACACCTTTGGCCTTGATGACTCGCACGTTGCGGCGTTTGGCCAGTTGGGACAAGCCGCCACTCAACGTTGAGATCACTTTTTCTTTGCGTTCGCGCACTTTATCGATACTGATCGACGGTGCCGTGAATTGAACACCCCAGTCATGAGTCAATTCCTGCGCCTCGGAAATCACTTTCGCGACATGCAATAAGGCTTTCGATGGGATGCAACCCCGTAACAAGCAAGTACCGCCAAGTCGTCCCTCGGATTCGATCAAAATGACATCTAAACCTTCGTCGGCAGCTAAAAAAGCGGCCGCATAACCACCAGGTCCACCGCCCAACACGACGAGTTGTGAATGCATGATGTTCTCTCGATTCTATGCGGGCGATAATCTCTCGCCCCAATTCAGAAATGACCCATTCTATTTTGGAAGCCAAGTCAAGCACTCAGCGATCGTTCGCGTTCGAAGCGTCAATGTCGAACGATCGCTGCATACCGCAGTTCTTCCAAAATAACTCCCGGAGGGACGAAAAGAGAGCCCCCAAGAAAAGTGGAGAGATTCAGCCAATTATCGTGACAAGAATTCGACCACGATGTTAGCGTTCACTGGCAAGCTGATGTCGGCGGAGGTTGGAACACTCTTGACAGTGGCTGTCAAATTTTCCGTATCAAAAGTAACCCAGTCGAGCGGCTGTGCACTGCTGTTTGCCAAAATACCTCGATAAAGGTTCTTGAGGTTTTCACGCCCCTTCACTTCGATAAGGTCACCGGCTCGCACCAAGTAGCTGGGACTTGTCACCTTCACACCGTTGACCCGGAAGTGGCCGTGAACGATACCCTGGCGACTCTGCGGACGCGTCTTGGTAAAGCCGGCTCGGCGAACCACATTGTCCAAACGGCGTTCGCATAGGATCAACAAGTTTTCCCCGGTGTTGCCTTTGCGGCGAACAGCTTCGGCGAAAAAGCGTCGTAGCTGTCGTTCACCCAAGCCGTAATAATACTTGATCTTTTGCTTTTCTGATAATGCCGTACCGTAGTTGCTCGTACGGCGGCCGCGAGCATGCATCCCGGGTACGGTATCGCGGCGTTCTTTAGCCCTTACCGCGCCTGCATTTTCGAAAACTAAAACACCCAAACGACGATTGACGCGAGCCTTCGGGCCGTGATAACGGGCCATAGCAAATTTGCTCCCAAACCTAGTGGAACTTCAAGTCGTGTTAGTCTGCTTCCTCTATTTCGGACAGACGCGGCCCAATCCCTCACTCGAAAATGACGAGCAAACCCCTCAAAGACACATAGCCCTTACTAGGGACCCTTTCTTCTTGGGGGAATCCGCCAATCAACGAGAATGGCGTGGGTTGAGCAAGACTTCAAAACGATATTCGCAGGAAAGTATGGCAAGATAAGCCCAAACTGGCAAGGGCAAGCGTTCGATCGGGGGCCGGAGCATTAAGGCAATCTCCCTTGATCGCCTTGAACCCACTTCCCGCTCCCCCATCCTCGGTGCCTGGCACCCTTCGCTGCGCCATCCTCAGTGCCCGCCATCCTCGGTGCCTGGCACCCACATTAGACCGTTGAGAGTGCTTCTTTTAGTTCACTAGGTGCATTAAGTATCCTATTTCCCTCAGTCGGCAGAATACCGCATTTCGCCCATCATCCTCCCTGGAAACACAATCAACAATGCAATGTTTCATGGCTTATTTGCACAAATAATATCCTGAAAACCAGTTTTCAGAAAAAGATTTACTCTTTTTTGAACGTATTGACTTGTTCATT
>JBIKMB010000343.1:0-4762 GCA_044359485.1 Pirellulaceae bacterium | reverse complement strand
ACGAGCTCTAAAATTAATTCTGGAGAGAGGGGTTCGTGAGCCTCCTAACCGAATTGGCCAACCGGGTCCCCAATTTCACTGTAAAACACGCAGTGCGCCTCATTCAGCACAGAAATTAGCCTACACTATCGGTACCCGCCTTTCAAACGCCTTTTCGCTTCAGGCAGTTAATGGATCGAGGAGATCTATCTTGAAACAAAAATTTGGAAAAGATCTAGACCCCAATCTTGATCCCCAGCAAGTCCTCACCGGGCTGGCGACGGTGATTGCCATTGCAACCCTGCTCTATTTTGCGTGGAGCGGTTTTTATACGGTTCGGGAGTATGAAAAGGCGGTTGTCCTGCGTTGGGGCAAGTACTACACGACAGCCGAACCTGGTTTGCACTTTAAACTCCCCTGGATCGATGAGCGAATCTTGGTCGACTGTTCCGAACGTACCTTGCGTTTACCTTGGGGGACGTCGGAGGTTGCACAGCGTGGTTCGCCCCTCTCGGTCGAACGCGAAAATCCAGAGGAAATGCTCATTCTTACCGGCGATCTCTATGCGGCCGTCGTGGAGTGGAACGTGATTTGGCGGGTTGCCGAACCGAAAGATTACGCTTTGAGGTTAAACCAGGAGGAAGCGGAAAGTATCATCAATGCGGTAGCTCGCAGCACGATGCATCGCATCGTCGGTGATTATGCCGCGGATGAAATTCTGACCGGTAAACGGGAAGAAATTGCTCTTGCCGCTCTGACAGAATTAAAAGCCAATCTGGAAGCCTTGCAAAGCGGAATCATGATCGTCGATCTGCAACTGCAACGGGCTATACCTCCCGATCGTGTCAAACCAGCTTTCGATGAAGTCAACGCATCGATTCAGCAACGCGACAAATTGATCAATGAAGCTCGCCGCGAACGAAACCAAATGCTGCCGTTGGCCCTCGCTTCACAAGATAAATCGATTCGCGAAGCAGAAGGTTATGCCTCGCGCCGAAAAGCCGAAGCCGAAGGTGAAATCGCCGCTTTGCTGTCCAAATATCAAGCCTATCAAAAAGCCCCCGAATTGACTCGACGTCGACTCTATCTCGAGACCATGGAACGAGTCCTCGGCAATAGCGGTCCTAAAGTGCTTCTGGATGGGAGCATGCCAAGCCCACTTCCGCTTTTACAGCTGGAGAAGGAATAACATATGATGATCTGGCTTCAGCGTTTTTTGCAACTCTTAGCCGTGGCAGGTTTGCTTCTGCTGCTGACACCTTTTTTTACCTTCGTTGTCGATGAACGAGAAATGGCTGTCGTCTTGCGTTTCGGACGACCTGTGCGTTCGATGACGACACCAGGACTCTACTGGTGTACGCCTGGAATCGAGAAAGTGCGTATTCTGCCCGCTACCGTGCAATTCTGGGGCGATCAAAATGCATTTCTGATTCCCGATCTACCAACCAAAGACGACAAGAAAATTGAACTCATCCCTTGGGCCATTTGGAAAATCAATGACCCTGTGGTATTCGTGCAGCGTTTGCGGACTGTCGACGACGCCGAGCAACGCGTAGCACAGTTTGTGCGCTCGGCCATTCGCGATTCGATCACTCAATATGAATTAGCCGAATTGGTTCGCAGTTCCAACCGAGAGCTGCAAACAGCCAAACTCGATATCGAGTCGGATGAAGTGGCGGCTGACATTGCCAACTTTCAAGACTCGATCGAAAGTGGAAAATCTGAAATCAAAATGGGACGCCAAAAAATACTCGATAAGATCAAGTTAGATATTCAGAGGCGACTGCTTGCAGCTGCCGACAGTGAGGGCTCCGCTCGCGGAATCGAACTGGTGAGTGTCGGCGTTTCCAAAATCGACTTCGTTGCCAGTGTGCGTGAAAAAACCTTCGATCGCTGGATCGCAGAACGCGGCGCACTGTCGGCCCTTAATGTCAACGAAGGAGAACGTTTGCGACAAGAAATTATCAATCAAACTAAAGCCGAGGTAGAGAAAATCGAAGGGGAAGGAAAACGCAAGTCGAGTGAAATTCGTGGTAAAGTCGATGCCGAAGTCATCGAAATGTATGCCAGCGCAATTCAAAATACGGCTGAGTTCTACGACTTCGTTCGTACCTTAGAACTATACGAAAAATCGTTCGACAAAAATTCGCGTCTTTACCTTTCCACAGATAGTCCACTGTTCGAATTGTTCCAGGGAGAGCCCAAGAGTCCAGCAGTTTCCAACTCTCCCCAATCAGTACAATCGACAAAGGCCAACTAGCTTGACATGAGTAAGCTCCCATCGAGGATGAATTTAACGCGAGCGTTCCATTCGGTTTGGCAAACTGTGGTATAGAAAATCAGGTCAATCCTGCCTCTAGGCTTTCCTACCTGATTACCCCGCCAAACGATGAACTCAATTCCCACCTCGAGTCCTGCCGCGGCCAAAGTCCGTTTTTTGGTCATCGGCATCTATGCGATCGCCATTTTTTTGGGAGCCTTCTTGCTCTTTCAAGTTCAACCGATCATGGGGAAGTACATCCTTCCTTGGTTTGGTGGGAGCCCTGGAGTATGGACAACTTGCATGCTGGTGTTCCAACTTCTGCTGTGCGGAGGTTACGCCTATGCTCATTTTCTAACCCGCATGTGCACTCCTCGCGGCCAAATATTTTTTCACGCGATCTTGCTGCTCGGTTCCCTTTTCACCCTACCGATTGCGCCTTCAGCAGACTGGAAACCCAATGGCTCTGAGGCCCCTGCCCTCTGGATCGTCATGCTTCTGCTGCTCAACGTAGGTCTCCCCTACTTCTTGCTGTCGGCTACCGGGCCTTTGCTGCAAAGCTGGGTCTCACGCTCGGGTATCGTCGCTCATCCCTATCGATTGTACGCTCTCTCCAATGTCGGTTCGCTCCTAGCCTTGCTCAGCTATCCATTCTTTTTTGAAACATGGATGTCATCGAGCCAACAAGCGACGACTTGGTCGACGGTGTTTTCATTTTTTGCAATCGTCTGCCCACTGGCAGGTATTTTATCGTTGCTTCGAAGTTTAAAGACTTCTCAAATCGAAAGTCCAGCGTTAGTCGCCACCAGTCAGACTCGAACAGCGATCACTCCTATTCAATACGTTCATTGGTTTGTGCTCGCTTTCATACCTTCTCTGATGCTCCTGGCGGTAACGAATCAAGTGTGTCTTGACGTCGCCGTCATCCCATTTTTGTGGATATTGCCCCTTAGCATTTATTTGGTGAGCTTTATCCTTTGCTTCGAATCGCAGCGTTGGTATGTCCGACGTCCTTATATCGCGTTGACAATGTTCACCTTTCTGGGAGTCTTGCAAGCGCAAACCGCGGGACCAACGATGAACTATCTGCTACAAATCGCGATTTATTTTTCTGCATTATTCCTGTGTTGCATGGTTTGCCATGCCGAGTTGGTTCGTGTTCGTCCTGAAGCACATAACTTGACCGCCTTCTACATGACCATGTCGATTGGTGGGGCGTGCGGTGGATTATTTGTCGGTTTAATCGCACCTGTTGTATTCCATGATTTTCTCGAACTTCAAATCGGTCTGATCCTCTGTGGATTGGTGATGTTGGCTCTCTATTTTTTACCCAAAGATGCGAGCCTTTCACAACTCTCCTTCAAGCGTCAACGTATCTACACCGCTCTTGCCGCTTTTGCTCTGCTAGGAGTTGTCGGCACGCAATGGATTACTGCTTCCGCTCAGCATGCTGTTCGAAACTTTTATGGAGTGCTGCGCGTCAAATCGACTCTTGATGAACCTTCAGGACTTTTAGTCAAGGTTCTCTTCCATGGCAGAATCGTCCACGGTACCCAATTAGAACGCGAAGACCTTGCAGCAACTCCAACGGCCTACTACGGTCTCGATTCGGGAGTCGGCTTGGCCCTACAAAATTTCAATGCGGGTAGACCACGCACTATCGGTGTCGTTGGCTTGGGAGCTGGTACGTTGGCCACTTACGCCAAGTCGGGGGATATCTGGAAGTTTTACGAAATCAACCCAGACGTAATCCAATATGCCCATGAACATTTTACTTTTCTCAGTCAATGTCCCGCCGAAGTGCAAGTGCTTCCCGGGGATGCCCGATTGACTTTAGCCCGGGAAGCGGATCATCAATTCGATATCCTCATTCTTGATGCCTTCAGTGGCGATGCGATTCCAGTTCATTTACTGACGACAGAGGCTTTGGAAATCTATCAACGTTGCTTGAAGCCTGATGGAGCCCTCGCGATCCACATCACGAATCAATATTTTGATTTGGCCCCGATCGCTTCCGGTTTAGCCCAGCAAGCAGGCTATTCGGTAACCATCATCGATAATCACGATAAGTTGAAACCCTTTGCCAACCGTTCGATGTGGGCGATACTCTCAGCGAATCCCTCTGCTCTAACGGCCGTCCAATCCGCGTCCGAAAAAGAAATCATTCCGGTTCGGCGTCAACTCAAATGGACCGATGACCGGAGCAATCTATTCGAAGCGCTCCGATAAAATCGTCGATCGAGATTCCATTTCGATCCTTTTCATTACGGAACGCCCCACAGAGTAATTTTTGGCAAAATGGATGGTTTGGGTGGTTCTTGCGTGATCGATCCCGAACTCTTATCTCCAATCCGTCAAGACGACGATACATCTCATGGTGATGGAATAAGCTTCACAGCATTCCATCGCCTCGACGCAATGAATCTCCTTTGCATAACCGCTTCGGATGTACTCCGGTGGAACGCAAAATCGTCAGGAAGACGTGCTGCAGCAAAGGAACGCTGAGGAATGTAGCAAGCAGGG
>JBIKMB010000342.1:0-4772 GCA_044359485.1 Pirellulaceae bacterium | reverse complement strand
AGAGGCCGTTCCGGAACCTTCCTCTCTGGCGCTTGTAGCAATCGGCGCTACCGTTGCCGGCTACCGATATACCCGACGTCGATTCCGTAAGGAAAAAGCAAAAGCGAATGAATGAACCGATGAAGTGTCATCACGTCTCAAGACTGGTACGACATCTTGTACCCTCACCCTATCATCTCCCTACGGCGAATACATCTCGGCGAAGCATCTTAAATGGCTGATCGGCTATTTGATCACCGATTCGGAAAAGCTCAATTTGTTAAGAACACTCCGGATAGATAAACCGTTTGTTGCCCTCAGTGGCAATCACTCGTTGAATCGTAAAGCAATTGCCTTTCATTGCAACCAAAGACCGTAGGGATAGGGAACTCGCAGAATCAAACCTTTGAGGCCGAGGTTGTAGAGAGTTTCTTCGTTCGGTGAACTTTGAATAGGGACCGGATCGGGTAGCGATAAGCGTGTTTCGGCAGTGATTTGCCGTAAGTCCATATCGAAGATTCTCAAGTAGCCATCTCGGCTATTGCGGCCGTTTTTTGCCTCGAAACTTAAGGTGAATAGTTTCAATTTTAGATCCGCGATATGACAATACCCAAAACACTTGGCACAAACTACCTCCAGGAATTGTTTATGGGAGGTGTTTTGTCTTTCGTCCAATCCGCCTAGAATCGCTCGAACGGCGATGGACGAATCAGATTCATTGTTTTTCACGCTTTCTTCAACGCCAAATAATCCTGGTAGGCAACAACATAGGCATCCATCATCATCCAGCAGCATTGATGTACCATTTCAGTTGCGCGACGGATACCACGGATATTGTCCTTCAGGTAAGAAGTGTCAAATGCCGGATGCCCAGAGAGACGTAGTGGACTATACACTTCTAGATTCATAATCAAGAAGCTCCTCGACAGTTCGAACGGCGTCACTCGATACGAAAGCACATCCACGGACCGGCGTGAGTTGCTTGCCCCATAGGTACTTCGATAAATGCCTCACTGGCACTTAAGGCAACCACATCGCCTGAGCCTAAATTGGGCGTCAGGCGCACTTGCAGGCGTTCGTTGGATGTCGAGCGACAAAACTGAACGGGACGATACCAATGCAAGGTTATCGACTTTTGATCGGGCTCAATCAGTTCCACAGGAGTAAATTGCGGCGTGGTATCGCGAAAGCCCGCTAGATGCTTGAGTATCGGGAAGGCGATTCGCAGTGCGGTAGCCGCTACGGATACAGGATTGCCGGGTAGTCCGATAATGGCCTGCCCTTGCGGCCCGATAGCACCCAATATCGGTTTGCCCGGACGTATAGGTAGTTTGTGAAAGACGATCGTCGCGCCCAGTTCTCGCAAAACTTGCGGAACATGATCCGTATCTCCCATCGAAACACCGCCGGTGAGCAGAATAGCGTCGGCGTTTTCTAACTGTTCGGCGAGATGGCTCTTTAATGCATCGGCTCGATCCGCGACGCGAGACCGCGACACCAACTGAAGCCAGTTTCGATTCCGAATCAATGCTTCTAGAAGCGGACCGTTGGAGTCACGTATTTGCCAGGGGAGGGCAGGGGCTCCACCTTCGATCAACTCATCACCGGTGTTGACAATCGCCGTGCGCACGCGGCGAAAGACGTTTACTTCGGCTGGAGCAAAGGTGGCCAAGGCGACCATTTGAGCTGCGCCGATTACAACACCCGCAGCGAGCACTTCACTACCGACGACGGCATTCTCGCCGGCACGTCGAATGTTTTGGCCTGTGCGTATCGATGACAGCTCTACTTTGATTTCGAACTGCTGCGGCTGTTCTAGCGTATCTTCACGTTTTAGAACGATATCTGCGCCGTTGGGCACAGGGGCGCCTGTGAAAATGCGAACTGCCTGACCTAGAATCAATTCGGGAGCCGCATGACCCGCTTGAGCCGTCCCACAAATAGTAAGCGGCTCTAATGTCAAATCAGCTAAACGAAGTGCAAAGCCATCCATCGCGCTGACAGCCAGCGGCGGGGAGGGCCGGTCCGTAACGATTCGTTCAGCCAAAACTCGACCTACAGCCGTGTGCTGCGCGAGCGACTCTACAGGAACAGGCTGAAGCAATCCACACATTCTGTCGATCGCTTCATCCGGATGATTTAACTTTGGCAGTATGGGAAGAGGTTTAGCTGACATGATGGTTAACGTACAATCTCTGGCTTGATGAGCTTGGCTTCTTGACGCGTAACGACTGCAGCCACAAAAGAATCGTCGGTGCCTGCGGCTCCCCAACGGCCTTGTTTATCCAGGGCTACAAAATTAACGCTCAGCTCTGCGGGCTTCTTGCGATCTCCGCGAGCGATGCGTTCAATCGCGCCGATACATGCTTCGGTGGGCGACTTGCCTTGCCGCATCAGTTCGCAGATCAAAAATGTTCCGCAGTACCGCAAAATATTTTCGCCGATACCGGTTGCGCCAGCAGCTCCCACTTCACCATCGACATAAAGTCCTCCGCCGATCAAAGGACTATCCCCTACGCGACCATGCAGTTTATAAGCAAGTCCTGAAGTAGAGCATCCGCCCGCAATATGTCGCTGCGGATCGATTCCCAACAACGAAATGGTATCGTGCGAACCTTTCGGAATTTCCTTGCCATTATCCTTCAGCCATTGCTTCCACTTATCGCGTTGTTGGGGTGTCAGTAAATCTTGTTTTTCAAAGCCCTGTTGAGCAGCAAAGTCTTTTGCTCCTTGGCCAACCACAAAAACGTGTTTCGTTTTTTCCATCACGCGTCGTGCGACCGAAATCGGGTGAGGATAATCCTCTAAAGCGGCCACAGCACCCGCTTTTTGATTGGTGCCATCCATGATGCAAGCATCGAGTTGCACGATGCCGTTGGCATTGGGGATCCCACCCACACCGACAGAATCTACCTCCGTGTCCGCTTCAGCGACTCGAATACCTTGTTCCACAGCATCCAGCACCGTCCCACCTGCATTCAACGCCACCAAAGACTGCTTGCAAGCGGGTAATCCGAACGGCCAAGTGGCAATAAACACTGGACCATCGGTTCGATCCGTTAGCATGGCACCCCTGGCGGTTTGAGCGACGGCCAGAGAAGTCAATGAAGATAAAATTCCAAAGAGACGTCGATTTACGTTCATTTTCGGCAAACTCCGGCGGGAGGTATCATTTGATTGTCCGATCAAGTCGATTTACAATTTAATCTAGAAATGGCTCTCCCGATATCCTTTCCAGGATCACCGGTCCCTATTTGTTTTCATCCAATCAAGGCAGGTTCGTTTTTGACTTCTGAGCCTTCAGCCGCCGCCGACTCCAGTAGACCTCAGCAAGCAACTCGAGGATATACGACGGCTGAAGTCGAAAATGGTTCGCCCATAATCGCGTCAAAGAAAGTCTCTTCGCCTCAATTTTCTAAACTAATTTTCTGGATTGGTTTTGCCGTTTTGCTGGTTCTCGCCATTGGCCTGTTGCTGATGCCGATTCCATTTCACAGCCAGCGTATGAAAGAGTTATGCGATCTGGTTCATTTGCCGCTCTTTTCGCTGCTGGTTTGGGCATCGCTGACGTGGCGAACTTGGCGCGATAACGGTATTCCGCAACGAGCCATCTGGAAAATCGCTTTGTTTTGGCTCGTCGTCGGCAGCCTGCTAGAATTCAGCCAGAAGTTTGTTCAGCGTGGGACGAGTTGGGAAGATGCGATTTCCAACGCGATGGGAATTGTTGTGGGAACTTGTGCTTTTCTCGCACCGAGGAAGGAAACGGGACGCTATCGCATCCCATTTTTTATCTTCGCTCTGTTACTTTTTGTTTTCGGCTGGGGTTGGAATTGGTATCAACTGCTGCAAACTTAGATCGTCTTGAACACGAGCCTATCCCACATGCCCGACAACCGCTGCTAACACCCGTGAGGCTTATCTTTCAAGGATTGACCTTATTTCACGATCTGAAATTCAACCAATCCTTGCCCGAACTTCCCAGCCTTAACATCTTTGACATTCAGCTTCAAACGATAATGCCCTGGAGCGATATCTTTGGGCAGATACATTTGATAGGCGATGAAATAATCGCGGCGACGGTTCGCGCTGGTCTGTCGATCTGTTGGCAATTTCTCTTCGTAAATCCGATTGTTCTGCAAATCGACAATTTCATATCGAGCCTCAAACTCCGTCTCATAACCATCATGAACTTTTAAGGCAGCAAAGTTATTGAACTCACAGTAGAGAATGACTTCTTCATTAGCCGTCAACGCATTAGCCGGTCGCTTTACCACTTGCCCGTAACTTTGAACCTCGGTGCAAAATGTCACATTGTTGATTTCCAAATCGCTCAACGAGAGTAAATGCTGAGTAGCTTCCTGTTGATGTTTGGCAACTAAACTGAACCGTTGATTGGGGGATTCTGGGCCAGTCAGTGCGGTTGCTTCATGGATGCTGAAGAGTGTGCTGCGAAACCATTGATCGGCGTCTCTGTTCCAGCCTTGATTCGGATTCATCGCGGCATCCATGTCATTGGCTGCCAATTGCATCAATCTCAAACGTGCTTCAAGATTGGTACGTTCCTTAGGTGTAAGCGTTTTGTCCTGTTTCAATCGTTCTTGTAATTTGACGACCGCTTGACGAACATCGTTTTCCCAGTGGGTTGGGAGCGAATTCTGCGCGCTGCCTTCTAGATAAGGTCCGGTCATGATCGCGCTGTTCGGGTCCGTTCCCGAGGTGGTGCTAGCGGTTTGTACTGGACTGGCTGGCTGTACTGGACTGGCTGGCTGTACTGGACTGGCTGGCTGTACTGG
>JBIKMB010000341.1:0-4785 GCA_044359485.1 Pirellulaceae bacterium | reverse complement strand
CGTCTGAGTATCGTCTTTGAGGGAAACGACGCTAAATCTTGCCTCAATGCCGTAATGCAACGAGTCAACAACGGCAAGTGGTTAAGCGAATGCAGGACACTGCACGAGCTTTAGTCGATTCGAGCGATGCTACGGAGCGTTTACACCATTTTCCGACAGGCTGCCGCACATTCACGGCAAATCTTAGCGCATGCCGCTAATTGAGCATCGGACTTTATCTTCTCGCACTCTGTTGCACAAGCCTCGCAAGCTTTTGCACAGGCTTCGCAGGACGCTGGAGCGAGCGTGCATGATCGCGCCATGAGTTTTGCACTCAATCCGCAGAAATCTTGGCAACTCATCGCCAATGCCGCACATGCTGCATGCTCTTTATGACCACTAGCCATATGAGTTACGCAGTAGGTGACGGTCATATTGCAAGTTGCCTCGCAACCTTGACAGATATCCAAACATTCTTGGTGCAATTTATCAAGAGTAGAAGTTGATTTCGCAATTTCTCCCCCCACAAGGCCACGCGAAATGCCAGCCGAAACACTCACCAATGCGACTGCACCGGCAGATGCCAACAAATCTCTTCGATCCATTTTCGTTCTCCTTCTAGTCACTGTAAAACCCCGCGTTTGCGAGGCAGATCGCTAGAACGTCAAACGTTTTGACACATTTCTAGACGTCCGTAGCATTATTGTTCGTTCAGGCCGTGACGTAGAACATCGCTTTATCCGCCAATCGCGAGTGGTGGATACCGGGATACGATACTTTCTTTAAAACGATTGGCTCGGATTGCCCGTTTCGCAAAGCAACCAAGAGGCCGTTCTATCGTCGCGTTTTGGTTTGTTTCGAGTGTAATGTCTATCCCATGGAGGATAGCTTGATAGTCACCCAGCGGTTACGACCAATGTGGGCGTCACACATTGATGCTCAGCAGTTTTTTCCCAATGTCAAATGGAGTCTTGCTAACGGACGCATCTCGCACAACACATTGAAGCTTTCGCTGGTGCACCGTTCTCATCTCGAAGGGCAAAGAATGGTGGAATCCGCCATGCGTGACCTGATTCGCTCAAATACGATCGCAAGGAAATGGTAAAACTGGTAGATTCAAGAGCATGGCACGGCAAGCTCGAGTAAAGATTTAGATTTGAAGAATGCAGAAAAGATTTTGGTAAAACGAAGAAGCGGACGGTAGAGTAGTTAGCAACGGTTCAAGTCATCCCAGTAAATAATGGAACTAGACACGTTATCACAACATCAATTGAATCGCCTAAGGATCAATCCAACTTGTATCCCATTGTTGGACTTGTAGCTTCCGCTGGCGGATTAGACGCGTTCAAGAAGTTTTTCTCCGCAATGCCTTCTGGCAGTGGGATTGCGTACGTTTTGGTTCCGCACCTCGATCCGTCTCATGCAAGCATGATGGTCGAATTGCTGAGTAAAATCACTTCTATGCCAGTTCAAGAGGCTGAACATGGAATGAGCGTTCTTGTTAACTGCGTGTATATCATACCTCCACGCTTCTTCCTGTCGATTTCTGATGGTAAGCTTCAACTGACCGCCCCACCAATCCATCAAGGTTGGCAAACCTCCATCGATTATTTTCTTCGATCGCTTGCTAAGGATCGGGGTGAGCGTGCGATAGGTGTAGTGCTTTCCGGCACTGGGAGTCACGGAACACTTGGTATTCGCGAGATCAAGTTAGCGGGTGGAATGGTAATGGCACAGGAGCCAGACACCGCAGAGTATAACCAGATGCCGCAGAGTGCGATTAGCACTGGAATGGTTGACTATGTCCTGCCTCCAGAGCAGATGCCAGCAACCATTGTGAACTATGTTGGGCAGCCATATCTCCATAGTTCTAGCGATGAATTGGCGGCCGCTGAAAAGTCCTCTGAAATCCTGAACCAAATCTTGATTCTATTGAACTCGAGAGCGAAATACGATTTTCGTCCTTATCGCAAGCCGATGGTTCTTCGTAGGATTTTACGCAGGATGGGAATTGTTCAAATCGACACTATGCCGAAGTACCTCGAATTCCTTCAAAAACAACCCGAAGAAATCACATCCCTCTTTAAAGATATGCTGATCAGTGTAACCGCGTTTTTTCGAGATCCTGACGCATATCATATCCTCGAACAAGAAATCATTCCGGCGATTATTGCAAGGCATAAAAGCAATTTGCCTATCCGAGTTTGGGTGGCAGGATGCGCAACCGGTGAAGAAGCGTACTCCATCGCGATACTTTTTTGGGAAGCGATTGAGGCTGCGAAGTCATTCCTAAAGCTTCAATTGTTTGCTAGTGATATCGACGCCGATGCTATTGAAGTTGCGCGGACTGGGGTTTATCCCGCCAGCATCGCGGGTGATGTTTCTCCCGACCGGCTCCGAAAGTATTTTGTTTTGTTGGATGAACAGCATTATCAAATCAGCAAAGAATTGAGGGAACTGGTGGTTTTCTCTAATCAGAACTTGATTGGTGACGCTCCATTCTCGAAGCTAGATTTGATCTCCTGTAGGAATCTGCTGATTTATCTTGAACCCGAGATGCAGAACAATGTACTCTCGCTTTTTCATTTCGCATTGGTGCCAGGCGGTTATCTTTTTCTGGGCCCTTCGGAAACCACGGGAAGATCGTGTGAATTGTTTGAGATGATCTCTAAGAAATGGCGATTATTTCGAAGGGTTGACTCTGCGAAGCGGGAGTTGATCAATATCCCGTTTAGAAAAGCATCAGAGCCCTACAACGCGATAGTTTCGGGTTCGCCCCTGGGGATTCACCGTAAGAGCTTTAAGGAGATCACGGAAAAACTGATTCTGAGCGACTACGCTCCGGCGGCTGCTCTGTGCAATCACTCGCTGGAGGTTCTCTATGTAACAGGGCCGCTGGTCAATTTTCTAGAGTTTCCGCGCGGCGAACTGACCAAGGATCTACTGGCCATGGCAAGACCAGGTCTGCGCACTAAGCTGCGAGCGACCTGCAGAATGGCAATTAAGGAAAATCGAACCATCCTCACATCGGATATACGAGTGAATCGAGCTGGTCACTATTTCAAGTGCACCATAACTGCCAGACCCCTTTTCGAACCCAAGGAGGTTGCAGGCTTACTCTTGATCTTGTTCCATGAACAATCGCCCGTCCATGAGCTTCGGGAGCATTTCGAGTCTATTGATCGCTCCATGGAGGAAGAAACGACGCAGGGAGAAGATTCGCAATTAGTCCAACAGCTCGAAATCGAACTTAAGTCGATGAGCGAGGAGTTGCATAGCACCATAGAGGAAATGGAAAGCTCCAATGAGGAACTCAAGACCTCGAACGAAGAGATCATGTCTATCAACGAAGAGCTTCAGTCCGTCAACGAAGAACTAGAGACATCAAAAGAAGAATTGCAATCCCTTAATGAGGAACTTATCACAGTTAACGGCCAGCTTCAAGAAAAGGTGAATGAGCTGAAGCAAGCTACTGACGATTTGATGAACTTAATATCGAGCACTGAGATTGCAACTATTTTTCTCGATCAACAGCTGAATATCAAGCGCTTCACTCCACCGACGAAATTTTTATTGAATTTGCTTTCTACGGATATTGGTCGACCACTTAAGGACATATCGCCAAACTTTGCAGACGACACCATGCTGAAGGAATGCAGGTTAGCACTCGAGAGCGAGGAGAGGCTAGAGCGGGAAATTGAAACTCAAGAACAGAGGCACTACCTACGGCGAATCTTACCCTATCGAACCAGTGATGGACGTGTCAGAGGCGTTGTCATCACCTTTGTCGATCTGACCCAGAGGAAGAAAGCAGAAGCTGCACAGAAGGATGAGGACAACCGTCATTTGATCGCACTACATGAAGGCAAAGAACGTTTGGATGCGATTTTGAATACGGTTGCGGATTCAATCATCACTATCGATGTTCAGGGAAAGATCGAGAGCTTCAATCATGCGACCGAGTTAATGTTTGGAGTGGAGGGTAACGAACTGAGAGGGACGAATATCGCGATGCTTCTGCCTGCACTCTTCAATTCTGATAGAACGGACGGGGCAGCACAAAGCGTTGCGGTGAGAATTCCAGAACTCATTGGAAATCGACGGGAGTTTCTCGCTCAGCGTAAAGACGGTTCTACCTTTCCAGTCGATCTCGCACTCGGTAGAGTGGATCATCTTGGGCTCTACACTGGCATATTGCGAGACATCACGATTCGAAAGCAATTGCAAGCTCAAATTTTAGAAATCGCCACTGAAGAGCAGTCAAGAATTGGCCAGGAGCTTCATGATGGAACACAACAAGAATTGACTGGACTGTCACTTTTTGCCGGTGCTATGAACAACTTCTTCAATAATGCTACCTACAGATCAGGTGGGCAGCAGAAGGAATGGATACTTGGCGATATCGACTATCAGCGGATTAAACAGACCCTCGCAAAACTCAGTAAGGGACTGGTGGAGGCTATACAACACGTTCAGAAGCTTTCGCATGGAATTATGCCGGTTCAAATTGACGCTGAAGGTCTTCTGACAGCATTAGCGGATCTCGCATCCTCTACAAATGCCCATCAGAAACTCAACTGTCATTTCGAGTCCGTTGGGACGGGTTCGATCAGAAGCGACGCCGTGGCTACACAACTATATCGTATTGCCCAGGAATCGCTGACCAATTCTATCAAGCATGGTAAAGCAAGCGACATTCATATATCGCTTACCATGAGTCCAGTAGAAACGGCGCTTGAGATATCCGATAACGGAATCGGTTTTGATTCGACAGAAACCACAGAGCAGTTCGCGGAAGGTGGCATG
>JBIKMB010000340.1:0-4811 GCA_044359485.1 Pirellulaceae bacterium | reverse complement strand
GCGGAAAACGCATTCTCTCGTATCGCTCAAGAGTGGGGAAAATTGTCTATCCAAAATAAACGTTTTACCCCTTCCCTTAAGTTTTCTACTTCGTTTCTTAGCTTATTCCCAATCCCATTGCATCGCAAACACCATCTGTATTCCCAACCACCCACCGTGATCCGGTACATCTGCCGGCGCGGAGGCTCGGATCGGCTGGAGTTCGCTTCGTAGTAGCGGACGGCCGTCGGGGGCCGTGACTTCCCACGAGGGTCCGGGGAAATTGGTAGGGTCCCAAACGAGAAGGGCTTGCAGGATCGAGCGTTTCCACCACAGGAGGCCACGATCGGGCTGGAGAAGGGCTTGCTCGCTGCGGAAGGGTCGATCGAGCTTCATGCAGACCATCGGCGTAACAATGACACTTCCTTGCTCGGTTAGCGTCGCGTTTCCGCCACCAGCATAGAATTCGGACGGAAAGGTCCCTTCACCTGGAGCGACGGTCGCGCAGCATGCTCCGTTGGGCATATGCAGTGGAATCGGTTGGTCGGTGACAAAGCAGTTCGAATCGTTGAGCACATCGAACGCAGCGCGTAAACGGTCCCGTATGGCAATCAAGATCTCGTCTTGGGTGGCGCGGGAGCGTAAATGGGGATAAACCAATTGTGGAGGCATGGTTGCTTCCTTTTAAGTTGTTGAATAGATCTTGGAAAGATTCACCCAGCCACCCGCCAAAGATTGAGTCATAGGGTTGCTTTGATACGCGTGCAGGGAGAACCCATGCAGGATCTCATGAACGATGGCAGCCGATAGAATCGCAGCCACGAGTCCGATGATTGCTTGAATGGGAGCAGGGAATTTCACTTTCGTCGTCTCCAGGGGAAGATGCGCCAGCGGCCCGGCTTCCGATCACTCCAGTTGCGCCAGGTGAGGTACTTGCTAAACCACTCATAGATCCAGCCGTAGCTGTTGTGATCTTTGAGCCAGGCCGCTACCAATTTCATGAGGAGGAACATGCCCACACGGAGCACAATGGTCCAGAAAACAGGACCTACGCCCACGAGTTGTTCGGTATCACTCAAGAGGAGTTCTTCACCGAATGATCTCGCGGCAGCTTCGGCAGCGCTACTGGCCGATTCAGCAGCCAGGAGCAAGGTCCCGTTTTCAGCCGTATCACGGATATCGAGTTGGTTGACTCGACATCGAGCTGAGGTGCATTCGTTCGACTGCGATGTTGCGGAAGAATCATCGGGTGAAGTCATCGAGAAAGATCCTGTGAGTTGAGGATGTTTCCCGGATTAGAGAAGTGAATTCGATTTAGTCAAAACCAGTCTTGTTCAAGATTCTGCAAAATCTTTTTCGGTGAGTCGTGATGTCAGTCGCTGGAATTCTTGCCAAGCGGATTGTCGATCCTGTGGATGCCAGAGATCTTGACCATGTTCGAGACGTGATTGCAGGATAGCAATCTTCTCCGGACTGCCGGGTTCTGCTTGTGTTGGGATGGCTTCTAAGCTTGGTTCCCAGTGCTGAAGCGTATCGCCTGTACGTTCAACGACATCGAAGACCGTCGGATGCTGAAGGATCTCCAGCTTTGTGGGGAGAGTCTTGAGCTGAGCAATTTCCAACCAGAACATATTTTTCGCTCTAAACGTGTTGCGTGGACGAATGCAAGCGAGGCGTTGATCCCACTGGAGAGCGACGATGCGATGCTCGCGATTCTCGTAGAAGCAAGTATCCCCTTCGAGCCATTCGGGAATCTTGCTATCGGTAGACGGCTCTGCGCTGGCTTCGGCCTCGATAGGTTTAAGTGCAGAAAGGACAAACGCCCGAAGCGCGGACGGCTGATAGTTTGGATTGCGGG
This sequence comes from Pirellulaceae bacterium, assembly GCA_044359485.1. Taxonomy (GTDB): domain Bacteria; phylum Planctomycetota; class Planctomycetia; order Pirellulales; family Pirellulaceae; genus JAFLCP01. The sequence goes on along the minus strand of JBIKMB010000340.1, from coordinate 2,974 downwards.
GCACGAGATGTATCTCACGTGGTACCGAGGTACCAAGGATGAAAATCGCTTCCCCGCGAGCACTTTTCCACTATGGGCATTGATACGGCGTGTTGTCAAAAACAATCAGTTACTTGTTCCGTACTCGCTTTGGCTGCCTGTATACAAGCGAATCTTTTTTCACCAATATTGAGTTAAAACTGCTAAGTCGAAAGTTGAATCACCCCACCAATCCAAGATTCCATAATAAGGTCTCAGGAACTCAGGTGGATTACCGCCTAGACGAACATATTTCTGCTCGAGCGGGTTATCAACGAAATTATCTAGGTTTCCATCAAGGGTGGCCTCCAGTCGATCCGGTCGAATTTTTAAAACAACTACATGCGGCCCTTCCGTCAGAATTTTTTTTGACACTCCGATATCATCCTCGGCTGCGGTTTTTGCGCCACTAAAGCCAAGTGTCCCGATTTTTGTACCCGCGAATCCCCAGACGTACTGTTTACCGGACAAATGAAAGAAGAAGCCTATTCCCCACTCGATCCTGTATCGCGAGAATCTAAATTCGAGGTCATAGCGATCAGAATATGGCAGTTCAAATTGAACAAAACTCGGCCCTTGTGACCTTAAAAAGAACTTATTTTCTTCTTGATTGACATCGCAGAAGTGTATCCTTCGAGGCACGGTCGGACCAATTAGGTCTATCCTTATGGGAAAGAATCCATCCTCATTCGTTACATGCTCCCTCAATCTCTTCTCTGCTACCGCTTTATTTACTCCGCGCAATTTGTCAACGCAGCCTTTGTATATCTCAATCGCCCTTCGTTTTGCAAGGTCTCCCAGACTAATTGGCATCTTCTCGCTTACCGTCCACCAGTGAGACGCGAGTGTAAACATCCTCTCAGGGGATTCGTCCGATTGTTCCTCTAGTTCACCGATTTCCTGGTAGTTTGCTATGCGGGATTTTTTTAGTAGGTTGATCCCTTCTGCGAAGTTGTTGTCCACCAGAATCAAAGTCGTTCCTAACGCGGCCATTGCGTTCAGATCGCCAGGTTGATCTACTAACTTCGATTTGGCCGATTCACGTCCACAGCCGAACAATATGACGATTGCGTTCACAAGCTGGCATCCGGTCAGGAAGTCGATTTGGATCATCTTGCCGGACTCTTGGATGATTTGGACAAGTCCGATGGCGATTTGGAGTCCGATGTTGAAGCCAAACAGCGGAGGATTGAAGCGCGGTCAGAATTGGATCGACTCGCTGAAGTAAGCAAGCAGATTCCAGCGAAGGAAGCGGAACTGTTAAAATTGAATGATGAGATCACCGCATACGTGGCAGCGCGGAAGCCAAAGATTCAGTCGCTATCGGAAGAACTGAAGATGTTGCGGCTTGAAGTTGATCGACGTGGCTACCTTGAACACGATTTGCTGAATGTAGGCGTACCATTGGCACTCGCCCAGCGACGTCAGGCACTCAAGTTGCGTCAGGATGATCTATTCCGCAAGCAGGAAGAATACCGAAATCGCACAGAGTCAGCGATTCGAGTTGTTGATGCTGCACGCGTTCGACTCGAAGATACCAAGCTGCGGTTGAGTCGTGCGACGATTCCATATGACATTGAAGCGATCCGTGGCGAAGCTGAATCGCTCGAGCGCAGGATTGCAGCGTATAGCGATCAGATCGCAGCATGGGCACCGTTGAAGGCGGAGATCGCGGCAGAACAAGCAGCGTTCCACCAGGAATCGAACGAGATCAATCGCGCATTGATGACCCCGTAGTGATCGGTCGAGCGCCCACGATTCGCTCCCGATTGCGGAAAGCCCTAGGTGGAAACGCCTAGGGTTTTTTCGTTGGCACCCCCCCCCATGTCTTGGGTCCTTCTGAAAAGGTCGCTTGGCGTGCGGCAACGAAAGCCCGCGAAGATTCATCCAAGTTTCCGTCCGTCCAATCTACAATTTGATTGCAAGTGCAATTCGGTATACATTTAGGTTGTCTGTCCGATCATTCTGTTGGGGGTTCGGGGGCGCTATGTCAACAACGATTCGATGCGTCGATTGTGGCCACAAAATTCATGCGGAATCCTGCACTGCCGGTTTTTGCTTGGCGTGCAAGCTGCGATTCGATCGCGAGTGCAAAGCGCTTCTGGATGAGATTGCAACCGATGAGAATTTCAAGCGACTACTCGCAGAATTTCGCGATGCCATACCGCAACCTTCATCCAGATCAAATGAGCCATCACAAGCGATAGTACCGACAGTAAAACCTACACAAAAAATTGTGGAGGAAATAACCAGGCAAGTTTCTGACATTTCGGAAGATGTTCTAAAAAGTCACAAAGTCCAGTTTTTGGAAGACTACCAGGTGCCGAGCGTATCCTCGCAGCATGGTATGTAGATCAACCATTGCCGATTGAAGATCAAGAGGCACAGCCAAGGAACCCAAGCGGTCGAAAAGGAAAGGAATCTAGTGATAATATAATCAGATTAAAGCAGGGCACTGACACCACCTACACTTTGCGCCGACTTGCACGTAGATCAGTTACGATGAGTTCATCGCACTATGCGACGACAGGCCGAAACTGAAGGATATGCTGGTGAAGCATAGGCCGAAGCGTGGAAAAGGTAGACCACCAAAAGAGGATCAGGAAAATCATTCCATTGGAATGAATAATGAACCAGCACGCAAACCGGGCAATTCCCGCCTCTACATCGAAGAGCGATTACAGCGGGATCAATCCCAATTGGTCGCAGCAGAAGATCGCGGAGGAGGTGGGTTGTACACAGGGTTATGTGGCTAGGGTTATTACTAAAATGTCCGAATCGGACAAAACAGTAATACCATCAACATTACAAAGTCGTACAGATCAAGCCGACTTCCGCAAGCTACCACCCGAACTACAACAGAAGGTTGCAGCAAAGGAGGTCAGTCTCAATGCAGCTGCGATCCAGGCCACCTAAGCCAAATTCGATCCACGACGTTGACGCCTAACGCGTTCGG
>JBIKMB010000016.1:0-51368 GCA_044359485.1 Pirellulaceae bacterium | reverse complement strand
CGCAACTCAGGTCAGGGCAACTCAGGTCAGGGCAATTCAGGTCAGGGCAATTCAGGTCAGGGCAATTCAGGTCAGGGCAATTCAGGTCAGGGCAATTCAGGTCAGGGCAATTCAGGTCAGGGCAATTCAGGTCAGGGCAACTCAGGTCAGGGCAATTCAGGTCAGGGCAACTCAGGTCAGAGCAACTCAGGTCAGAGCAACTCAGGTCAGAGCAACTCAGGTCAGAGCAACTCAGGTCAGGGCAATTCAGGTCAGGGCAATTCAGGTCAGGGCAATTCAGGTCAGGGCAATTCAGGTCAAAGCAACTCAGGTCAAAGCAACTCAGGCCAAAGCAACTCAGGCCAAAGCAACTCAGGCCAAAGCAACTCAGGTCAGAGCAACTCGGGCCAAAGCAACTCAGGTCAGAGCAACTCAGGTCAAAGCAACTCCGGTCAAAGCAACTCAGGTCAAAGCAACTCAGGTCAGAGCAACTCAGGTCAGAGCAACTCAGGTCAGAGCAACTCAGGTCAGAGCAACTCAGGTCAGAGCAACTCAGGTCAGAGCAATTCCGGTCAATCGCGATCGGGGTATGAGAATCAGGCCAAGTCAGATACGAATTCCGGGCAATCCGGCGAGGCGAGTAGCCCGAGCGAGAGGAATGACTCGGACGATGCCAACGATTCGATAGAAAACCAAGAATCGCCTTCTTCTGACAGTCGCACTGTCGAACCAAGAAGTGAGTCATCGAGTGCACAATCGCCAGACTCGAGTGAAAGCACGCCGCAGTCGAAGTTTAATTGGAGCAGTTTCTCGATTGGGTCTTGGATGGGTGTCTTGTTGAAATGGATCACGATAGCGATCTTATTTGGTATCGTCGCGTATTTTGCCATCTACCACCGAGAAGAATTGAAGAGGATGTGGGGGGATTTCTTGAAATGGTGGCGAAGTTTATGGGGACTCCCCGCGGACGATTCACTCCCAGACTTGGATCGGGTGGAGTCTTCTGGTCCGCGACGTCGATCGTTTGCCTCTTTTGCGAATCCTTTTCATCGTCAAACGAAGATGGATTTAGCAGAATTGATCCGTTACACCTTCGACGCTATGGAAGCCTGGGGGGCTGAGCGTGGGGTCGAGCGAAAAGGTGAAACCACCGCGGAGGAATATGTGAGAAGCCTGTCAGGCCTACTGCCCAAATGCAAAGAGGATTTGGCGGGTTTTTCGAACGCTTATGTCCGCTTGGCGTATGCCGGCAATCGGCCTGTTTCACTAGATCCGAATGTTTTACAGCGAATATGGGGCTCGATGGAACAAGTGGCCGTATCACCTTCTAGGATCTCCACAGCCTGATACAATAAGTGAAAGCCGGTGGGAGGACTGTCATTGAACAGTGCGCGTCCCATGGTGGCACGACGGTATTCTCTGCTTCGTCCGCTGCTCATGCTGGCCAATGAGCGGATGATATCTGATAAACGACTAGGTTTAGTAAAAGGGATAGTTATGTCCAATGTTGTGGCGATGTATGCTGAAGCTGAAAAGCTGAAAGATAACGGGAACCATGTAGAGTCGATTGAGGTGCTCCAAAAAATATTGGAGATTGATCCTAATCACGTGTTGGCTCATTTGACGCTTGGTCGGCTTTATACGTTAACCGGTCAGCACGAGTTGGCGATCGCGCACAATCGGAAGGCTTGCGAGCTTGAGCCGAGTGATTCTTTCAATTTCTCTGCATTGAGTGTCACCTGTCAGCGGGCTTACGCGGGGACGGGCGATCACAAGTATATTCAGATGGCTGAGGATGCGATGGCGCATGCTCGCAGTTTGAATCATTGATCGTTGTTAGTGGGCTTAGGTCATTTTGGGTTGCAATGCGAGACGAGGCGAACATGGAATTAGAGAGCTTACCGCTACGCGGCCTTAAAATTTTACTTTTCGTGGGTGATATCTACGAAGATCTTGAGTTGTGGTATCCCAAATTGCGTTTAGAGGAAGCGGGAGCGACATGCATCATTGCTGGCGAGGAGGCGGGGCGAATCTATGCGGGAAAGAATGGTTATCCATGTCGGTCGGACGCAAAATTGGACGACATTCGATCGGTTGATTTTGACGGATTGATTGTGCCGGGTGGATTCATGCCTGATAAGCTGCGTCGGGATGAGCGTGTGTTGAGTTTAACCGGCGAATTCTTTGCTTCGGGGAAGCTTGTGGCGGCGATTTGTCATGGTGGTTGGATTCCGATTTCGGCAGGCATTTATCGGGGCGTTGTAGTCACGGGATCTCGAGGCATCAAGGATGATTTAGTCAATGCAGGGGCTATATGGAAAGATGCTGCGGTTGTGGTGGATCGCAATTCGATCAGTTCGCGAAAGCCGGATGATTTGCCTAGTTTTTGTCGAGAGATCGTTCGCTTTTTGGCCGCGTACCGACATTCACTTGGATGATAAAGTGATTGCCAAATAGGTGAGAAAGGTCATCCACAATCCATAGAGTACCGCGAAAATGACGAGGCCTAACCGCGCCCTCGAATCCCAAGGGGAAGAAGAGTTCGCGGTGAGGTTTGGGTCTTTCTTTAAAACGGACATTCATCATCCTCAACGGCAAAGTCTGGTTCGAATGCTCCCTCGAATTCGTAGACGTTATCGAAATCCTCTCGCCGATCGGTTTTCGATTTTTTCATTTGTTTAATACGAATGAGATTGTACACGATTTCGCCGAAGTCGCCGGTGTTATAGATTCCCCAAGAATTCAGCACCGCTTTGGCCAGCAGGCCGTATTGTTCTACGGCGTAGAGTCGAATCGCTTCGCACAATTGTTGGCCGGTGATGTGGCGTTCGACACTTGGACTGCTTTCGCCCGTATCTTGAGTGGGCATTTGGATCACGGTTTGCGCGTAATCGAGTGCATCGCGTACAAACTGATAGGCGTCCAATTTGTAGCGTTTATCTTGTTCCAGAAGGGCAATCAGCGGATGAACATTGGTACTGGCCATAATAAACTACCGCTAAAGGTTTCGATTTGAGCGAAAGAATCGCTTCATGGATGGAAAAGAATCACAGAGAAAAGTTTCGAAACAAGTGAGTGAACACTGAACATTCGTGGTCTGTAACGTTCATGACTTAGGATTTTAACTACTCTGAATATTCATCGGAGGATTCCTCGTCATCTCCCGCTTGGGTTCGGGGGCGCCCCGCAGATCGGCGTATTACACTCAGAACTTCATGGGCTTCGATCAACAATCGTCGATTATCTTCGGTTTGTACGATCAATTGCTGAGCGAGTATTTCATGTCCTGTTACTTTCGCGCGACCTTCGTGAGTAACAATATCGCTCCCTATTGGAGGCAGCTTAAGTCTCAACTCCTCGTATGTATCATACTCGTATCGCAAGCAACACTTCAAGCGACCGCAGCGGCCGGAAATTTTATTGGGATCCAGCGTGGCCTTCTGCATCTTGGCCATCTTCATCGACACTGGAGGCATTTGATGCAGGTGCGTGTTGCAGCAAACTGGCTTACCGCAATCGCCGTAATCGGCCAGCAATTTAGCTTCATCGCGGACACCGATCTGACGCATTTCGATACGTGTTTTAAAATCGGCAGCCAAACGTTTCACGAGTTCGCGAAAATCAATTCGCTGTTCTGAAATGTAGTAGATGACGATTCTTTCGTTGCCATAGATATGTTCTAGATCGATCAGATCCATATCCATGTTCATTTCGCGAACAGTTTCTTGGCAACGGGCAAACTCATTGCGTGCCGTTTGAGTGATTCGCGTGATCTCGGTCTGATCTTCGGGAGTGACGAGGCGTTGAATCGAACCTCCGGGTGGATCTTTCAGCGAATTGATGGCCGCAGGTGAGGCTTCGGTAAGGACTTCGCCCACTTCAAGTCCTCGAGGGGTACGAGCGATGACGGTCTGTCCACGCTGGTACGTTCGTCGAGCCTGCATCACATGCAGAGTGCGCATCACCCCGCATCGAACTATGTAAGAAGAGTTGGAGTCCGTACTGATAACGACAAGTCCTTTTGAGCAATGGGCCCATTTGTAAATGGGGCGAGTTGTAATGGATCGGTGCTGGCGTTCCGCGTGCTTGGTATTAACGAGGCATGGCGCTACGAGTACCGTGGAGCGCTCGTGTAAATTCAGTCAAGTTTTGACAAGCTAACAAATTGTGACAAGCGGCAAAGATCGACTGCCCTTCGCATCAAGAGGTCAGCAAATTAACCACCCCATTTTGCAGCGATCTGAGAAAGACAAAAGTTGTATTCTGGTCCGATGCTTTTCAGAGTTACCAATCGGCTTCCATCAGCTTGGGGAGTCATTTCGATTTCCAAATAATCTTCGGGCAACGCCGATGCCACTTTATCCGACCATTCGATCCAAGTATAGGCGGGTTGCTGCATCAACTCATCAACGCCCAGGTCATGAAATTCTTGGATATCTTTCAAACGATACGCATCGAGGTGGTGCACTTCGGGGGTGGTCGGGTAGGTTTGGACCATGACGTAGGTTGGGCTGGTGACCCAATTCGCCGAGCCCCCTAACGACTCGACGAAAAATCGCACCAATTGCGTTTTTCCAGCACCGAGCGTTCCTTTGACACCCACGGTAACGGGTATCGGGAGTTGCTTTACGAGAAGTTTCGCCAAACGAGCAGTGTCGCTTAGAGATTTTAAAACGCAGGTCCAGCCTTGGGTCGGATCGGGTTGCATGACTGAATTGTGGGTAAGCTAGTGAAAACCGAGCCATCTCCAAAAGGGCCTCGGTAGCAATATATTGGGACACGTCACTGGTTTATTTTATATCGATTATTTCGACTTCAAAGTATGCGTACAATTTAACCAATCTTGGATACCGGGAGTTTTTTACACCGGGGATTACCCATGAGAGTACCCTATAGGGGGAAGTTGTTGCAGTTTTTGACCGATTTTCGACCAAAGTCCTGTTCTTGGGGTGAATTCGCCTACGACGAAAAAAGTCTCCCATAACCCCAGAGATTTTAGTTCGGGAATACTCTCGGGAGGAATGGCTAGGAGTAATTCGAAGTCTTCCCCGTCACCCAGAGCGTGTTGGAGGGGCGTTTTTCCAGAGGTTTTGGCCAATAATTTGGCCGCATCGCTGATGGGGATCTTTTCTAGGTCGATCACCACCCCAGCCCGGCTATCGGTGCCGAGGTGATGGAGGTCCAACGCCAAGCCGTCGCTAACGTCGGTTGCCGCATGGATCAGTCCTTTTCCGGCCAATTTTTCGGCTAAATCGAGTCGCGGGAAAAAATCGAGATGTTTTCCCAGGATACTGCCCCCCACAGGGCCCGTAACCACGGCGAGATCTCCTGGTCGGGCACCGCTCCGCCGCCACACGTCATTTGCGGCAACTTCTCCGATCGCAGTCACACAAATGTTGAGCGGTCCATCCCAGCAATTGGTGTCTCCTCCAGCGATACTGACCTGAAAATATTCCGCCATTTCGCAAATGCCTTCAAAAATTTCCTTGGCCAATCCGGCGGAAGCTTCCCTGGGCAGCGTCAAAGAAACCAACAAATGGGTCGCCCGAGCTCCCATCGCGGCAATGTCGCTGAGATTGACAGCGGCCGCTTTTCTACCGATACGCTTTGGCGAATGTTCGCTCAACTTAAAATGCGTCCCATCGCCGAGCGCATCGGTCGTTAACACAAGCCGCGTCGTGTCGCTGTGTGAATGGCAACGGATCAACGCTGCATCGTCCCCAATACCAAGCACGGGCATGGGAAGTTTTGAAACTCGCCGTTTTGCCCAAGCAATAAATTCCGCTTCCATGAAACTCCTTCCCAATGTCGCAATACACTTGCGGCGTTTGCGAGACAAAATATCTGACGCGTTGGACTTTGCAGCGACTTGAGCTGGCCCAGACCTAAACAGGCCCAGACCTAAACAGGCCCAGATCTAAACAGGCCCAGATCTAAACAGGCCCAGACCTAAACAGGCCCAGCCTTATCGATGTCAGGAAAGTGTGAATGGTAGCTCGGTCGCCCTACGTTTCTCCGCCTTTCTTTTGTAGCGTTCGTATCGATACGCGACCAGTGGTTGCCGAGGGGACCATTAGCGCTCTAGAATTGTAGAAGATTTTGGGTCTCAAGTCCTCTTCCGATTCCCTTTCGAGTATGGAGTGCATGGCACTATGGCAACTACATTGGAACCTGTCGCGCTGCCCAAGGTTCGACACACGGAGTGTTTTATCGATGGAAAGTGGGTGCCGGCGGCCAGCGGCAAGACTTTTGCCACAATGAATCCCGCTACTGAAGAAGAAATTGCTCAGGTCGCCGAAGGCGATGCGGCTGACATCGATCGGGCGGTAAAGGCAGCTCGCAAAGCTTTTGAAAATAGTACCTGGAGTCGCATGGATGCTCGCGACCGGGGTCGGTTGATCTATCGATTGGCGGATTTAATCGAAGAAGAAATCGATGAGCTGGCTGCTCTGGAGTCGCTCGATAATGGTAAGCCAGTGCGCGATGCCCGCGCAGCCGATTTGCCCCTAGTGGTCGATTGCCTCCGTTATTACGCCGGTTTCGCAGATAAAATTCAGGGTGCGACCATCCCAGTGCGAGGCAATTATTTTACTTACACTCGCAAAGAGCCTGTGGGAGTTGTGGGGCAAATTATCCCTTGGAACTTTCCGATGTTGATGGTGGCCTGGAAATGGGGCCCTGCCCTGGCTGCTGGGTGCACCATCGTCATGAAACCGGCAGAACAAACACCGTTGACCTGTTTGCGTATGGCGCAGTTGGCAAAAGAAGCCGGTTTTCCGGATGGGGTCATTAACGTCGTGCCTGGATTCGGGCCCACAGCGGGTGCTGCACTCGTCAAGCATCCTGGTGTTGATAAGATCGCTTTTACCGGGGAACATCGCACAGCCCAAATCATTATGCGCGAAGCCGCCGAGTCGTTGAAACGCTTGACCTTCGAACTGGGAGGAAAAAGCCCGAACGTTATTCTGGCTGATGCAGACCTCGATGCGGCCGCCCAAGGAACACACTTCGGATTATTCTTCAACCAAGGACAGTGTTGCTGTGCGGGGAGTCGAGTTTTTGTTGATGAAAGAGTGCATGATGAGTTCGTTGCCCGCTTAAAAACATTGGCTGCCGGTCGCAAGCTTGGCAATCCTTTGGATCGAGCGACAGAACAAGGTCCGCAAGTTGATCAAGCGCAATTCGACAAGATCATGAAGTACATTCAGTTGGGTCAAAATGAAGGCGCGACATGCTTGACCGGTGGCAAGCGATTTGGAAATCGAGGGTACTTTGTTGAGCCCACAGTGTTCGATAATGTCACAGACGACATGTCCATCGCAAAGGATGAAATCTTTGGTCCCGTGATGAGCGTGCTGAAATTTAAAGATTTTGATGAACTCATCCAGCGAGCCAATAACACCATGTTCGGGTTGGCTGCCGCTGTTTGGACTCGCGACGTAGGTCGGGCTCATGATTTCGCTCGCCGTGTTCGCGCCGGAACCATTTGGGTCAACTGCTATGACGTTTTTGATGCCGCTGCACCATTCGGTGGCTTTAAGATGTCAGGCCAAGGTCGAGAACTCGGTGAGGAAGGTATGAAACCCTACACCGAATCTAAGACCGTCACGATTCAATTGTAAATCGAAACAGCTTTCGAGAAGCTTCAAGTTTACCCTCGGCTCGGTTCACGAAACCAAGCCGAGGGGCTGTTGCTGGAATTAACCTAGTCTGTGACTGCCTGTCACGCTCTTTCCCTGTGCATTGCTGCGACTGCAGGACTGTTGCTAAGCTGCACGGATCATGCTAGTTGAGCTGTCATTACTGAGCGTCTCTGTCATTACTGAGCGGCGCTGTCAAAGCGGTGCAGGTCTTCTGGCTTTACCCGGCAAGTTACCTTTCTCTGAATGCTTCTTTGGAGATGCTATCAATCGGGTGTGGTAAAGTTGGCAATTCGGATTGATCTGCTGATCGACATCAATTACATAAATAGCGTTGCGCTTGGATGATCGCAATCAACAACCAAGCTCATTCAAGGATCCTTAGCATGCAACTGGCAAACAGGTCATGCAACTGGCAAACAGGTCATGCATCTGGCAAACAGGTCATGCATCTGGCAGACAGGGCATGCATCTGGCAGACAGGCTAAGCATTTACGTCGGAAAGGGATTTCCAAGTGCTTCGATCAGCGTCTTATGCGTTAGAGATATTGGCCAATCGAATTCAAGGGACAATCGAAGGACCGGGGCAGGGACTGATTCTCTCGGGCGCTGCGCCGCTGCAAGATGCGCGGAGTGGAGAAGTCTCTTTGGTCGATAACGAAAAGTATCTTGCCAAATTATGTTCGAGTCCTGCGGCGGCCTTTATTGTTCCCCGCTCCTTTCCCGCCGTTGAGCAACGGGTCATCATTCGAGTCGAACATCCGCACGCGGCTTTCATTCAGGCTCTGGAATTGTTTCGCCCTCAGCGCAAAAGTTTGGCTGGTGGGATTCACCCGCAAGCTCACGTGGATGCTTCCTCGATACTAGGTGAGGGGTGCTGTATAGGTGCTGGAGCAACGATCGGTCCGGATGTACGGATCGGTGCTCGGACTCGCATTCATCCAGGCGTTCATATTCAAGCTGGGTGTTGCATAGGGGCAGATTGCGAACTTCATTCGGGTGTTGTGCTTTATGAAAATACAATGCTCGGTGATCGCGTGTTGATCCATGCCGGTTCGGTGCTCGGAGCCTATGGATTCGGATACAAATTGGTACAGGGTCGACATAGTCGAACAGCCCAACTCGGTTGGGTACAAATTGAATCCGATGTGGAAATTGGAGCGGGTGTCACCATTGATCGTGGGACCTATGGAACGACCTATGTCGGCGAGGGAACCAAGATCGATAATCAAGTTCAAATTGCCCACAATGTCCGCTTAGGAAAACACAACCTTATTTGCGCGCAAGTTGGAATCGCCGGCAGTTGCTCGACGGGCAACTATGTTGTGCTGGCTGGTCAAGTCGGTATGAAAGATCATATCCACCTCGGCGATGGAGTGATGGTGGGGGCTCAAGCAGGGCTGATGAACGACGCTGCGCCTGGAGAAGTTTTATTGGGAAGTCCTGCGATCAACCAGAAAGAACAGTTGCAGATTTTTGCTTTACAAATGCGTTTGCCTGAAATGCGAAAACAGCTCAAGCAAATGCAAATTATGATTGAACAACTTCAAGCGATGCAGCGCGGTGGGCAAGCGATTTCGAGCAGCGATGCAGCCTGAGTTCATGTGAAGATAGCACGTTTAAAAGTCACTTCCTCATTCGTGCTTGCCGCAGATTGAAGATGAGTCAAATAGTTCCGATCGGATTGAACACGACCACAGTCATTGCGGGGATATCCATGGGGGAAGCGACATCGATCCTAGGTGCTGCACCTTCAGCGCTGGATCATCCCGTCGGTATGGTTGCGGGTTGGGGACGCTATCCGCTGGTAGTTGCCCAGCGTTTGAAGGCTCAAGGTGTGCCACTGGTTATCGCGGCGGTTCGTGATCATGCGGATCCGGAGTTAGAAAAATGGTGCGAGCGAATGGAGTGGTTTGGTGTCGCCAAGCTCGGCGGTCATATCCGCTTTTTCTCGCGAAATCATGTACAAAAGGTGGCTCTGGCGGGTAAGTTGTTCAAAGATAAATTGCTTTTTGGCAAAGGGGGATGGTGGCGACATCTACCGGATTGGCAATGCATCAAAACTTTTTATCCCCATTTTGTGACTCGGTCGCGCGACACACGCGACGATTCACTCTTGTCCGATGTTTGCAACGCTTACCTTCGACGAGGAATTGAAATCGTGCCTGGTACTGATTTTGCTCCACATCTACTCGTGGAAGAAGGCGTTTTGAGCAAGCGTCAACCGACATTCGGCGAACAAAAGGATATTCAGTTCGGGTGGGCGATTGCCAAGCAGATGGGGAGTCTTGACATTGGTCAAGGTGTCACGGTGCTGGATCAAACGGTGTTGGCTGTGGAAGCGGTGGAAGGAACCGATGCCTTGATCGCGCGGACCGGTACGATCTGTCCACGCGGAGGATTTACCTTGGTAAAAGTTGCCAAGCCGCAACAGGACCCTCGCTTTGATCTACCCACCATAGGCTTGCGTACTTTAAAGCTTTTGCATCAAGCGGGTGGAACTTGTTTGGCCATTGAGGCTGGAAAGACGATTGTTGTTGAACGCGAAGAGGTCATTCAGTTCGCTGCAGAAAAAAGAATTTCGATTGTCGCCATTAAAGCATCTAATATTTAAAGCTCACCGGGGCTTCTTACTCCTACTAGAAAAGCAATTTTTGGGTTGTAGTGAGCTCTTCAGTTAAAGCTATTTGAAAAGTAGTTGCGATCATTCTACATTTTTTGGGAGTTTCCTCTCGTTTCGCGCACAATCTTTCGCTCCGTAGAAGATCAGCTGGTTGTATTGTCCATTCCTTTGCGATGTGTTGGTGTTCGAAAGCTGTTTAAAGGCAACTCATACCATGTCTAAATCTTATAATGATTCTTTGAAATGGTGGCCCCCCAAAGATAGTGCGGCAAATTTTGCTTGACCTTGTCACTTGTCTCGCTAGAATACCCCCAAAATGAAATTTTTTTTCCGGATGAGTACTTTCCATAAGATAGTGCTTTTTCAATGTCCGGATATAGTAAACAAAGACACAAACTCTGGTTGGTTCGATGCAAATACAACGGAACCAAGATGGAGTGCATGTACTGGCTCCCGCCAAGATCAATCTGCACCTTGAAATTCTCCAAAAGCGGTCCGACGGGTACCACGAAATCGAAACTATCATGCACGCGATCAGTCTGTATGACTCGATACAGGTTGGCACGCGCGATGATGGAGAAGTGACACTCGACCTGCATCTCCCTGCAGAACGAGCGAACGAAACTGGTGTAAGTCAATTAGCTTGCCCGCCGACCGACGATCCTGCTTGGTTAGTTCCCGGTGACTCGACGAATCTAGTTGTCCGAGGTCTTAAAAAATTACAAGAGCTTCTTGGTGTTAAGTCGGGAGCTCATGTTCGTTTGACGAAGGCTATTCCAGCGGCAGCCGGTTTGGGGGGCGGTAGTAGCGACACGGCAGCAGTTCTCACTGCGGCGAGTTTGGTTTGGTTAGGAAGATTTGATCGGCCCGCTGTTGAAGCAGTTGCCAGTCAGATCGGTAGCGATTTGTCTTTTTTCTTGGGTTCGTCCGTTTCTTCAGAGTCAGGTTTGGCTCTTTGTCGCGGGCGGGGTGAACAAGTTACTCCACTGCAGTTGCAACGGTCATTGCATGGAGTGATTGCTCACCCGCCGGTAGGTTGTTCGACCGCTGATGTTTATCGAAAGTGTCGCGTTCCTGAATCACCGGAATCTCCAGAAAAACTGATTCGAGTATTGGCGGAGGGGAGGTTTGACGAACTTCCTCGCTTGGTGTGCAACCGACTTGAAGAGGCGGCAAGTCAAGTCACACCTTGGATTGGACGACTGCGCGATTATATGGACGAATCCTCAGCCTGGATTCATCAGTTGAGTGGAAGCGGCTCGGCTCGTTTTGCACTTTGTCGTGATGAAGAAGAGGCGGTCCGGTTATCGCAGCGTTTAACAACCTTCGGAATCCCAAGGGTACATGTCTGGCAATCCAGCATGACTCCTTCGATCGAAGGCCAAACGCGTCGTGAAACTGCATCACAATGATTGGGGTATGCATCGCGCGAAGGAGAGGTAATTGTGCAAATAACCGAAGTTCGCATAAAACTGATGGAAGACTCCGAAGATCGTCTTCGAGCCTTCTGCTCAATCACGATAGACCATAGTTTCGTGGTCCGGGATTTGAAAATTATCGAGGGATCCTCAGGGCCTTTCGTGGCGATGCCTAGCCGAAAATTGACGGCGCGCTGCCACCGCTGCGGTCATAAAAATTACTTGCGGATGTCGTTCTGCAATCATTGCGGAACACGCTTGCGCAATGGGCAAGAAATTCGCGACGAAGAGAGTAGTTCCGGGAAAATCTATGCAGACATCGCGCACCCGATCAATCAAACCTGTCGCGACCTCATTCAGAAAGCGGTGATTGAGGAATATAAACTTGAACTGGAGCGTGCGAAAGAACCTGGTTATAGGTCCCGTTACGATGAGGCCTATCAAGATGTTCCCGATGTTCGTTCGTCCGATGCCGCAACCGCAATAAAACTTGGTCCGAAGTTGGAAAGTGGATCCAATCCAGATTCTAAAGGTTCCACGGTCTCGCATCCGCATTCCTCCGGCCCTAGACGGCCTCACATTTTGGATCAAACTGGTGGAGGAGGCTCTGCGTTTGCTGCAGAAAATCATTCGTCTCCCCAACCTGGATCTGGCAATCAGCATCCGGAATGAATGGAACAGAGAATCATCATTTGTTTGAACAACCAGAGGGTGATTCCAAGTCGGAAGCGTTTGCGGATTATTCATGAGTGTCACACCTTCTCCTTTGCCAATCGACGAAGTGCTCCCCAGCATTGTCGATACGATTGAACGTTCTGCTTCGCTAGTCCTTCAAGCACCTCCTGGTGCCGGTAAAACGACTCGAGTCCCCCCTGCAATCGCCAAAGTCCTTCCCTCCGAGGGGCAAATCGTCATGGTGCAGCCACGGCGATTAGCGGCTAGAACCTCAGCAGCTCGCATTGCATTTGAAAACAATTGGCGACTCGGGAGTGAAGTAGGCTATCAAGTCCGTTTTGATCGTAAGGCCTCGCCAGACACTCGAATCATGGTGGTGACGGAAGGGGTGTTGTTAAGACGTCTACAGGCTGATCCATGTCTAAGCGATGTTGTTGCCGTAGTGCTGGATGAGTTTCATGAAAGGAGATTGGATACCGATTTATTGCTTGGCATGTTGCGTCGAGTCCAAGAGTCGGTTCGACCCGATCTTCGCATTGTCGTGATGTCTGCAACACTCGACGCGGAACCGGTTGCTCATTTTTTGCAGCCCGCCCATATCATCACATCACAAGGCCGTGCTTTTCCTGTGGATATTCGCCATGCGAAGATTCCTGAAAGAAAGGAATGGCTTGATTTGGTGACAGCCATGACTTTGGAGACAGTACAACGGCAGGCAGGTGACACGCTCGTGTTTCTACCTGGCGTTGGGGAAATAAATCGATTGCAGTCTAGGCTTTCTGGCATCGTGTCTCGTGCTGACTTCGATCTTTTACCACTCTATGCGGATTTACCGAGTGATCAGCAGGACATGGCGCTCCGCAAATCGGCGCGTCGAAAAATTGTTTTGTCGACCAATGTTGCAGAAACGTCGATCACCATCGATGGTATCACAGCGGTTGTGGATTGTGGTTTAGCCCGCGTGTTGCGACATGATCCCGAAGTAGGTCTCGACAAACTGATGTTGGAACCGATCTCGCAAGCCTCTGCCGCACAGCGGGCTGGTCGAGCTGGTCGAACGGCAGCAGGTGTTTGTTATCGAATCTGGGATGAAGCAACGCATCGCACGCGACCTCAATTTACGCAGCCAGAGGTGCAACGCATCGATTTAGCTTCCGCCGTTCTTCAGCTTCTCTGTTGGGGCGAACGCGATATCTTCGCTTTTCCCTGGTTCGAAAAGCCGCGAGAAGACGCGGTGGCTCGATCGCTCGACCTCCTAACCATGCTGGGGGCGATGGATCCGTCGGGAATTACGAAGCTGGGGCGTCAAATGGCCGAGTTGCCTATTCATCCCCGCCTCGCTCGACTCCTGATGGAGTCGGCGAAGCTTGGTGGTTTAAGGCAGGCAGCGATTGCAGCCGCTATCTTATCCGAGCGAGATCCGATTCAGCGTCGTCTGACACCGATGCGTTCGGGCGGTCGCCCAT
Source organism: Pirellulaceae bacterium (assembly GCA_044359485.1). GTDB lineage: Bacteria > Planctomycetota > Planctomycetia > Pirellulales > Pirellulaceae > JAFLCP01. Next base: position 37,567 of record JBIKMB010000016.1, on the reverse strand, counting down.
TACCCCCAACGCGTCAAACGATTCGTTCGGCATGTGATCTACTTGATCGTGTTGAAGCGATCGAGGAATTTAGCCGTACAGGCCGAGATGACTCTGAAATTGGGCCCATCCATCATGGTGCGGCACAGCAAGTGCTTCGAGCTGCAGATCAATTGGAGCGAAGTCATTCATTGGAAGGTAACGATCGGGACTCGATATGTTTTACGGGGCGTGAATACCTCGGTCCGGCACTGATCGCAGCATTTCCAGATCGTGTTGCCAAACGACGCGACGCTGGTAAAGCTCGCGGATTAATGGTGGGTGGTCGGGGCGTGCGCGTCAGTGACGAATCCAATGTACAGGATGCCGAACTATTCCTCTGCTTGCAGGTTAGTGGAGAGTATCAAGGGGATGCGTTGGCCCGAATCGTATCATCGATCGAACCTGAATGGCTGGTTGGTCCATCGCTACAGGATCGCGATGAGCTGCTCTATCATCCAAGCCAAAAGCAAGTCGTCGCCCGCAGGCGACGTTACTGGAATGACCTGTTGATCCATGAAACGCCGATTGCAGCTGAGGATACTGCAGTTGTAGCCGAATTGCTCTTTCAACATGCGGCGGCCGACTTCGACATCTTGTTTCCCAAAGATGATGAAATCATCGGAGGATGGTTAACTCGCGTTCGTTTTTTGCATCAATGGATGCCAGAGCTTCAATTCCCCGCCTTCGATCGCAGTCGTATTTTGGAGGTTCTGAAAGAACTTTGTTTTGGTCGAAGAAGTATTGCCGAACTACGTTCTGCTCCATGGCGCGAAGCGTTGGAAGGAACATTGAGCGCTGAGCAAATTCAGGCTCTGCAAAAACATGCGCCCGAGCGGATGCAGTTACCTAATGGCCATAGAGCCAAGATCATCTATGAAGAGGGCAAACCTCCCGTTCTAGCTGCCCGAATTCAGGATTTTTTTGGATGGAAAGAGACGCCTCGTGTCGCAGCGGGAAAAGTTCGTTTGCAATTACACTTATTGGCACCCAACCAAAGATGCCAACAGATCACAGAAGATTTAGCCAGTTTTTGGGCCAATACGTATGAAACGGTGCGGAAGGATTTAAAGCGACGCTATCCAAAGCATGCCTGGCCCGACAATCCGCTTTCACCGGAATCATCGGAGGGGAACGGCGGCGGTCCGCGGTCGCGCAAGTAATTCGATGCTACCCACGGTGATGACAATCACAATCGTTCCAGCCACCAACCACATCACAGGCAAGTGAGCTTGTTCCTCGACTCCAATGCCCAGGCCATTAAGTTTATCCATGTAGTACGTCGTCATCAGTAACAGTCCATTATGAACCGCATGTAGCACGATGCCTGGCCACAGAGACTGAGTTCGAAAGGCGAGCCACCCGAGAAAAATGCCCATGAGTGTGGTTGGAAGGAATCGTTCTACCGCCAGAACGCTTCCAGTGATCACATGGAATAGACCAAAAATAATCGCTGTTGCCAAAATAGCCCCGGGTCGACTCAGTTGATTCAGTGAACTAAAGACAAAACCTCGGAAAAAGAATTCCTCGAAGAGAGCTGGTGTTATGGCAAAGGAAAGCAGAACGAACCAGGGAGAAATACTGCGAAATTGAGCAATCATTGCTTGGGCCGCTTTCACTTGGTCGTCGCGCAATATTCGAATCCCCAGCCATTCGCTGGCTAAAAATAATTCATGCGCTGCCATCCATAAACTAGTCGCTAAAAACAACGCAGCAAGAAAGTAGGCAGGAGCCAAACTAGCTTTTGGAAAATTCAAGCGAAACGTGGGTACCGATTGGATTTTAGCGTAGCGACAATAAAGCCATGGCATCAGGCCAAATAGCAGTGCGGTAATAATCATCGTCAAGAGCAAACGAAAAGAGATAGAGCTATCTCTGAGTTGACCAATGAGGTTTGATAAAATGAAGTAGCAGGGAAATAATATCGCTAAAAAGAGAGCCATCTGATCAAAGCGAGGAGCATCTTTCGCTTCTACGGGGCGGGTGAAAAGCTCACGCCACGATCCGCGACTGCCGTGAACAATAGCGTCATTGCCGAATAATCGCGCCGCGATTCCAATAGCGGCAGCGGCATAAACCATCGTTGAGACTATTGCAGCTAACGCAAGAACCAACTCCGCTTTATTGAGAAGTAGATCGCGGGCAAGCAGCACAATATTTACCAAGGGAATGCAGGCCAGTAAAGGAGTGAATTCGATACCGGGCACGAGACTCAATACTCCCGGAGCCAAAGCGAGTAGCATCACGGGTATCAGATAGGCTTGTGCTTCCTTGAAACTTTTCGCAAAACTGGTCAGGGCTAACATGACGGCCGAAAAGAACATAGCAAAAAGTATCAGTAAGCAGAACACTTGAAAAAGCACGGCTAACGAAAGAGCTTGCTCACCTAAAAGCACTTTACCGAGTCCAGTAACATACAGCGTGGTAAACATAGAGCCGAGATTGGCAATAGCCGTCAGCAAAGCGACACTGACTACGGCGACATATTTTGCAAACAACAATGCCCAGCGGGGTGCGGGCGAACCAATCAAAATCTCCATGGTGCCGCGTTCGCGTTCACCGGCAGTTAAATCGATAGCTGGGTAAACCGCTCCCGTAATCGTCATCAAGATCAAAACCAAAGGAATCATCGTCACCAATGAAGATAGACCGCTCTTGGGAATCGCGACAGGAGTTGCGGTAAGCCGGAGAGGCCAAGTGGGGGGGCGATCAAGCGAAGAAAGTTTCTCAGTCGCAAACTGTTCGTCAATGATGTGCACCAATTGTCGGAATTGAAATAACGCTTGTTCGCTACGCAAATCATTCTCGACGTAATGAACTCGATAATGCAATTGCGTCCAATTGGCTTCCTGGGTCGGTGGTGTTTCCGAAATGACTTCGAGAAAGAGATCGAGGGTACCATCTGCTATAAGATTTCTCCAATCTCCCTCCTGACTGTAGACACGGAATTCGGACAGCTTTGAGGTAAGTTTCTCGTTAGGTAGGCCACTGTCTATTAAAAGCTCAGGCTTCTCCGCACTGTTGGGAAATTCAGTTGTTCCAGGGCTCCCAAGGTCGCGTCTTTCGATGACGGAAGTTGAGTCTAAATTTCGCGCTTGGAGCGAATAGACGACTTCCAAGTTTTCGAGAATAGTACGAGCCACTCGCTCATCGTTTACTCCAATGGAATAAACTAACTTCTCTTGCTTCGTCGCCGATGTTAGTAGAAATCTCTGCATGGTCATGCTAAGAAGCGGATAGACCAAAAGAGGCATTAACACGAGCGTGATAATCGTGCGGCGATCGCGTAAGGTCTCTCGGAGTTCCTTGATGCATAGTCTTTGTAATCGTCGACTGGACATTACGCTGGCCATGGAATAGTCTCCAGCGAACCCCGATAGCCAAGCAAATCGAGAAACATATCGGTCAGGTGTTGGTGTCCGGTCGCTTGCTGGATCTCGGCTAAAGTACCTTCGTGAACGAGTTCTCCGCGATGTAGCAAGCCGAATCGATCGCAAAATCGCTCGGCTTCATCCAGTCTATGCGTCGACACCAAAACCGCTTTTCCTTGCTGTCGTAGAATCCCGATAAACTCAAAAATGACTTTGCTACCCAGGACGTCCAAGCCGCGGGTCGGTTCATCGAGCAACATCGCTGGTGGATCATGCATCAAACCTCGGGCGAGACTCACTCGCTGCTTTTGACCGGTGCTGAGTGTAACGCTTCGTTGATCGATGAATTTCTTGAGGTCCAAGAGTTCCGATAAGTAGCTGATTCTTTGGTCCGCCAGCTCCACTGGGACATCATAGAGGTCGGCGAAATAGTGAAGCATTTCGCGCACGGTGAGCCAAGGGTAGACGCCATCATTGCTGGACACATGCCCTATACGGCCTCGAACTGCCGTCGATTCCGAGCCAGTTCTCACGCCGCCAACTTCGGCGTATCCTTCATCCGGCTCCAGCAAGCCCATCACCATTCGCAGCGTGGTCGTTTTGCCGGCGCCATTAGGCCCCAACAAACCAAACACTTCGCCAGTGGCTACTGAAAAAGAAACACCATTGACCGCTCGAACAACGTCGGTACCGTTGGTGAATCTTTTCACTAGACCACAGGCGACAATCATAGATTACTTCTTGTTCTTGGGAATGGACCACCGAGGATCTGGACGATGTGCTTGATTCATCATTGCTTTAGCCTGATTGACCAACTCAGGGTTCGATTCAGCAAGATTGTTGCTCTCGGCCTCATCGACCGAAAGATCGTATAATTGTATTGGGCCTGTCAACATCGGTTCACGTATCGCTTTCCAATTGCCAAACCTGACAGCTTGGCGTGAACCTTGCTCATAAAACTCCCAATAAAGATAGGGATGAGGTTTTTGTTCCTCAGAGCGGCCCACAAGAGTTGGTAAAAAACTCACGCCATCGAGATCATCTGGGATCGGTTCGCCAATCCACTGAGCCATTGTGGCGAAGATATCAGCTTGATAGGCGATATGGGAGGTTACGGACTCCGGGGCTATTTTTCCGGGTAATCGAGCGAGCAGTGGAACGCGAATGCCACCTTCATATAAAGCTCGTTTGGTGCCACGCAAGCCACCAGAACTATTGAATAAACTCAAGTCATGTCCTGCTTCTTGATGTGGGCCATTGTCGCTGGTGAAGAGTATCAGCGTTTTTTGATCGATCCCACATTGCTCGACGGTCGCCATCAATTGCTGAACAGCGTAATCGACATCGGTAACCATAGCAGCAAAACCACGGCTCGGTTCGCTCCACGATTTATCCGCAAATCGACTTATATTTGGAGACTCGGAACCGTTACCACTCATGGCTCGGGCTTCGTTATTGGCATGCGGTAGGACTAGAGCGAGATAAAGGAAGAAAGGTTGATCTTTGTTCGCTTCAATAAAGTTTGAGCTTTCAGCGATGAAACGATCGTTTGAAAAAACTTTTTTTTCTGTCGCCATTCCTCCTAGTGAATTGGGCTGCGAAGGAGGTTTCTTTACCACATTAGGCAATGATTCACGCTTCTCATTTCTCCATAGAAACTCGGGGAAGTGATTATGTGCGTGAACTTGATTTAAATAACCGTAGAAGAAGTCGAAACCTTGGTTTAGAGGATGTCCCTCTGTGTTCTCTTCTCCCAGACCCCATTTTCCAATGAGCGCGGTCCGGTAACCTTGCTTTTTACAGAGTTCGGCGACTGTAACACTGCTGGAGGGAAGTGTTTGCTGTTCCCTGTTTCCATTTCCGCGAACAGGTGTATGACCGGTATGAAATCCCGTCATCAAGACGCTTCGTGATGGCGCACAGACCGTCGATCCTGCGTAAAACTGGGTGAATCTCATACCCTCTCGAGCCATACGATCCAGCGCCGGAGTTGGAATTTGCTTTTGACCATAACAGCCCAAATCACCGTAACCCAGATCGTCCGCGTTGATCAGAATGATGTTGATTTTGTCGGAAGGCTGGACAGTTTCCGCAGATGCCGTGGCCCCCGCGCGAAGAAAAAGTACGCTCAGCAGAAGGCATCGACCGAGTAAAAAGTGTCGCATAATCAAACATCACTTTAGAGGCAGTTAGTTTACGTCGTTCAGGTACAAAATTCGATAATCGCGTTAAACTCCTCAAGCCGGACTGGCTGAACACTCAGTCGCGAGCCTTTACGCAAGAGTTCCATCCCCTGCAATGCATCGAGTTCCTTCGCCTGCGACAAGGATAATGGTTTCTTGAAACGCTTGCTCAATTGCAAGTCCACCATGAACCAACGCGGATTATCCTGCTTGCTCTCCGGATCAAAATGGGGATGCTGAGGATCGAAGGCGGTGAAATCGGGATAACCTTCGCGGACGACTTTCGCGAGTCCAACAACTGCCGGAGGATCCGCGTTACTGTGATAGATCAAAACTTCATCACCAATTTTCATTTGATCCCGCAATGTATTGCGAGCTTGGTAGTTTCGTACGCCATCCCAAAAAGTTGTTTTCTCTTTCTCCTTTTCCCAATCCTGGATGGAATACGTTGAGGGTTCCGTTTTGACGAGCCAGTACGACTTAGGATTTCGAGACTTCGATGTTGAAGCTGCCATGGGCGAACCGATTTCTGACAATAGTGAAGGCACCGAGCAAGTGATCGTAAGAATCTTGCTCGATGCCTGAAGAAGAATGTAGATCGGTGGAGAGGATGAAGGTTAGGGATTCAAAGGGGGGAGACCTGGTGGAAGGCCTGGGCCGCCTCCCGCACCCGGTATCATTTGTCCTGCCGATTGCAGTAACTGATCCATCTGTTGATTGAATTGTTCTTGCGAATTCGCACGCTCCAGTTGACCGATCAGCCCACCAACGACAGCTAGGCCGAGCGTGAGCTGACCAGAAATTTGGCTGGCATCCACTGCTTCAAGCTGCGCCAATTGTTGTTTGGCAGCAGCCATATTGTTGCGATAAACATCGTTTTCGATAGCTTGCCATCGACCATTGACACGCTCGAGATCGCTGGTTTGCTTCTCACCATTCACACCAACAAACTCCAGTGTCGCTTTATCGCCTTCTTCATTCGCAATACGAACTTTACCGCTGACAATATCGTTCTTCGAAACGTTTGCTCCCCAAATCGAAAGCACGTTGGACATATTGATCTGAGAATTGGGGTCCAGTGTTTTCTCGGTTTCTGCAATTTTGCTTCCGTAGACGTCAACCATACGGATAACTTCGGGCAATAAAGTTACCGCATCGCCATCGCTCCAAGTTTTATAACTTGCAGCGGGCGAGGCAACGAAGTCGGTCAGAATTGCTACGATCGTGTCATAATGGGCCGATAACCGAGGCTTCACTTGCGGCGGTAACTTCGGATAATTCATGATGAATTCCTTCTTCTCGCTCATCACTTTACCCGAACGCTTAAATAAAGACTTGATCGAATCAAAGCTCGACTTATTTAGCTTGGTGGCTGCAGTCGCAAAGATGTCCTTCAGCACTTGAATTTGCTCGTCGGACATGGTGTCCATCAAAACCGTATAGTTGTCCTTCTTTAGTTCTTCGGCAATGAACTTAAGCGTTTCAGTCGCCGAGATACCAGCGGGGAGTTTGGTGCGGGTACTTTCGGACGAATCGCTGCTGGAACTTTTGGCCGTAGATACGCTTCCGCTATTCTCTGTTGCCGAAGCTTTCGGTTTCATCTCTGGGCTAGAACTTGCTTTTTTTTCGAAAGCTTGTGGGTTGGCGAGTCTTTTTGCTTGGGCCTGACTCTTTAGGTTCAATTTGTTTAGTGGTACGGTAACTTCTGTTCCATCGGACTTTTCTAGGACAACGCTGTCACCCTCCAAGCGTATAAACTTTGCTTGAATGGTTTTGCTGCCCGAGAGATCCGTCCATTTAGGTATTTCAGTCGCATCTTGGGCGATCGCCAATTGCGGCGTGGCGACTAGAGTCGCAATCGCGAAGAGGCTTGTGGGACAAAGCATGGCCAGGAAAAAGAGGGAGCGATTCAATTTCATCGGACACCAGATCTTTCAGAGGGTTAGGCTTTCAGCGGATGATCGTTTTCCACAATGAGGCAACGATTGGGGTGAACGAGCGAGTCGATTCATAATGGGTCAAGCAATACCTTCGTGCTCATTATTGTAAAGGAACAGGGTTGAAGGAACGACCCACCCCTGTTCGAAGGTTCCTTTTTTAAGGTTCCTTCATATGGCATTGCAACCATGAAGCGGAGCTCTATTTTAGCGTTGCCTTAGCGCGGATAGCAAAGGCTGACGAGCAGCGGTCCTGACGGCGATGGCCCCAGCTGCAAGTCCCACTACGAGCACTACCCCTAGCCAAGCCAAAGGTTGCATTAATTCCGTGAACTGAGCATTTTGCAGCAAAGGGGCGGCCACGCAAACGATTGCTGTGCCCCCACCTATCATGATACCGCCAAGGAGCAGTATACAATTTTCCAGCAATATGAGTTGGCCGATTCGCGATTGTTTAAAGCCGATGGCTCGGAGTGTTGCTAGTTCGCTGCGACGTTCCAAAACACTTCGTACCTGAACGATGGCCAGGCCGATCGTCCCGAGCAACAGGCCCAGTGCTCCGAGCGACTGAAACGCTTTGAGATACGTGTTTTGAACAGCCAAGAGTTGTTCCAAAACTTTTTCTGATTGGGTGATGTCTAGGCCTTCATCTCCCCATCCTTTTTCCAGTGTGTCCGTTAACTGTTGACGCGTTAGTTTGGAAGGTGGAGTCCCCTTGTTAGTGATCGGCGTCTCGGTCGCTAGAAAGAATTGAAAGCCGCTAAGATCTGGGAATGAAGTCTGAAAATTGTTTTCGCCGATCAGTAGCATGCCTTGCAGAAGGCTATTATTCAAAAGCCCAACCGTCTTAAAATGGATTTCGCGATTTTGGATTTTGAAGGAGAAAACTTCGTCGATTTGAGCCTTCAGATGTAAGCTCCACATTGCCGTATTCAGGTCGAGGATGACCGGCAGTGGATCCTCTTGAGTCCCTGTGGCACGGTTTTGCAACGCTGTCCAAGGAGTGAAATCCGTTGCAGCGTTTGCATTTCGCTTGCTGCTAACTTTAAATCGATGAGACGCGGGGGCATTTTTTTCCCATTCTGCAAACAGAGAGGAGATCCCCACGATTTTGGGTTCGCGAGCCTGATAGAGATTATTGCAACTCGCTTCATCCCCAGGGCGCATCTTGAAGGCAAAGATGGTCGCTTGGGAAAGTGTTTCAGCGGGTGGCCCCAAATAATCTCTGCGGACGGCGGGGTCACCGATGTTTTGGTAGATGGGGGTTGAACTTTCGCCAACTAGGGAAAATCCCCCAGCGGCTTCGAGGCTCGGTCGAATCTGAAATGCGCTCAGCGACAATATCAGAAAGCTGGTTACGGCTAAGAGCCCCAGCGTGAGTGTGCTGCGGAGTGGATTGCGACCGATGGTTCGCATGGCCAAGGCGAGCAACGAATAATTTCCGCTGGCCTTACGAGATAAATCCCCTTGTTGCCAACGTTGCAATCGAACATGGACCAATCCCATTGCACCCAGCAATAAAACCATTCCGCCACCCACAAACAGTCCAGCTTGCACTTGTCCCGATTGCGTCAGGCCGACCAGTGCGAGCGCGAAACCGGATAGCCACACCAGGAGCGAGATTCTGCCAAGCCAAGTAGAAAGACGATTTTGCCGCGATCCGACGATTTCCGTTTTGCCTCGCAAGAGCGTGATCGCAGGGAGTTTCCGCAAGGCTCGCATTGCGACATAAATTGCGAGCAGAGAAACGATAGTACCGGAGATCACCCCAATCAATAAACTTGGAGTGGTCATATAAAAACTCAAGAAGGCGACCGTAACAGCGCCGAGCCACCAGCCACTCAATCCAGCTAAAATTATTTTGGCGTACAGGATTCCCAGGGGAACTCCAAGCAGGGCACCAATCAGACTCAGCATCAAGCCTTCGCTGAGTAGTAAACGCCGCAAGGATGACCAGGTCCAACCTGTTGCGGAATACAAACCCCATTGCTCAGCTCGCTGATCGATGCTGAGTCGAAATAAAAGTGCGATCAGCATCAGGGCAGAACCGATGACCAGAAGGCTTAAGCCGAGAAATAAACCATCAAAAGGTGTAGTACCCGAAGAAGCCTGTAGGGCTTCTGCTTTAATCGCATTGAGTTTGAAATCAAGGTCTCCAATGTGGGGTCGGAGACTCGCTAATATAGACTCTTCTAATGCGAAAATATCTTTCGCCGCATCTGTCTGAATCCGCAGCGAGGTGGCAAGACCAAAACGACTTCCAAATCGATCACGAGTCGCTTCATAACTCATGAATAATTTGGGAGTCAAGCGATGATTGTTCCAGTAGCGATCATCTTCGGCGGAAACTGTTCGGGTAAGAGCAAACGGTGTTTCCCAATCATTGATCGAGTCTTGATCGGTGATACCTGGTACATCGGGAGTGAGCGCTGGGTCATTGAAGAGCGTAGGAAGTTGCTCGAATTTGGCCGGGCGGTTTCTGCGGTAGGGTGAGGCAGGTTCCGTCAAGGGGGCAATGCCAACCACATCAACTTCAAACGATTCTTCCACTTCTTGGCCGTGAACGGTTTCGGGTAGAAAGTACCATAACTTCAAGCGATCACCTACTTGCGCGTTCAGCTGCTGAGCTAGCCAGGAATTGATCACCACTTGGTCCTTTTGCAATATGGTGCGCTCTCCCATCCCGGACTCTTCGGAAAGTGGAAACGAGGGACTCGAATCGATGCCGGTAATAGTCGAGTAGGTGACCTCTTTGGTATCGCCAGTCTTGGCAATCGCATTAGCAAGATAGGTGAAAACCGGTTGTACTGCGCCACGGGGCAGCGAATCCATCACCATGCGTTGCACTTTGGGATCAAGAATCATTTCGTCGCTGGTCAGACTGTAATAGCTGTATACGGGTTGTCCTTCTCTATTGTCGATGGTGGGACGCAAGAGTTTGAGACGTAAATCTTGTAGGCTTGGTTGGAAATCCGTCAGCAGATTATTCAGCTTGTCTGTGTCCTGCTGGAGATCGATGGCTGAATCGGGGCGATTTAGCGAGATAGCAACCGCATTAACTTTGTTTTCGCGGTCGATCTTTTCTTGCAGAGAGTTTAAATCGAGAAAAAGATTTCGAGGTATGCGTTGATTATTGCGAATGTCAAAACGGCCCAAGCCTTTGGCAGGAACAATGTCCACAATCTTTAAGCGAGGAATACCGATCGTTTGACCATCTCGACGTCCAAGTGGACTGTCTGCTGGAACAGCTTGTTCGGTTGGGATTCGCAGGGTGATTTCGTCACCGATGGCAAGATTCAAATCTTGCGCCAATTCCTCGTTGACCACAACTTCATCGGGACCTGGAAATTTACTGGATGATTCGGAGCTAAGTTGCCAGAAATCGGATGGGATACCCATCGCGATAATGTTGCTGCTGCGGCGCACGTCCGAATCGATTGCGACCTCCGCTGTGGAACTGGCGAACAGCAAAAAGGGATGGATGGCAGCTTCGGGGTTTTTCTTTTCCGCAGCGGCTTTCCAGGACTGTATGGAGTCCAATCCGATAAAGCCGCGAGTTAGCATTAGTCCATCGATCTTACCCAAGCGATCGAGCGCCTGGTTTTTTAAACTTCCTCGAACGCTATCTCCAACAAGCAACGCTCCAACGATGACCGCTGTGGACAACGCGATGCTAGCTATAACCGCAAGATTAGGCAGGAGGTTAAAGCGAAAAGATTTCCGCTGGAGTGCGAAGATACCAAAGCGATAGGGGGTTGGATTGGGCTTCATCGATTCATATCCCTTTACCATGTACCACTTACCAATCGCCCTTTTTCAATTTTAAAGCACCGCTGAGCCATGGTGGCTAGTGCTTGGCTGTGGGTTACCACAACTAGCATGCTATTTTCTTGCTGCGGCAAGTCGATCAGGAGTTCCGCGATTCGCGAAGCATTTTCAGGATCAAGGTTGCCGGTTGGCTCGTCGGCTAACACCAGTAATGGTCGATGAATTAGGGCTCGAGCCACCGCCGCTCTGCCTCTCTCTCCACCGGACAGTTCGCTCGGTAGATGGGATTCCCGATGTTCTAAGCCAACTTTGGCGATAAGTTCACGAGCTCTTTGTACGAGCTCTGGTTTGGGCCGACCATGAGCTAGAGCGGGAACGAGGACATTTTCCAGGACAGTCAATTGTGGCAGTAGATGATGGTCTTGAAAGATGAAGCCGATTTTTTGATTGCGGAATTCGGCTAGTTGGTCGGGAGAAAGTTCGAGAGGCGAAATACCACCGATTCGAATGGTGCCCGACGTTGGAACATCCAAGGCCCCAAGGATGTGAAGTAAGGTCGATTTGCCACTGCCGCTGGGCCCAATGATCGCAGCGTTTTCCCCCTGCTTTAAGCTGAAGGACGCATCCTCCAGCACGATTAAATCCTCGGCGGGAGTTGTGTACCGTTTGGTGATGTGTTCAACGACCAGATCTGACATGGGTTGGCCTCGTTCGGTTTCAAAACCACACTCCGGTATCCTATGTCGTATCAATACGGCTGACAATCGGTGCACAAATGCCTCATGGGCCTGAACGCCGATGGGAAACAGCGATTACCGAACTGCTTGTTCGGCTGAGACCGCCCTAGTCTGGTTGTAGCGAATGGGTGGAATGTAGTGGGTAAAAGGTGAAAAGTAGATGAAGAACAAATGGTGATAACCGTTATACATAACGGGTGTAATCAGATTCCGACCTATGGTTTAAGTGCCGTGATTAGACGCCTTGCTGTAAGGTTGTACGTTACCATTCAATCACCAATTTCATGAAACAAAGCATTTCCGCAAGTAAAAATAAACGCCGTGTGCGATCGGCTAGGCCCAAGCGAGCTGGAGTGGCATGCGTAGAAGCTGCATGCTTGCTGCCTGTGATTTTATTGGTAGTTCTTGGCAGCGTGGAAGTGACCAATAAGATTTTTTTGAAGCAATCACTCGCGACCGCTGCTTATGAATCATGTCGAACTGCGATAGAGTCGAATGCGAAGAATGGGCTTGCCAAGTCGGCAGGCATGGAAATCTTGAAGGCTCGAGGTGTGAAATCGGCAACAATTACCTTTGATCCAGCGGATATTGAGAACGCTAAGAGGGGAGAGTTCATTCGAGTCACGGTTCATGCTAATGGCAAAGCCAATAGTATTCTCAATAATGACTTTACCGTAGCGGGTGATGTGAGTTGCACGATCGTGATGACCAAAGAATAAGAATAAGCGATGTCGAATCTGTTTCGTTAAACACTTGGCACTAGCAATCGACTGATGAACACCATGATAGATTTACAAGCTCAAACTAGTTCCTGCAGCTCTGCTGCCCACACATCACTTATACGGTCTAATAAGCGGCGTATAAAGCGACGCGGAGCCATGGCCGTTCTGGTCGCTGCACTGATGATCGCCTTTGTCGCCATGGTGGCCATCAGTATTGATACTGCCTACTTACACCTATCAAGAACAGAAATGCGAGCCGCAACAGACGCGGCCGCACAAGCTGCATCGGTGACATTAGCTCGATCTCAAGATATAACAGCAGCTCGCGATGCGGGAATGAAGATTGCTCAAAAGAACTTGGTGGGAGGTAAGCCACTCATTCTCAATCAGTCCAACTTCATCTTTGGTAACTCGAGTCGAAATGATAAGGGAAAATTTGTCTTCACACCGAACAAGACTCCTTTCAACGGTGTCAAGGTCATTGTCGACTTGAGTGCTGGCGGATCGACATCAGGCGTAAACCTCTTCTTTAGTGAACTCCACGGAGTCAAGGTATTCCAGCCAAAACAAGAAGCGATTTCAACGTATCTGGAACGAGATGTCGTCATAGTGATCGATCGCTCAGGCTCGATGGAGGGCCAGAAATATATCGACCTGTGCACGTCTCTAGATGTTTTTGTGGAAACGTTGGGTGAGACCATCACGAAAGAGTATCTGGGCTTGGCCAGCTACGATAGCACGGCCTCGATTGACGTTGGCTACACCACCGAATTAGCGAAGATTCCGGCCGCTGCGAGAGCTAGGTCGCCAGGTTCCGGGACAAGTATTTCCGCCGGCATGGCAGCGGGTTTCACCATTATGCAAACAGGTCGCTCGAAACTGTTTGTGGATAGAGCGATGGTGGTGATGACCGACGGTCAGCACAATGAGGGCCAGGATCCTATCATCAATGCCGCACAAATCGCAGCGGATGGTATCACCATACATTCGATTACTTTCGGTGCCGGGGCCGATAAAGCGCGAATGCAGCAGATCGCTAATATAGGTAGAGGAAAGTACTTACACGCAGATAATTCTGCCGAATTGAAGGAAGCTTTCAAGGATATCGCTCTGGCGTTAACCACGATGATCACCGAATAAATGGTTTCGAATGATTAAGAGCGTAGACCAATCTAAGAGATCCGATAGGAATAAGTTCATGCTAATAAAACGGCGTCAGCCTCAACGTTTGGGTGCGGTTACCGTCGAGTTTGCGCTGGTCGCCAGTATTATATTTGGAACGTTTTTGGCTGCCGCGGGGTTCTGTCGCTTATCGATGATGCGGCATACTCTAGATAACGCAGTCTATGAAGCTGCTCGAAAAAGTATCGTGCCGGGTGCTACGGCGGCTGAAATCGAAAGTCAAGCCAAAAGTGTCTTGGCGACTTTGGGAATATCTAATGCTCAAGTGGTAGTAGATCCTAAAGTAATAACGGATGACACCGATTTCGTAACCGTAAATGTTTCTCTTCCTCTCGGAGAAGCAACCTTCATTCCTTCTGAATCGACGATGAACCGTTCTCTCACGATGCGCCGCGAACGCTCATTGTGATTGAAGAACGATTCTCACCAGTTCCAGTCAAACCGCAATGCGATGATGTCCGAGGTTGTGTCACCGAAGACTGAGTCACGCGTTGTAATCGGGTGAATCCAGTCGAACATGACGCGCGTTCGATCCGTCCAGTACCAATTGAAGCCAACGGTGATATCGTTGTACTGACCAGCATCCAGATTGTTTAGATCCAGGTAGGACCAACGCGTTTTAAATTCCCACGCTCCAGGTCCAAAACAACCCGGTTTCAGAAAGAGGTTTTCGTTCGGCACATTGCGCGCGAACTGAGCACCGTGCTGACCAAATCGCTCGAAGATCCGATTCTCACCTGTCAAGAAATAGCTCAAGTAAAGATAGGCTCCACCAATTTCGGTTCGATCCTTCAGCCTGCGATCCACACTTGAGATAAAGGCCTCTCCCTGAATGGATAATGGCCCTGAGATGATAGCAGTTTCGATATTGCCAGTGGTATATTCGTCAGCGAGAAAGTTACCGCTATCGATCAGTCGTGGTCCTTCCCTTATCTGGGGCCGCGCACGAAAACGTACCCTTCCATCTTGATCGTCGGTATGCAAGATCCCAACGCCAGTGTGCCATAAATAACGGCCCTTCGTCGACTCATCGTAATAGGGTAGCCAAGTACCGCGACACGACAAACGCAGGCCTTGATTGTCGTCAATTTTCTCTTTCAAACTCTCGCTGATACTGTCTAAAAAGATGCCGTACGAGAGGGTTGCGTTCTTGTCGTTCGTGGCATTGTAAAACGCCATTCCCACTTCTCGATCGGGACTGAATACACCCTGTGTCGGAATCGATCTCTCCAAGAAAGCATTGTTCGTGTCATTGGTCACCTGTTCTAAACTAAAAGGCACGAAAAAATTTCCTACGCGAAATCGCCCGAAACCCGGAATTTCGTTCACCGAAAGATAGGCATCCTTGACATCCGGTGAGGTCACCAAACCAACTGGTTGCGTTTCACCCACCGATTCCGGTTCCAAGGTCATCTGCAAACGAAAATCCAATACCTCATACCCAGTTCCATCTGCGACCAACCTTAACCGACGAAACTCAAAGTAGTTCTCAGCGTCCGGGATCGATGGTGAGGCATCCGCCCAGTGAACGAAATCGGCTTGCACATGTCCGCCCAACTTGACATTCCATTTCGCATTCGATTCTTCTTTCGAAGACTTTTTTTCGCTTTCTCTCCCCTTCCCTTGCGAATCGTCTGGCACGGCTGTCGAATTCTCCAGCAGTGCTTTTTCCAAGTCCGCAATCCGCTGCTCCAGTTGCTTGAGCTTCTCCGATTCGGGTACCGTAACTTCATTTGAATCGAAGGCTTGCTCAAATGGATCCGTTGGCGCCTCGAAAGCTGGGCCATTCCATTCTTGCCATCCCAACGATATCCCCGAGGACATCACCAGGAAGAGCAGAAAGTGAAGGGAAATCAACAGCTTTGACATCGGTCCCTCAAAATCCAGGGCTCGGGCATAAAAGTTTCTATTGCCATTGAGTTTCGATGCACGGACTGCCAAAATGGCAGCTGGGTTGCGGCAAGACTCTCTCGCTAAAATCGGCCTAACCGTTACGTTTTATCCAACGATATCGCCATAAATTTCCCCAATCAGGTGGGTGAGAAAACTTGTTTAAACAACTATCGTGCGCAAGAGTATCTTGCTAATCTGTACTCCTCGTCGAGTTTTAAGCTTGCCTCCACCGAAATCCGTACTGCTATGTCGCAATTAGAGCTGTCGATTTTATTTTTCCTCCAGCTTGCTATCATTCTCATGGCCTGCCGAGTTGTCGGCGCGGTGGCGAAGTACTTCGGCCAGCCGCAGGTCGTCGGCGAAATGATCGCCGGCGTGCTGCTCGGGCCCTCGCTTCTTGGTCTGCTTTCACCCTCGCTCTACAACGCCCTGTTCCCTGCTGCCTCCAAACCGCTTCTCTTCGCAGTTAGCCAGGTTGGCTTGTCGCTTTACATGTTCCTGGTGGGTACCGAGTTTCGCACCGAACACTTTGCCAGCCGAGCCAAAACGGCGGTTTCGGTTTCGGTAGCAGGCATGCTGGCTCCTTTCGCACTCGGTGCAGCATTGGGAATATGGTTCTATTACGAGGGAGGCTTGTTTCCTGAAAAGGTCAAATGGTTCGAAGCGGTTCTGTTCATGGGCGCATCATTGTGCATTACCGCTTTTCCGATGTTGGCTCGAATTATCGTTGAGAACAAACTCACCGGCACAGCCCTGGGAACACTTGCGATTGCCGCTGGAGCGATCGACGACGTAGCGGCATGGTGCATGTTGGCCATCGTCTTGTCGAGTTTCGCGGCAGAATGGAGTTCTGCGGCTTTAGCGATCGGCGGTGGAACGGTTTTCGCTTTTATAGTTCTTGTCCTTTTCCGACCTATGTTGCGTTGGCTTACACCATTGGCCGAAAAGGAAAAGCAACTAACGGCGGGGCAATTTGTTTTCGTTTTGAGCCTGCTCATGTTCTCCTCCTTTCTCACCGATCGGATCGGAGTTTATGCGGTTTTCGGAGCCTTCATGCTCGGTTGTGCCATGCCTCGCGGTGTTGTAACGGACGATCTTAAAAAGAAAATCGAGCCTCTCACAGTGAGCCTTCTGTTGCCGCTGTTTTTCACATTCTCCGGTTTGAATACACGACTGGACTTGGTCACGACGCCTTACCTTATTTTCATCTCTCTCATCGTCCTGCTGGCTGCGACACTTGGAAAAGGGGGGGCCTGTTGGGCTGCCGCGAGATTGGCCGGAGAGGATCAACGCACCGCGTTGGCGGTCGGTGCCTTGATGAACGCCCGAGGATTGATGGAATTGATTCTGCTTAATATTGGACGTGAGCGAGGCATTATTGAATCGGAGCTCTTTTCCATCATGGTGGTTATGGCCATTGTGACCACATTGTTGGCTACACCCATTTTTCGCTACGTGTATCCCAACTGGAACTCTGGACATAGCGATGGTAGGCCAACTTGAAATGTCTCTATTCTTGTCTTATGGCTCTACAGCACTTAGTGCCTATAGGAAAACCATCAGCTGTTGGCATTAGCTTTGGTTTTCAGAAAGGAGCCACAGTCATTACGATCACCGATAGCTGCCCTGGCGTTAGCAGCGGTATTCTGGGTTTTCGGATAGGCCCTTAGCTGACTGGTGGCAGTATGGCGAACAAACGATAAAATGGGCTGCCGGTATACCAGTCGCAAGGTGACGGTTCGCTTGAGAACTTGCAATGGAATTCTAGGAGCGTTGTCGGACGGAACTTCCTTCTTGCACCTCGTCTGATGGATACACAATCACGGTATCGCCTGCTCGCAAGCCGTTTTGAATTTCAGCGCTTTCACGATTTCGCTGACCTATTTGAACTTCCACCAGACGCGCTTTTCCGGATTCGACGCGGTATACGCACCACCTATCTCCCAGTCGCACCAAAGCACCCAATGGTACTTGGAGGCAACGCTCGGATTTCCAGTAGACGATCTTGGTATTGACCTGAAATCCATCGCCCAGAGCGCTGCGTTCAGCTGCCGGTTCAACGATATCAACAATGATGTTGACGCGTTGTTCCTCAACACCGAGTGAGGATACTTTGGTAAAAGCAGCGGGTTCGACACGTTGAACAATTCCATGGAGCGGTTTCTCGTCTCCCCATTGTTCTAT
Source organism: Pirellulaceae bacterium (assembly GCA_044359485.1). Taxonomy (GTDB): domain Bacteria; phylum Planctomycetota; class Planctomycetia; order Pirellulales; family Pirellulaceae; genus JAFLCP01. The sequence goes on along the minus strand of JBIKMB010000016.1, from coordinate 19,572 downwards.
GATCACTTCGTTGCCTGGAGAGATTTTGACTGCGTCGGTGGAGAGTACATCGACCTCAATTTCGATCAGCGAAGGATCGCCGAGCTCTAGAAGTGCGGCGCCCGGTTGCACAACCGCTCGACTCTCCTGGAATACCCGCAACACTTCTCCATCGATTGGCGAAGTGATGGTGAAGGAGATCGCAGGAGCCTGTTTTTCTTCTGAGATATGGTGCAACAAGGCCGCTTTCGCTTGTTCGAATTCGAATTCGGAAATTCTACCCGCAAGTTCAGCCGCGACGAGTGCCGCTGTTTGGATTCGAAATTCGGTTTCAGCGATGTCAATCTCCTCTTGAGAAACACTCGATTTCTCTTTTAGAGCTAGCACACGTTCCCGATTTTTTCGAGAAAGGGATAGAGATTCCTGGATCTTCTTCATATCAGCTTGGGATCGCTGCACGGCTAATTCGGCCGCTTGTTGACTCGCTTCGGCCTGTGCTTTCTCCCGTTCGTCTAATAGATCTGGGGACGTGGGTTGTAAAATGGCTAGTTGGGTTTTCCCACTATAAACTTTATCTCCCGGCTCCAGGTCGATTCTTAGCAGAGTCCCCAGTAAAGGAGACGAAATAGTGTATCTGTCCTTTATACGAGTTTTTCCATCCTCTTCCACGGCAACCTTGAGCGGACCTTGAGTTACTTGCGCGACATCAACATCGATGGAGTACCAAGTACGACTCCAGAGAAACAGCCCGACGAGGGTTGCGACCAACAGGATCAATCCATTGCGAATGGTTATCATTTTCATGGCTCAGTCTCTCGCCTTTAAGACATCGACAAAATTCATTTGGCCGACGAATCGGTAGATTAATCCGGAAGCGCCCAGCATGGCAGCAACAACCACACTTGCAGCGAATGTATAGGTAGCCACCGAGATTACAAAGGGTACTCTGAAAAGTTCACGATCAAAAGCATTGACCGTCATATAGGAAAGACCGAATCCTATCAGCCAACCAACTGGAATGGCTGCCAAGGTGAGCACCGAAAGCTCTAGAACAATGATCGAAGACACTTCGAGTTGAGAGAAACCTAAGACCCTTAAGGTGGCGAGCTCACGACTCCGTTCTGCAATCGATATGCGTGCCGTGCTATAAATCACACCGATCGCTATAATGATGGAGAAAATTAGATTCATCGAACGCATGCGCTGAACATTCTCAGCGATCGTATTGAGAAAGCTTTGTTTCAAATCTTCTGTCGCCACGACATGGCTAACGTGAGGACGTCTTTCGAGTTGCTCGATGACGTCGCCATAGCGCAGCGTATCGATTCGCAGGTAAGCTGCAGTGGTCATTGGGGCTTCCTGCAGAAAAGTAGCTAACACGGTGCGATCCATATAGATCGTTTCACCAGCAGCATCATCAATGAACTTTACCACTTCGATTTCAAGTTTCATTTGCTTGCCTTCCAGCACTTCGATCAAAAGCTTATCTCCAGCTTTCAATTTCAGCACTTCGCCAAGCTTACGGGACATCAGCAAGCCGCCGGTGGGTAGGTCGATCCTGCGTTGATTCAAATCGATCAGGGGACTCAGTGGATGTTCGGGATCAAGACCAACGATGGCCAGCAGTCGTTCGCGATGCTGAACTCGGGCACGAATAGGCACAGTGCGGATTAGGTTAACCTCATGGATACCCTCGATTGATTGCAATTCATACAAAGTGGCGGGATGCTGAGGCTCGATGAAAGTCACTTGAACATCATATTTTTTTGATTCCGTGAACATCGTATCAAAGAGGCCGTAAATAGCATCTTGCATAAAGCTTCCCAGGATGAGCACGGCGACAGCCAGAGATAATCCTAGCAAGGACAAAAAAGTTCTTTTGGGATGTCGCCAAGTGTGGCGGAGCACCATCTTTGGAATAGGAGATAACTGTAGCGACTTCCAAAGCGAGTCCAGTAGAGTTGCTCCGTAGCGTAGCGGAGGTTCGGGCCGCATCGCCTCCGCAGGTTGCAGGAGCATGATGCTGCGAATTCCGTTCGATACGGCCAATGTCGCGGCCCCAACGCTCAGCATCGTCGCGATCAGGACGATGTTCCAGGGGAGATTGAAGGAAAAACTTGGGAAATGGAAGAAACGGGAATACAATTCCGTCAAGCCTTGACCTAAGTATAGTCCCAAGCCCATTCCTACTATCGCGCCTGAGATAGCGATGATCCAAGCGAATTTTAGGTAGAACCTGGCTATTTCCCACGGAGTGAATCCAAAGGCTTTCAACGCCGCAATTTGTTCGCGTTGAGCGGAAATCATCCTCGTCAGAACCATATTTAGCAAGAAGGATGAGACACACAAAAAAATTGTGGGAGCGACTCGTCCCATATTCCGGAGTTCATCCATTTCGCTCGACACAAAGCGATGCGATCTTTGATCCTTGCGAGCGATTGCTCCTAAGCTTCCGTATGGTTTCAATAGATCATCAAGTTTTGAAATGGCGCTCTCTACGGAGGCTTGGCGTGATAATTTAAAAGAGACATGATTGAATGCACCTTCGAGTTGCGCCGAGCCTTCTATTGCATTTCTTCTCATCCACAGAACCCCAAAGGAGCGATTATCGGGTAATAAGCCGCCAGGGGCGATTTCGTAGATGAATTCGGGGCTGAGGGCAACGCCGACAATCATCAACCGATACTGTTGCCCATATAAAGTGATCGTGAGTAAATCGCCTAATTGCAGCCGATTCGCATTGGCGAACGCTTCACTGACGATGACCTCTTGCGTCGAAGAGTCTTCCGGTAAGCGTCCCTTGCGAATATGGACTGCATTCAACTGGGGTTCGCCATGGACCGGCAATGCAAGCGCAATACCTTGAACGGACTTCTGTGCTAACGGAACATGAATTCGAATCGGCAGATCGATGCGAGTTTCGTACTGACTGATTTCCGAAATTTCTGAGAATTGTTGCGAAATCGCTTCCGGTGCCCGCTTCAGGTCGCAAAATAAATCGGCAAATCGATAGCGGGCATAATAATCACGGCGAGTGTTCTCGAGCGAATCGACGGTACTGGTAGATAGCACGAAGGTACTTATTCCACAGGCGATCACCGCTATGATCGACAGCATCTGCCATTTCATGATTTTGATATCGCGTATCAATTTTCGATCGAGCATATGCATGAAATCACCACTTTAACTCAGCAGGCGATTTTTTGTGCAAATTACGATCCTCTCGCACCAGACAACCATCGCGCATTGTGAGGACGCGATCCGCCATTTCCGAGATCGTGGCATTGTGCGTAATGACAGCGGTTAGAGTTCCCTGTTCTTGATTGACCTTTTTGAGTGTCTCTAGCACCGTGATGCCTGTTTGGACATCGAGTGCGCCAGTGGGTTCGTCGCAAAGTAGTACATCGGGTCTTTTCGCGATCGCTCGCGCGATAGCCACTCGCTGCTGCTCACCACCCGATAATTGCGATGGAAAGTGATGCTGGCGATTGGCAAGTCCTACAAGATTCAACGCATCCGCCGGATGCATCGGATTTTTGGCAATTTCGGTGATTAAAGCTACATTCTCCAACGCAGTTAAACTCGGAATTAGATTGTAAAACTGAAACACAAACCCGACATGATCCCGACGAAATTGATTTAAAGCGACTGAGCTTGCCCGACTCAATTCGTGGTCCACATACTCGACTGTACCTGAACTTGGAGTATCTAATCCTCCGAGAATATTGAGCAACGTTGATTTACCGCTCCCTGAAGGACCGAGAATTACGACAAATTCACCCGCAAACAGTTCCAGATCGATACCGCGCAGCGCGTGAACGGTAACATCGCCAACCAGATAATACTTGGCTAAGTTTCGAGCTCGGAATACCGGGGTGGAAGTGATCGTCAAGCGGATTCTTCGTTTCTCTTGAAGCAATGGGTAAAGGTGGGCAGCGTAAACACAAAGGAAACCTTTATTCTATACAAATTCAACACATCCCGCAGGGTTTCTGGGAAAACGGAGTTTGGGTAGCGTACGGGATTATTTCGCTTTTTGAATGCATCGATCGGAAAAATCGAATCTGCCTGCTCAGTGATCTAGGAAGTCCTACCGCTGTTTGACATAATTCTGATCTCGTGCCATTTCCCACCTTCTCGAATTACTTTTGCGTTAGGGTTTTCTTGTGGTTGATTTAAGTGGGCATTCTGCCGAGGAAAAACAATTTTCCTCTAAAAAGGAATCGCAGCGAAACGCTAAGTATGGCGGGGTGCTCTTCTTAGTGTATTTGGTAGTTTACGCGATCTTTGTGGTGCTGAACACGTTTCAGCCTGAAATGATGGACCAGGTTCCATTGGCTGGCTTAAACCTTGCGATTGTTTACGGTGTCGGTTTGATCGTCTTAGCTTTGATCCTGGCGCTTGTCTATTCCTGGCTCTGCCGCACATCGATCCCGCATGACTCCGATTTGCCCTCAGTCCATCCAGCGAAGAAGGAGTCGTAAGCGATGGGAGATACCTCAATTTTAGCGATCAGCGTTTTTGCTTTTTTCGTGATAGTAACCCTGGGCTTGAGTTTTTATCTGGGATCCAAGACGCGAAGTGCACATGGATATTTTGCAGCAGGTGGGCAGATTCATTGGTTTGTTAATGGAGTAGCGTTTGCGGGCGATTATCTCTCTGCTGCTTCATTTCTCGGCATTTGCGGGATGATTGCCTTCTTCGGTTATGATGGTTTTCTTTATTCTATTGGCTATCTTGCGGGTTGGGTCGTCGCGTTATTCGTAGTCGCCGAGCCGATGCGCAGACTAGGCAAGTATACTTTCGCGGATGCTTTGGATGCCAAATTTCACTCGCGCGGTATCAAATTGGCCGCGGCTATTAGTACCCTGGTCGTCAGTATCTTCTACTTAATTCCACAAATGGTCGGTGCCGGCGCGCTTGTGCAACCACTTCTGAACCTTCCGCATTGGGTTGGGGTCGTCGCCGTCGGCGCTGTGGTTGTGGTGATCGTCATGACCGCTGGCATGGCTAGCACCACGTATGTTCAATTTTTGAAAGGTGGCCTGCTGGTTTTATTCAGCTTTATTCTTTCCGTTTTGATTCTGAATCGTGGTTTCAAGACTGTGGAACCAGATACCGTGACACAGCCGCAGACAGTGATGAAACTCGCAGATGGTTCGACGCTGATCAACGGCTTACCTCGGGGAAATAAGCCGGGTGAAGGTAAGCTTAAACCCGCGGGGGAAGTCTTGCGGTTGCCTCAAGGCGAAAAGGAGACGGGGCCTTTAGGCCCAATCGAGTTTTTCCGTGTCTTTCGCGAAAGTGAAATTGTTCTGTGGCGAACCTCCAATTCCACAACTCCCGAAGGCGCGAAGGTTACCACCTATTCACCCACGCCTACGCTGGGTGCGGATATTCTTCGTCCCGGACAAGCTCCGATCTTCCAGGGTATTCGCGGGCCCAACCTAGCTCCGAAAATCGATTTTCTCTCGTTGATGTTAGCTCTTTTCTGTGGCACCGCTTCGTTACCGCACATTCTGATTCGCTATTACACGGTAAAGGATGAAGCCGCAGCCCGCAAAAGCACGGTGGTCGGTATCGCAACGATCGGATTCTTCTATGTGCTCACCCTCTACATCGGTATTGGAGCGATGACGAGCGGAGCGTTGGACTTGAGCGATACCAACATGGCGGCCCCGCTGCTCGCGAAATCCTTCGGTGAATTGCTGTTTTCGATTATCTCAGCGATTGCTTTCACCACCGTTCTAGGAACCGTCAGCGGATTAATTGTGGCTGCCAGCGGCGCCGTCGTTCACGATGTTTGCAGTAGTTATTTGCAATGGAAATTGAACGATCATGAAAAGGTACGCCTTGGAAAAATCAGCGCTGTAGCTGTTGGAATCATCGCTATCGTGCTAGGAATACTCTTTCAAAAAATGAACGTGAGCTTTTTGGTAGGTTGGGCATTTAGTGTTGCAGCCTCCGCCAATTTACCCTCGCTGGTCATGAGGCTATTCTGGAAAAAAACGACAAGGCAGGGAATAACCGCCTCCATTATTGTAGGTATGCTTAGCTCTCTGACGTGGATTTTACTCAGTGGCGAGTCGTACTCCAAAATCTATGGTCTCAAGGCAGAAGATGCACTCGTACCTTTCAGTCAACCTGGAATCATCACAATACCTCTCGGGTTTTTGGTGCTCATCGCAGTGTCCCTGGTAACACAGCATGGCAGGGCAACAGAAAGTGAATAGCTCAGGATTGATACCGATGACGCAGTGCTGTTGGAAAATGGTTGGGATGGCAATGACGCTGTGCGTGTTGCTCTGTTCCTCGGAAGCGGCAGATGTTATGCGAGGCGGTTTCGGCAAAGTTGATATCACGCATTATGATGCCGGACCAGTTGCGGATCCTTTATTTGCTCGTGCATTTGTCGTGGAACAGCAACAAAGCCGCTACCTGATTTTGTCGTTAGATGTCGTGGCACTGGAACGCATCGGCCCGTTGCCTGCACAATTTCTGAACGATTTACGAACGGAACTGCAATCGCGGTTTGGTATTCAACCGGAACATGTGCTCGTCAATACAACTCATTGTCATGGGATTTCAGCACCTGATGTGCTGACCCGTACGCTCGATGCTGTCGGATTGGCGATCAAACAACTCGAGCCTGTAAAGGTAGGGGTGGGTATCGGTAAAGAAGAGCGAATCAGTCAAAATCGACGAGTCAAACTGAAAAGCGGCAAAGAGGCGGACTATCGTCATGCCTACAGTTTGCCGCCTGACGAGGAAATCGAGAGTATTGGTCCTATTGATCCCGTAGTGACGGTGCTGAAGGTTACGGGACTGGACAATAAAATTCGTGGGATTCTGTATCATTTTGCATGTCATCCGATTCAAGGCACACCTTCCGGTGGGAACACAGCAGATTTCACCGGCTATTCATCTCGAGTGATCGAAGAGCAAATGGGCGCTGAAGCGGTCGCCTTATTTCTGCAGGGTTGTGGTGGGGATATCAACCCGGTTGGTTACAAGGAATATTCCCAACCGAGAGATGCTGAAAAGCTCGGAAATCTTTTGGCATTGACCGCTCTGAAAACTATGAGGGAGGTCGAGACCAAGGCTGATGTCGACTGTCAATGGAAACAGACAATAGTCAAGATACCCCTAGCGGACCTGGGGCCGACGATTTTGGAAATTGAGCAGGTTCGAAATCAACTTGTCGAGTCTCTGCAGGGGACATCATTAAACTTTAAAGAGTTTCAGAAGCTGATTCATTCCCAAGCTCTGTTTCCAGACTATCCATCTACGGACAAGGGAGCTTACATGCTGCAGCAAGAGCAGCAACGCGAATGGTTGAAAAAGCTGGATGGAGACAATCGTCGCTTGGTTGAAGCTTACTTGAAGAATATCTACACCATGGAGTCGATCAGCCGCTTGCAAACCAATTTAAAGCTTTTGCGTATGCATCAGCGTGAGATAGCAGATATCGGTGCCCGCGAGCTGGACGTCGAAATGGTCGGGCTGAAAATCGGCGACCTCAAAATGATCACGTTTCCGGCGGAATTGACGGTGCAAATCGGACTCCGGCTGAAAAAAGCGTTGTCGGGACCGGTGATGGTTTGTGGCTACACCAATGGCTACATTTATTATGCGCCGACTACGGAACAACTCCTAAATCGTGGTTATGCGCAAGAGGATAGCGATTGTCTTCTTGCCCCGCAGTGGCAAGGAGCTTTCGAAAAAGTCGCCCTTGAATTACTGAATAGTTTTCGACCCTAAGGAGTCTCTATCAGGTACCAGGACATTCCCTCGGCAGGGACATCGACATCGATGATGGCAGAGTAGTCGCGTTTTAGTGATATGTTCTTCTTATTCCCTTTTGCATCGGTGACGATAGCTTTATCGGTGAGTCCTGTATAGTAAAGCGAAACCGAAAGTTTTCGTTGTTGGGCTGTTGTTAGTGGATTGAAGACAACCAGCATCCCACGTTGCGGTGAATCTGGATTGACATGCAGCATCCAGTCGACATCGCGAGAGTCGGCTCGTCTTCCATGAATTAAATCCCCTTCGAGAATCGTTCGATATTTTTTATACCACTCAACTTTTGACTTCACGAGGTCACGCGTAGCTGGGCTATCAAAAAGTCTTGGTCCTCGATAGCAGGCTTGAACTCCGAGTGCGAGGTTGGAATCCAGCATTCGTTCATAGTGATCCCTATGTTGCGAAAGCGGCTCAATGGTCGCTGCAGCGCCACCACCATGATATTGTGTAAGCGGCACAAACATCCAACCCATGGATGGAAGCTTTTCCCACGTTCCATCAAAGATATTTTGGCGGGTATGAATGACTTGTTGCGCTCGTGGCAAAGACCAATTAACTTCGCGATATCCCATTCCCGTTTTATTAGAGCCCATCAAGAAATAATGATCGGGAACATTTAAGTAAATTCCTTCGCTGCGACACCATTGATAAAACATGGCTATTTTATCCCATTGCTTCCAGCGTGAATCGTTTAAATCTCGATGGCCAGGATGTTTGTCGCTAGCGCAAACGTCACCAGGATAAGAACCATCGTGTTCCAATAAAGTGAAGCCGCTGGCCCTGTAGAATTGATTGATTTTCGAAAAATAGTTTTCGCCCCAAACACTTCCCAGGCAGGGGGAATTGCCAAAGATTGGTTTTTGGTTCGGTGGCATCACCACATCATGTTCATCGCTGATACGGCGACTCGCAAGTAGGGAGTAACTGCCGATTTCGATCCCTTTGCTGCGGGCATAGTCTGAAAAAAGTTTAGCCTTGGCTAAGTTTTCTGGGCGACCATCTTCGACATTAAATCCACTGCCGAAACTCATGATAAGCATTTCAAAGCCAACTTCAGCGCATTGATCGATGGCTCGTTTGACAGACGCCTCGTCTGAAGCGATCAAATGCATCATCAATGGATTCTCGGTAACCCATGGAGCGATTTTTCGATAGAGACGCCGAACGGCGAGTCCTTTGCGTTCGCGTTCGGTACTGTCTTGTGCGAGTACCCAAACTCGATAGGTCGAAAAGGTTTGCTGGGGCGACACTGCAATCGCTGGCCCAAGATCGGGACCAACTTCCAGCAGGCAGGGAGTTTGCTTTTCATAATTCACCTGAGTGTCATAATCAGGATCTGCCAGCCATCGATAGGAATGGCGATTGGCACCCGTCGCCATCATGCCTCCAAAAGCCATGTCGGTTTCTACATGAAAATTTGGGGGAGTGCTTCCTGCCGAGGAAAGCTTATCAACCTCAGAAGCGAATTCGACCGCCGCTAGTAAGTCGCTGGCGAATCCATCCACCTGCAATGTGTCCTGTGAACCATTTCGCAATTCAATCCATTTGCAGTAACAGGGGAGGCCATCATACATTTCATAAATTACAGAGACACCAACATTCGCCAATGGATTTGAAAGTTGTTGTTCGAGTTTTTTCGAATCGAGCGGGCCGTAACAATGCACTGATAGAATTTTGGAGCGATACCAAGCGGGGGTGTCAGCCGGTTTTTCATCACTCCCCTTCCCTTCACGGTCCGTTTTGCCCACTCGGATCTGCTGAAGCGATAAATCGCCAATAGGAACGGTGAAAAGCGGTTGGTAAAGAAGGGATGATTTGTTATGGCGAGCAACTTCCCAGACCAGATTTTTCTGTTCGAATCGGGCCCGCAAATGATAGGAGTAGCTGGTATCTAGGCCACCATCTGCGGCTGCAAAATCTTCGATGTTTGCTAAACGCGTTTGTCCATTGTCACGCAATTCGAAATGGCCATGTTCGCCACGGTCTCCGGGACGAAGATTGACTTCAATGATGCGATTCGAAAATAGAAGAGCCAGCCCCGGTCCCCAGCTACTGTCAAGATCGGTTCCGGCATCTAGGTGTATTTCGACAAGTTGGGTATTGGCAGAAACTTGTCGTGTGGCAAAACAATGGGTATTTGCGAGCGCGTAGATTTCCCCAGCCTTTCCCTCATTTTGGAAGCTGATACGCTCGTCGCGAGTCGATTTAGTGACGGTCCATTCCTTTTTCAGATTTTCAAAAGAGTCACTCCAGAGCAAGTCACGACCTGCCGTTGATGGTATTGGTCCCAATAGCTGGTTCATAGGAAACTTAAATTTGAATTCAAGTCGCACACCTTTGGGAGGCCAAGGGGAGGAGGAACTGTAGCGAACGCGTTTCCAGGCCAATCGTTCTTGTGGTTCACCGATACTATAGCCTGAAAACTGCAGACTATGGGGATCGTTTTGTAGATCAGCAAGCCACGGCTCGGTGAGAAACGCATGGTTGGGTTGCCCGATCAGCCCGCCGATATTGTAACTTCGCCCGTTAAGAACAAACCGTCCCTCGGGTTTAATCGCTCGCAGCAAGGTCTGTTGCGTGGTGAGTTGTTGCAATTCAACGGTGGCCAAATTTGGGTGAAGTAAAAAAGTGCGACGGATCAGTCCGTTGGAAAGCTCAAGCTTCTTTCGCTCCTCGTCCACTTTAGCTCGCGCGACATAATTTGTGGGATCAATCAACCAGTCTGCCGTCGCGACTGAATCGTTTGCTAGCTGGGCGAATGCGACGCTTGTCTCGGCGGTGACAGTGAAGAAGAAAGCGACGGATAGTAAAATCTGTCTGGAATCCATAGGAAACATTCCGAAAGAGTACCATTAAGGAGTTTTTACGATGATCTTTCGATCTTTCAAGTGAAAGCACTCTCCGGCGCTCAGGCTGATATGATCCTTAAGAGGAATCGTATTTTCTTGCCGCGGTGACGTTGTACCATCTTGTGCAAAGGATTTCGCTTGGCTGGCGGCTAACCACTCTGGAGACTGGGCATTGTAAAAAGAGACCCGCCCCGCTCCGACGACTTCAGCCAGGTGGCCTTGAACGATCAGGGCAGTGCTTTCATCGATTCCGATTCCCAAGAGTTGAGGATGGGTTTGAATCAAGGAAGACATGTCTTTGAAACGATTGCGTTGGGCAAAGTGTTGATCGATTGCGACACCGCACAGAAAGCCCAAGCCTCGTTCGTAACCTGGAGCTACGATGTTGAGGTTGCCCAGCGGATCGCCGCGAGGCATATAGTCTCCTTGGATGGAAGCGCCGGCGGACGAGCCACCGATAGCTCCTCCGCGTTCCAAAACAGCGAGCATCAATTGATGCGCTTTGGTATTTTGATAGGAATCGACAAAATTCCATTGCCGACCGCCGCCGAACCATATTCCTGTGGCATCTTGCAAGGGGGCAAGAAAGGTGTCGTCTGAATTCGCTTTTTTACGATCTTTGGTGTGTAGCTTTGTAACGTTTTTCGCCCCGGCTCGTCGCAGGATCACATCAAATTGGTCACGACTTGCATCCTCTTCTTCCAGGCAGGGGACGTATACGATCGGAGCGTCTGGACCGCCGGCCTTGTCGATAAACTGTTCGAGCATTCCAGCGGGAACGCCACCTCCACCGACGATAAATAAAGTTCCCTTGGGAACAAAAGGAACTGGGGCTGGTGATGGTGGGAATGGGGCCGCTTGGCGAGCCAGTGCCGAGCGATGCAGGGCAATCAAGTCGGCGAATTCGCCTTGTCGCAACGTTTTCTTAAAGAGCGGAAAATGCTGACTGGGGGCCAAGTAGAGATCCACTGTGGAAGATCCTACGGCGACCATTCTTCGCCCCCGCACGATCAACGCAGTATCTTCATCGATGCCAACTCCGATGCGGTCTGGATGACTAGCGAGCATTTTCAATAAACGTGCTTCGCGATTGCGTTGGACAAAATGTTGATCGACAATGGATTCGGGTAACAGGTCAAAGCCTTGGCGTTTCTCTCCGCGTGAAATCATCACCTTAGTGGCGATTGCAGCACCCGCGGAAGAGCCCCCTACCACGCCCCCACGTTCGAGCACTTGCAATAACTCGCTCTCGAATTTATTTCCAACATAGAGTGCTTCCAGCCGTTCTTGATCACCGCCACTGAACCATATGCCAGTGGCCTCTTTGATGGCAGCGAGTATTGCCTCACTCTCAGCGGTATCGCGCGAGTCGGCATGCAGAGATCGAAGGCTCGCCGTTGGATAAGTTTGCCATTTTTCGAGAAGTTCTTCATCGGGCGATATTTCGGCTGAGGCGCTGGGGACGATAATGATTTTGGCTTTATTACCACCGGCCAATTGAATAAAGGTTTCTCGAACACGCTCATCGAGCTTACCGCCGCCGTGCAGCACGAGGGAACCATTTATTTTCCGAACGGGTTCTCGAGCATTAGGATCATACTGTGCCTGAGCCAGTGGTCCTATTTGAATTGCCAGGCATGTCAAAAGAAAAGTTCGATGCCATGTCGAAGGATAAAATAGGAGTCTCATACACCGATCGCTAGTTACTTAGTGGGCATAATCCTCGCTATGGAATCCACAGTGAGGTCCGCTACGCCAATGCAGCGATCTACGTATTGTACCAAACTATTTCGTCTTCTGGCACATGACGTAAATAGCGGGCGCAGAGAACCAAGAGATGGTTGGGTGAGTCGCCAGCGGAATAAGCGTTGCCACGCGTCCCCCAGAATATTTAAAACGGAGATAGTCTTCGGTGAGCCAATCGCGGCATGCGAAGTGTACGGAGAGCATTGAATCTAATTCTCGGCGGGTAAAACCCGCATGGGCGCCGAGTTCATTGCGGAATCTACCAGTGATACGATCTTTCCAGTCGCGAATATTATCCTTCACTTTATTGACGAGTGTAGCTTCCCATTCCGATTGTTGATGAGCGCCGATCGAACTGAGCAGTCGATGTCGATTGGGGGTGCCGACAAAAAGCCAGCCGTTTGGCTTCAGCACGCGATGCAGTTCGCGCAAACTTGCAGTTGGATTGTCGACATGCTCGATAACATGGTGATAAAAGATGGCGTCGAATGTATCGTCAGGGAATGAAAGGTCGCAAACACTACCAACCGCATAACGAACTGGCGATTGAGCTTTGAGGTCGTCGGATACAAAATCTTTGATGTCGATTGCATCTACATCGGCTTTCAGTTCCGCCTGAATCGCAGCCGCTTCATGACCTGATCCACATCCTGCAATTAGAACACGCTTGCTGCTTATGGTGGACCAAGCTTTTTGGGTTAACCAATGGCAAAAGAACGCCGCACCAGCGTGCGTATTGATCGAATTGGGATTGAGTTCGGTATTTGTGGACGTTGGAAGATTCGCAGCGATAGTCATTAGGTTGCGTCTTGAGTTAGGGATGTATGCAGTAACGCTTCTAAAGACTACTACACGAAACCGGGGAAGTATTTTTTGTGGATCGTCATCGTTCCAAGTCCATTTGGCGGCGGATAAATCAAATCGATCGTTTCGGTTATAACGGTTGGGATGGCAGAAAGAACGCGGCGACTTAAATTTTATTCCGCGCGTGCTTCGGCGTTTCTGCCGGTATCTTTAGAGGACGAATCGGTGGAGGGAGCGAGTGTCAGAGCCCTGGAATCGGCCAGAAGTTGCTTAGCATCGAGGCAATCGATCAGTGCCATCGGTATACGTTTTCCACCTTCGTTCCAGGAGTGCCAAAAGAGAACGTACTTCGCATCAGGGCAATATTCAAGAATCGCTTCAAACGCTTGATGGGCATTGAAGGATCCATCTAAACGACGGCTTCCAAGTTCGCATATCGCCAGTGGTTTTTTAAATTTTCGCAGCCGGTTGAAACCATTTTGCGCATCGAAGGTTTCGAGAGAAAACGAATCGGTATAGAGATCGACTCCGATGAGATCCACACAATCATCGCCAGGATAATACATATCGGTTGGTTTCATTTCTGAAGAATTCATCGATGCTGGCGAATAGACCCAAATCAAATTATTCAAGCGGTAGCCTTGAGTCAGTTCTCGATAGGTATACTCCCATAGCAAACGATAGTGCTCGGGCGTTGTCCAGGTACCTGTTGCTTGATCGTGTGCACACCACCAAAACCAGCCACCATTAGGTTCGTGAAAAGGACGCCAGAGAACTACCACACCAGCGCGTTGGAGTTCTTTTAAACCTTGCGCAACAATCCGGAGCTGATAGCTAAATTCGCGATTTTCCGGTGTTCCTGGCAGTATGACTCGGCGAAGATCGACAGGAGAATTATCGGTTGGATCTGGCTTTAATGTGCGTGGATTGCCAGGGTCAAAATTGAGCGTTACAAGGCCGCCACGAAGCCAATGATCAATCAAAATTTTGTTCGCTTCACGAATCGCTTCAGGATCCATATCGCCCCAGCCATAGTCCAGTCCGATCAGGAGCGGTCGCTTGCAGTCTGGTGATAGGGACTCCAGTTTCATCAGTTCGAGTTTCAATTCGTTGGTTGGATTGCTGGCACAACCAATGTTTTGCCCGAGGATCATCTCCGGACCACTTTGGCCTACCTGCATAATGCGCTGAAGCACAATCGTCTTGGGGCTACTGGAAAAATCCACCTGAGCCAGTTTTTCAGGTAAGGTGGACGTTGTGGTGGCGGAACTCGGGGCGGCGTGATAACAGCCCGAGGCAAGTATGAGCAAGAGAGGGGCAAGAACCACTAAATTTGAGCGATATCTGAGACAATTCATGGCGACCTGACACGTTGGAAACGGAATCAACCATTCAAAGGTAGGTCGGCTTATCGATTTAGCAAATCAAATTAGGGAAAAGTGTGGCCATTGCTGAAATGGTGCGAATGGATAAAGCTCCCTCGCGGACGCGTCACTCATGAGGTGTGGGTGTTTTCTTTCCCAAAACGAATCGACGGAAGAGACGTAGCAGCATGTGCCTCATTTCCCAAGCCATCGGAAGCACCGAGACAAAGATGATCGCCACGATGATGAATTTGAAATTTGATTTGACCCACGGGAGACTACCGAAAAGGTATCCAGCGAATAAGAATAAGAAGACCCAGACGAAGCCTCCGACAACGTTATACATCAGGAATTGTCGATAATTCATCGCACCCATGCCAGCGACAAATGGGGCCAAGGTGCGAACAATGGGGATAAATCTCGCCAAGATCACGGTTTTGCCACCATATTTTCGAAAATATTGTTCGGTCATTTGGATGTGATGTTCACGAACAAACGGCATGCGTCTGCCAAACCATTGACCGAGATGATAGTTGAGCGTGTCGCCAGTGATCGCAGCGACGAAAAGTAGCGCCGCCAGAATCCAAATATTCAACAGTTCTGCACCCGCCATGGCACCGGCGGCGAAAAGCAATGAGTCGCCGGGAAGAAACGGTAGAAATACAACGCCCGTTTCGCAAAACACAATTGCAAATAGGAAAGCATACGTAGCGGAGCCATACTGAGAGATGATCTCCGCTAGATGCTTATCGAAATGCAGAATAAAGTCGATCAGAGCACTCATTAAGAATTCGCAGGGGGTGTTTCGATTTGAATATGGAGTTCCTTTAGTTGTTTGGTTTCAACTGTCCCTGGAGCTTCGGTCATCATATCCGTGGCTTTTTGTGTTTTGGGGAATGCGATGCAATCGCGGATATTATCCATACCGCCAAACAACATAACGATTCGATCGATACCCAGCGCAATACCGCCATGGGGTGGAGCGCCGAAGCGGAGTGCATCGAGCAAAAATCCAAACCGGTCACGAGCTGTTTCGGGAGTTATGCCGAGCAAGCTGAACACTTGGCTTTGGATATCGCTGTTATGGATACGGATCGTTCCGCCACCTGCTTCGTACCCGTTGATCACTAAATCATAGGCTTGAGCGCGACATCGCCCCGGCTCGCTATTAAGCATTTCGAAGTCTTGCACTCGAGGTGCCGTAAATGGATGATGCATCGCGACCCATCGATTCTCTTCCGGATCATGTTCAAACATCGGAAATTCGACGACCCAGGAAAAATGCATTGATTTCGGGTCATATAGCTTCAGTTCAGCGGCCAAGCGTCGACGGAGTCCGTTGAGTGCTTTGCAGGTTACTTCCCAACTGTCGGCAACAATGAATAACATATCGCCTGGTTTAGCAGAGAATTGCTGGCCGATTTCCGCCAATAATTCGGGTGCAAGATTTTTGGAGATGGGTGACCAAAGCGATGAGTCGGGTTCGACTCGGAACCAGGCCAGTCCCTTGGCACCGAAATCTTTTTTGATGATTTCGGTCAGTTCATCGATGCGTTTGCGTGAAAACTCTTCCGCTTTTCCATTGACATTAAAACCGCGGACGTAGCCTCCAGCATCTACGGTTTCTCGAAAAACGCGGAACTCCGTTTTCTTGGCTTGAGCTGAGATATCGACAATTTCCAGGCCATAACGTAAGTCGGGTGCATCAGAACCAAAGCGACGCATCGCTTCATCGTAAGTCATTCGTGGAAGAGGTGTTTTCAGCTCAATACCTAAATGCTCTTTGGCCAAGCGAACCATCAAACCGTCGATCATTCCGATGACGTCTTCGGCATTGACGAATGACATTTCCAAATCGAGTTGGGTAAATTCGGGCTGGCGATCTGCGCGCAGGTCTTCGTCGCGGAAGCAACGGGCAATTTGCACGTAACGATCGTACCCCGCGATCATCATAATTTGTTTGTATAATTGAGGCGACTGAGGGAGCGCATAGAAATGGCCCCAGTGCACTCGGCTAGGAACGAGATAATCGCGAGCGCCTTCTGGCGTACTGCGACCCAAGATGGGTGTTTCTACATCGATAAATTCATGTTCCTCGAAGTAATCTCGCATCGTCTTTTCAATGCGACTGCGCAGAATTAATGTCTTTTGCATCTGCTCGCGGCGCAAATCCAAGTAGCGATACTTCAAGCGAAGATCTTCGCCCGGTAATTCCTCTTGCCCAGGGAAGAAAGGGGGCGTTGCAGAGCGATTGAGCACTTCGACGTACGTTGCTCGTATTTCAATCTCGCCGGTCGAAATTTTGTTGTTGATCTTTCCTTCGAGTCGATGCGATACAATACCGCGGACTAAAACAACATCTTCGCCACGCAGGCTTTTGGCAACGTCTAAAACTTCTTGGCCTCTCTGGGGAGCCACAACGACTTGAGTCTTTCCGTATCGATCGCGGAGATCAAGAAAAACGGCTCCACCATGATCGCGGGTGGTGTCAACCCAACCGCACAAAGTGACTTCTTGATCCACATTTTCAACTCGTAATTGACCGCATGTATGCGTTCGCAACAAGGCAATTCTTCCTTTAGTGAACTATCGATGAAGCGCTAAAAATTGAACCGTATTTTATTCGACTTTCGGAGCCTGAACAGCGAGCCAACCTTGCCCGTTCGGATCGATATCGAGTTTTCGTTCGGTTTTTAGTGAAAAAATGAACAACAAATCGAATTCTTGCGGGTCGATAAGCCTACCTTATTCTGGCTTACGATATTGGTTATTGAAGGCATTTGGATCAAAAGGATCGACGGAATTGGTTGGATTAGCGTTGCCTTGTCCAGCTTTTTCTGCCGCCTCGGCGCGTCGAATCTCTTCTTCGAGCTTATCCAACTCAGAGGGTGTGATTTCTTTCGAAATATCTGGCAAGAACGGCTGGTGGGTTGAGCTATCGTAATTTTGGACCGAAACAATCGGGGCGTCGTTGAAATTAGGTCGTTCGTTATTTCCTATAGTTCCCGGCGCTCCACCGGGTAGTCGATCCAAATGTTGCTGCCATAGTTGCGAAGAAGAGTTGGGACTGCTGGCGGGAGAGGTAGGATTGCTGTTAACTCCGAGGCTCGAGGGGGTAAGGCCGATATTTTTTTGCTCGGTTTGAAGCACGATCAGTTTGATCCAACCCAGGAGTTCATCGCTGCCGTCGTTATCGACTTGGCCAATAGCGCCCGTTTTTAAAGAACCGTGGGGTTTGGTGGCCAATTGATAAAGGGTTGATTTTTGAGCGTCTGCCGCATCGAGGAAGGGTAGCAGGGACGCAATGTTGCTATCGGCTGTTTTTTTGGTTGAATTGGCAGTAGGCCGGAGCAGCTTTAAATCATTGGTGGACTGATTGCCATGGCAGCCTGATTGACCGCACTTTTGAAGTAGAATCGGTTGTAGATGAGAGCGGAATAGTTTGGTCGCATCTTCGGTAACCAAAGGTTCAAAGGTTAGCTGCTTGGCGGCGGTATCGGACGTTGCAAAGGGTTGAGGTTTCGCTGTTGCGCGTGGAATCGATTGAGGTGGTGAGGTGGTGGGTGGCGCGAGGGAACCACGACCCGCCGGGGTTGTCGCACTGTTTGACTTGGTGCCACCGGCGGTTTGTACGCCTCCAGCTTGATTGCTGTCGGCACTCGCGGTAACGACGGAGTTGCTGGTGGAATGAGCGGCTCGAAATTCATTTTGTTGGCGAATGATTTCCTTGGCCCAAGGTTCCTGAAGAATGGTTTCTTTCACTTGAAACGCGAGGCGTTTTACAATTGGGTCATTCGGGACCATGCGTTTCAATTCTTCGTAGTGAAACACAGCTTGATCATTCAGTTTGTTTTTTAGGCACCACAGAGCCAATTGATAATGTTCTCCGGTACCGATTCGTCCATATTTTTTCACCTTGAATTGATAGATTTCATCTACCGTTCGGGCGCTGTATTCGATTTGTCGCAATGGAATGAACACGGAGTTGTTTTCATCGATACGGATCGATATTTGATCGCCCATGGGGGCGAGTTCCCCGGAGATGACATCCCCATGTTTCATAAGAACTGCACCAGTTCCTCCGAAAATGGTCGGGCCTTGCGAATACAATGGGGGTGGGAAGAGAGATGCGACTAAGAGCGAAGTGAGTTGCCATATGAAGCGGTGAAGCCATTTGACGCGACCTTCGGTAAGCGATGGATGGCTGGATAGGGCTGGTTGCGCAGGTGGAGATGAAAAGGGACCATTCATGTCGCGTTCCTAGTGCAGTGTACGTATGTCTTTCTAGCGGCGGCAAGGACCTGATCCTGAAGCGGCCAGAGCGGTTGTTAGCAAATTCTGATCAGCGCGCACAGTGCAATCTCCTACATGAGTTGCGTTTATATCCACGTTGATTGAATTCGTTCCGTTGAGCAGCTCGGTTGGAAATCACCGAACCGGAAGGTCGTAAGAGGGTCTCTCATACAGTGATGGCTTGACATGGAAACCTTGAAAAAGATACAGAAATTTCCTCTGGATGGGTGGCAGAGTGGTTTATCGCACCGGTCTTGAAAACCGGAGTAGTCTAACAGCTACCATGGGTTCGAATCCCTCCCCATCCGCTTTATGACACTGGGGAAACGTATCGTATTGCCAAAAACCACCTGATCACGGGTTGGATGATGTATTGAATCCAAATTATGTATTTTTTTGGAGCCGTTGAATGGTGGGATCGATACGGTAGAATTTCGGTCGTTGACTAGCACGTTATCTATCGGGTGGAATCGTTATGAGCATGCCGCAAGGTCCAGAAAGCAACAATCCTTTTAGTTCGCCCAGCAACCAGGGATTTACACCGAACGTTCGAGTTGAACCGGACGAACTGACGGCCGTTGATTGGTTGATTTGTATTTTGTGTTCTGGTATCGGATGTTGCGTCGGTATCATTCGGACCATTCAGGGTAAGGAGACCGGCCCGAAAATGATCGGTATCTCCGTGATCTTCATGCTTATCTGGGCGGGAGTACGCATGGCATTGATGGCCATGC